>NZ_JYJG01000261.1 GCF_000955955.1 Lentzea aerocolonigenes
GATGTCGACGACGAGCGAGAGCCCTTCGCGGGACACCTTCCGCAACGGAGTCGTCAGCTCCACGTCGAGCGGCACCACGCCGATGATCTCCACGCACAGCGCGGTTTCCGACGCCCACACCCGCCGCAGGACCTCGTTGGCCCCGATCGTGAGGTGTTCCGTCACGACGCCGGTCCGCAGGTCGAGCGTGCGCCCCTGGGAGACGCCGTCCGGCAGTGTGATCCACAGGTCCACGTACGGCAGGAATGTCTGGCTGTACGGGCCCTCGAACGACATCAGCAGATCAGTGGCGCGCTGGAGGTCGCCGGAGAAGATCGCCGCGCGCACCTCGGCGAGTCGCTCGGGACCAGCTCCGGCCGCCAGCACGTCAGCCAGCGCGCGAGAAGGCCCGTCCGCGGTGCCGGACCACACCGTCGCGTCGTTGACCTGCACGCGGGACCGGCCGGCCCCGCCGAACACCATCGCGCCGAGGCGGCCGTTGCCGACGGGCAGCGCCTCGGTCCACTCCTGCGCCGGAGAAGGCCAGTTGAGTCTCATTTGATCCCCGTGAAGCCGATGGAGTTGACCAGCCGCCGCCCGAACACCACGAACAGCAGCAGCATCGGCAGCGCCGCGACCAGCGTCGCCGCCATCAGACCGGCCCAGTCCAGCGACGCCTGCGGTGAGGACTGCTTGAACACCGCCAACGCCAGAGTCAGCGGGCGCACCGACTCGTCGTTGGTGACGAGCAACGGCCAGAAGTAGTCGTTCCAGGTGGAGATGAACTGCAGCAGCGTCAACGTGGCCATCGGCGCGACGCTCATCGGCAGCACTATTCGGAAGCACACCCGCAACGGCCCGGCGCCGTCGATGATCGCGGCCTCCTCGACCTCGTGCGAGAGCCCGAGCATGAACTGCCGCAGGAAGAAGATGTTGAAGGCCGAGAAGAACGCGCCAGGCAGGATCATGCCGCCGAACGTGTTGAGCAGCCCCAGGTCCTTCATCAGCACGAAGTTCGGCAGCAGCGTGAACACCGACGGCACCATCAGCGCGGTCAGCAGGATGCCGAAGACGAGGTCACGGCCCCTCCACCGCAGCCGGGCGAACGCGTAGGCCGCCAAAGCCGAGAACACGACGGTGCACAGCGTCAGAATCCCGGCGTACACGATGGAGTTCCACAGCGCGAGCGCCAGGTCGATCTTCGCACCCGACCCGTTCTCCAGAGCGGCTTCAGCGGGTGTCGCGAGCCCGAGTGCGCGCTTGAACGGGCCCCACGTGAAGTGCACCGGTAGCAAGGACGACGGGTCCGTGGACATCGCGAAGTTGTTGGACAGCGCGGTCCTCAGGATCCAGTAGAACGGGAAGATCGTGACCAGCAGGATGACGATGATGTAGCTCCACGCCAGGCCCCTGCCGAGCCTCATCGATGTAGTCACCGAAGCTCCTCAGTTGGTGTCGGACTCGCTGGCGCGCGCCATCCGCATCTGCGTGAAGGTCACGGCGACGAGCAGCAGGAACAGGGCGAGTGACATGGTTGCGGCGTAACCGAAGTCGAACTGGCCGAAAGCCTTGTCGTAGATGTACATCTGCAGCACGAGCGAGGCGTCCGCCGGGCCGCCCTTGGTGCTGACCTGGACGATGTCGAAGATCTGCGTCGCGCTGATGACGTTGAGGATCACGACCATCACCAGGATCGGCCGCAGCAACGGAAGCGTGAGCGAACGGAACATCTGGAACTCCGACGCGCCGTCGATCCGGCCGGCCTCGTAGATCGACACGGGGATCGTCTGCAGGCCCGCGAAGATGAGCACCGCGTTGTAGCCCATGGACTTCCACACGTTCAGCGCGGCCAGTGTCGGCACGGCCCAGGCGTCGGAGCCGAAGAACTTGATCGGCTCGCCGAAGATCCAGGTGATCAGCTGGTTCACGATGCCGAGCTGCGGGTCGAGCATCCACGTCCACACCAGCGCCGTGACGACACCGGAGATGAGGAACGGCAGGATCATCAGCCCGCGGATCGTCGTGTTGACGTTCAGGCGGTGCAGCACGACCGCGGTGAGCAGCGAGATGCCGACACCCAGAATCGTGGTCAGCACGACGAAGTACGCGGTGACGCCCAGCGAGTGCCAGAACCGGCCGTCGTTGATCAGTTCCTGGATGTTCCGCAGGCCGGTCCACACCGGTGGGCTGAGGATGTGGAACTCGGTGAAGCTGAGGTAGACGCCGCGCAGCATCGGGTAGGCGAAGAACACGCCGAACCCGAGGATGGCGGGCGCGACGAGCAGCCACGCGATCCACGTGTCGTTGTGGCGGGAAGCGGGGCCCTTGCGGCGGCGGGCTGTGGGTGGAGGCGCCGTGGTGGCAGGTCCACGCACGACATGGGCGCTGGAGTCTTGCACGGTCGTCACCACGACGCCTCCTGTTCTTGGGGTGGGTTAGATGCGGATGCTGTCGACGTCGAACACGGAGTCGTCGGGGTTGCCGAAGCGAATCGTGTTGTTGCCGGCCAGCAGGTAGATCGGGACGGTCATCTTCTGCGCCAGGCCCCAGTTGTCGTCGTTCGCGCCGGCCACGGGCAGCTTGAAGCTGGTGCCGTTGACCGTCACGATGCCGGTGCGGCTGGAGCTGGCGTCCACGTAGGACAGTTCGACGAGGTAGGTGCCTTCCTTCGGCACGTTCACCGTCGGCATCGTGAGAATGCCGCTACCGCCGATGTACCCGACCTTGTTGCCGCTGGAGCACTCGCAGCCGTAGACGGTCGCACCGCCGCCGAGGCTGCCCTTCTCGGCCTCATAGGTGACGGAATCCTTGGGCGTCACATAGGAAACCGGCTTGGAGCGGTTGCCGTTCTGCACCACGGTGAACTCGTAGGAGGTCGCCGGGGTGAGGCCGGTGATGTTCGCGTTGGTGCTGGTGGTCGTGGCGACCTTCTTGTTGCCCGCGTAGACGTCGTAGCGGACGCCGGTCTTGCCCTGCCACTTCAGCGCGATGCTGGTCGGCGTGGCAGCGGTGCCCTGGACCACGGCCGGGGAGACGGCGGCGCGCGGGGTGATCTTCAGCAGCTTCGAGCCGTGGACGGGCAGGTCGGCGCTGAACGAGCCGTTGGCCTGGCCGATGTCCTTGCGCGACCACACATCACGGAGCTTGGCGTTGCCGTTGATGCCGAGCTGCGCGAAGTCCGCGGTGACCTTGGCGGGCGTGGCGCCGAGGTTGAACAGGGCCACGGTGTAGCTGCCGTCGGCGTTGCGGGCGTACCAGACCTGCTGGTCGGAGCGCTGGTCCACCGGACGGGCGGGGATGCCGGCCTGGTTGATGCCGATGACCTCGTCGTTGGTGAGCAGCTGGTAGCCGTAGTCGTCGATCTTGGTGAGATCGTCGCCCAGGTAGAGCGGGGAGTTCGAGATGGCCCACAGCGTCATGTAGCTCTGGCGTTCGGCCTCGGTGATGCCGTCCATCTCGCCGTTGCCGACGTTGAGGCTGTCGAGGTTGTTCCAGCGGCCGGGGCCGACGTCGTCGATCCACTGCACGACGTCGTTGAAGCGCTGCTTCACCGAGTTGTTCCAGCGGACGAGCGTCTCGCAGTAGCACTCCACGTCGGTGTCGATGCGCCAGCCGTTGGTGTTGGCCTTCCACACGTCGGCCTGGCGGTGGCTCAGCGCCCACGAGATGAGGAACTCGATGGGGCGGCCGGTGTTCTTGAGCGCGGTGTTCCACGCCTTGACGTCACTGGTGTTGTCGAAGCGCTCGCCGCCCTTGAAGCTGCCGGGACCGACGCCGTCGAGCTTGAGGAAGTCGACGCCGTAGCCCGCGAGGACCCCGGCGATGGAGTCGATGTACTTCTGCGAGCACGGGTTGTCGAAGTTCATCTTGTAGGCCATCTCCCACCCGTTGGTCTTGCGCAGGTCCGGGTAGACGATGTCCTTGGTGGTGCAGCCGGGGGCGTTGTAGATCGGCGTCTTGCCGTCGTTGTACGCCTTGAGGTCCAGGCCGACCGCGAGGTAGGAGCCGTACTTGAGGCCCTTGCCGTGCACGTAGTCGCCGAGCCACTTCATGCCGTGCGGGAACTTCTTGGCGTCCGCGACCGGGCGGCCGTACTCGTCGAACGAGCCGAGCCAGCCCGCGTCGACGTTGACGTGGTTGTAGCCGTGGCTCTTGAACCTCGCCGCGAGGACGTCCGTCTGCTGCAGGACGTTCTTCTCGTTGAGGAAGCTCGCCGGGCCGTCCGGGTTCACGCCGGGGTAGTTGGTCGCCTGCAGGCTCCAGCTGCTCCAGCCCATGTAGGGCTTGTCGGCGATCTTCTGCTGCTGTTGTGCTTCCGGTGCTTGGGCCACTGCTGCGGGGACCGCGATCAGCGACGCGAGCAGGCCGGCAACGACACCTAACGCTCTCAAGACCACTCCTTTGTGATTTTTCAGGCGACCCGGAGGTCGTCCATTGCGTCGCGGTCCCAATCAATGCCGAGACCTGGCGTGTCGGGCGCGAGCGCGTGTCCGTTGTGGACGGTCATCTCGCTCCGGGTGATGGCGCGCAGCTGCGGGATGTGCTCCACGTACTTGCCGTTGGGCAGTGCGGCGGCGAGGCTGACGTGCAGCTCCATCAGGAAGTGCGGGCAGACGTCGGCGTTGAACGCCTCCGCGGTGTGCGCGACCTTGAGGAACGGCGTGATGCCGCCGATCCGCGCCGCGTCGACCTGGATGATCGAGGCGGCACCGCGTTCGAGGTACTCGCGGAACTGGGCGACCGAGTACAGCGACTCGCCCACCGCGATCGGAATTGTTGTCTTTTGGGCGAGTTTGACGTGTCCGCTCACGTCGTCGGCCGGCAGCGGCTCTTCCAGCCAGGTCAGGTTGACGTTCTGGAAAGCCTGCGCGCGCCTGATGGCCTCGGCCGCGGTCATGGACTGGTTGGCGTCGACCATGATCGCGAACCGCTCGCCGACGGCTGCTCGCACCGCCTCGAGGCGTTCGACGTCCTCGGTGAGGTCGGGCTTGCCGACCTTCATCTTGATGCCCTGCCAGCCCTGGGCCGCCGTCTCCTTGGCTCCGGCGACGAGCTCCTCGGTGGACAGGTGCAGCCAGCCGCCTTCTGTGTCGTACAGCGGCACCTCCTGCTTGTGGCCGCCTGCCATGCGCCACAACGGTTCCCCGGCGCGCAGGCAGTGCAGGTCCCACAGCGCGGTGTCCACAGCGGCCAGCGCGAGCGAGGTGATCGCGCCGACCGTGGTGCTCCGGGTGCTGGCGAACAGGTCCTGCCAGATGTGCTCGATGCGCCGCGCGTCCTTGCCTTCGAGGCGGGGCAGCAGGTGGTCCTTCAGGAGAGCGAGGACCGAGCTGCCGCCCGTGCCGATCGTGTAGGCGTAGCCCAGTCCGGACAGGCCGTCGTCGGTCGTGATCTCGACGAAAACGGTCTCCTGCTTGACGAACTGCTGGACCGCGTCCGTGCGCAGGGTCTCGACGGGAACGTCGACCTGGAACGCCTCGGCACGTAGGACCTTTGCCACGCCAACTCCTCGGATCTCTGATCCTATAGGATATTTGCGGGCATTGAACGCGGGCGTTACAACGCTGTCAACCGTCGTTTGGCCACGCTCCCACGTCCCTGAGAGCGTTTACAACGGGCACGAGCGACCGGAATCAGTTCCGGTCCTCCGATGTCTGCAGCTCACAGCCGTGGTCGCTGCTGTTCGTACCTGTTGAAGTGTGAGTGAAGATGTGAGCGTTTCTGTCCGGTTGTCAGACGCTGTCGTCCTGGCAGGCCGGTGATCCAGAATGAACACATGGAGGGACCGGGCGACGACGCCACCACGTCGAACGTGGTCGAGGGCGACGTGTTCGGGACCGTCGTGCAGACCGGCGACATCCACGGCGACCTGCACATCCACTCCGCACCCACCCGTCGGCGACCGGCGACGATCGCCCACCGCCTGACCCGGCGGCCGCCCTGGCTCGCCACCGTGCTCGGCTCCCCCGGCCTGCTGGTCGACGAGCGGCGAGTGATCACGGTCGCGGACGTGTCCGGCTCCGTGCGAGTGCGGTTCCCGCACGCTGACGTCACACGGGAAGCCGTCGTGATCGAGCGGCATCAGGACGTCTCGGTGCTGCGACTGGCCGAGCCCGTGGCCCTGACCCCGGCTCCCCTGTCGTCTCGCGAAAGCCTGCGGAGCACGACCTCCGACGGTGTCGTGTTCGACCACGACCTCGAAGCCGTCGTGGGCCTCGTCGCGCCGGACGGCCGAACGCTGCCCGTCACGCTGCCAGGGTTGCGCACCGGCTGGAGACTCGATCTCGACGCCGCCCTGCAGACGCACTGGCTGCCCCGCGCACATGGTTCCGAGGTGGAATCCGACTCCGGCGAGTCGTACTTCACCGGCCGCGAAGCCGCCCGCCAGGCGATCCACGACTGGGTAGCTGCCGACTCGCCGCTGCTGGTCGTCACCGGCGGCCCCGGCTCGGGCAAGTCGGCGGTGCTCGCCCACGTGCTGGTCACAGCGGGTTCGTTCGACATCGCCGTCCACACGTCGGGCCTGACCTTCGACGACGTGCTGGCCCGGCTCGCCGCTGGCGCCGACGTGGACGCCACCACGTCCGCCGAGCTGATCGTCGCCCTGCGCGAACTGGATCACGTGCCGGTGATCCTGGTCGACGCGGTCGAGGAGGCGGCGAGCGTCGACGCCGCCCGTGACATCGCCGCACTGCTCCGCGACCTGGCCACCAGCGGTGTCGCCCGCGTGCTGGCCGCCGTCCGCACCGCTCCGGCAGGCAGCGAGCGAGCCAGGATCCTGACCGCGTTCGGCCGGTCAGCCCCTCGGATCGACCTCGACTCGCCTCAGTACCTGCACAAGCCCGACGTCGTCGACTACGTGTGCCGCCGGCTCCCTGGACTCTCCCGCGAGGATGCGGGCCTGATCGCGGTACGAGCTCAGCACAACTTCCTGATCGCCCAGCTGACCACCCGCTGGCTCGCCGGCCGCGAGTTCGACGTCTCGGAATTGCCTGAGACGGTTGGCCAAGCGCTGGACAAATACCTCGACGCGTGCGGACCGGACAGGGCACTGGTGCGGCGGGTGCTGACCGCCTTGGCGTTCGCACGAGGAGAAGGCCTCTCCCGTGACAGCACCTGGCTGACCATCGCCGACGCGCTCCACAGTGGACACCGGCACACACTGCTCGACCTGGACACCGTGTTCCAGAGCGCGGCCAACTACCTCGTCGAACGGCACGACGGCCAGTACCGCCTCTACCACCGCGCGCTGGACGAACACCTCCAGGAACACCACAGATCACCAGAAGCCGCCATCACCAAGGCCCTGGCGCAGCACAACTGGAGTCCGTACACACTGCGGCACCTACCGGACCACGCCGTGGCGGCAGGCATGCTGGACGAACTGCTCGACGACCTGGATTTCGTCGTGCACGCCGAACCGTCCGGACTGCTGGCCTCCTTGCGGCACACCAGAACCCGGCACGGACGGCTGGTGTCCTCGATCTACCGGGTCTCCCAGCACCTGCATGTTGAGGCCGACCCGAGCACACGACGTCGTCAGCTCGCGGTCGACGCGGCCCGGTTCCGCGCGAACGACCTGCGCGACAAGCTCAACGCACTCGACGAGTCGAGCTGGCAGGTCCGGTTCGCCACCGGACACGGGGTCTCCCCGGCCACGGTGGCGATGCTGTCCGGTCACACCCAGCAGATCAGCGACCTGGCCATCGCGGGCGAGGTCGCGTTCAGCTTCGGCAGCGACGCGGTGCGGGCGTGGGACCTCGCCGATCTGCGGCAGCTGGCCAAGTTCGAAGGCGACGTCACCTCCCTCGCCGCAACGGTGTGGCGGGGTACGCCTGTCGCGCTGATCGGCTGCGTGGACGGAACCGTCCGGTTGTGGGATCCGGCCGAGGACCGTGAAGTCGGCAGAATCCCTTGCCCGGACCGCGAAACCGCGGTCACCGACATCATCGTCTGCGACGACGTGGTCGTGACGGCACACCGCGCCCCGGGCTGGGAAGGTCTGACGCTGTGGCTGTGGGACCTGCGGACCCTGGAGTCGGCAGGGCGCTGTCACACCAACTTCCGCAGGGCGAACGAGGTCAGCCACATAGCGGTGGCAAGGGCGGGCACGAGGCTGATCGGGGCGGTCACCGACTCCAGGGATGATCAGGTGGAGGTCCTGGACCTCGGGGCGGGCAGGCAGGTGGGGCGGATCGCCTTCGAGGAGTCCCCTGGCTGCTTCACGATTGCCGAGGTGGACGGCAAGCTGATCGGCTTCAGCGCCTCGGAGTCCACGATCGAGATGGTGGACCTGCTGAATCGGCGATCACTGGGCCGGATGAACGCCGACGACGACATCGAGACGCTCGTGGCGGTCCGGCACAGGGGCGGGACGGTGCTGCTGGGCGGGACGGTGAACGGGTCGGTGTGCAGGTGGGACGTCGCGACCACCAGGTTGATCAGCGAGCTCCGCACCGGGCACGACGACGTGAACTGCCTCGCTGTGGCGACGGTGCACGGAAGGTTCCTCGCACTCACGACCTCCTGGCCGGACTCGTTCTCCGGCGTGCCGGACCAGCGGATCGGCGTGCTCGACCTGGACACGACGCCGATCCCGGAGGTCGCGGACCGGTCCACCGGGACGGTCAGCGAGGTGGCGATCTCCGAATTCGAGGGTGGATCAGTGGTGTTGGCCGTCCAGCACGACCCGGTGGTGCAGCACTGGAATCTCGCCGACGGGCAGCATCTAGGCGCGATCTACACCTTCCCTCACGGTTCCGACCAGATCAGCGCGGTCGGAACACCGGCGCTCGCCGTTCACGAAGCCGCGGAGATCTGGGACCTCACCGAACAACAGCTGGTCGGCAAACTCGACTACCGGGCCATACGCCCGACGGTCGCCATCGCCGAAAGCGACGGCAAGGCGGTCGTGGCGGTGTGCGACAACGCGTTTCTGGACGTCTGGACGGTGACGCCGAGGAAGCGTGCCTGGAAGCCGGTCGGGAAGGCAGACCTGGACAGTTCTCTCCCGCAGTACGTCAGCTCGGCCGCGATCGGCCGCATCGACGGCCGTCTCGTGGTGGCGATCGGATTCACCGCATCGCCGAGTGCTCCTGGAGCAGTGCAGGGGCTCGAGGTCTGGGACCCGGTTTCGCGGCGCGACGTCGTGAAGATCAGCACAGGACATCCCGGCGGAATCTGGGCACTGGCGCTCGCGACGGTCGGCGGACATCTGTTCGCGGCCACCGCTGCGTACGAAGACCCGGTGATCCGGATCTGGGACCTGAGCACCGGACGCAGTCATGGCGGGCTCGCCGGACACGAGGACACGGCCACCAGCGCGATCATGGCCAGCCTGGGCGGCAGGACGACCGTCATCACGGGTAGCTTCGACCGGACGATCCGGTTGTGGGACCTGGAAACACAGGAGTGCGTGGAGGTCGTGCGTCTGCCGGAGAGGGTCACCTGCATGGCGATCGGTGGCCGTGGCACGCTCGTCTTCGGTCAGGGTTCCGACGTCGTCGCGATGAGCATGCCTGGGCTGACCGCGCTCACGCCTTCTCAGCGGCCTCTTTGAGCCGCGCCAGTGTCGACTCGATGTTGGCCTGATTGGTGACGGCGCGGTTCTTCACACCCGTTGCCAGCACGGTGATCGGCACGTACCACGAGGGACGACGGTCCCAAGTGGACTCCGTGACGCGGCAGCCGGAAGCGGTGGGTTCGATGTCGTACTGCCAGCGCGACACGGCCATGCCCATCGAACGAACCTCGAACGCGAACCGTTGAGCGCTGCAGTCGGTGACGATCGCAGTGGTCGGCCACACCCGCCAGCCACGGCGGTTCAGGCCGCGAAAGCGAGCTCCAACGGAAGCGCCGGTGGCACCGAGCCACCGGCCTCCCGAGTACTCCTCCGCGACACCGCTCAGCCCTCGCAGGTCGCTGACCAGGTCGAACACTCGCTGCGGTGAGGCAGCAACGTCGATGTGCGCGGTGGCGTCAGGTGTCATGACGCCGAACTTACTACCAGTAGGTAACTACTTCCAGATCCTCTCAATCGGTGCAGGACACGGGTGAGTCGAAGTGGCCCGGTGTCGTGGGATAGGCGGGGCCGACGCCGTGCTGGTTGTTGTCGGCCGGGTAGACCAGCGCCAGTTCGCGGAACGCCGAGGTGCCGCTGGTCAGCGCGTCGTTCACGGTCTGGCCGGCACCGCTGCCCCAGGCGAGCTTCTGCAGGAATGTCTGCATGCCGGGGCTGTGCTGGCGGATGTCGTTGTAACCGCCGTAGGACGCGGGACAGTGCGTGTACAGGTTGTACGCGCCGTTCCAGTCGATCAGGCGATCACCGGGGTTGGGGCCGTTCTGCGCGCGGTCGGCCTGGAGCACGTCGCGGTCCCAGCCGCCGTAGATCCAGTCCGTGCCGTCGTGGTGCTGGTTGTCGGCCAGCGTGGACGGCACCGCGGGGTTGTCGTTGGTCTTCTCGGTCATCTCGAACCACAGGCACGGGTCGATCGCGCCGTCGCCGAGCGTCTGCGGCCACAAGCCCTGCGCGCAGTTGCCCGGGTAGGAGCCGCGCGGGTTGAAGTCGAGGACGTCGGACCCGAGCGCACCCTGTTGCGACGCGGCAGAAGTACCGCCGACGCCGCCGAAGGTGTGGTCGACGAACCTGTCGTTCGTGCCGCGCGAGGAGGCGTCGAACGTGCCGTTGGTCAGACAGTCCGGGGTGGCGGCGTTGACCACCGGGTCGCAGCCCTTGCCGCCCCACAGGACGTCCGCGCCGTCGCCGCCGAACGTCTGGTCGCCGCCGCTGTCGGCGTTGACCAGGTCGTCGCCGAAGCCGGCGTGGATGTTGTCGTTGCCCTGGCCGCCGCGCATGCGGTCGTTGCCGCCCTCGGCGATGCCGTTGTGCGGCATGGCAGGCGCGGAAGGACCGCCGACGAACTGGTCGCCGTTGACGTCGTGCAACAGGTCGGCGCGGCGGTCGTAGGCGTCGGCGCGGAAACCCGTGTACGACTCCTGAGGCACCGAGCTGAGCTGCGACGTGAAACCACGAGCGGCCACGTCGTTGGCGTTCATGTACTCGTTGACCACGCCACCGCGGTCGCCGAGCATGGCGTCCTCGCCGTCGCCGCCGAACATCACGTCGTCGCCGAGTTCGCCGTACATGTCGTCGTCGCCGTTCTGGCCGTACATGGTGTCGTTGCCGTCCTGACCCCACATGCCGTCGTTGCCGTCGTCGCCGTACATCGTGTCGTTGCCGAACGCGCCGAGCACCTCACACGTGGCCTGAGCCGTGGTGCAGAAGCGTGTTGACGGACCGATGTCGGCCACCCGAGAAACCGTGGCGTCTGAAGGCACCGCACCGGACTTGTAGCGCTCGGTGTAGACCTGTTCGGTCATCGACCCCGGCTGGCCCTGCAGGGTGCGCCTCAGGGAACCGTTGTCGCCCAGCTGAACGTCGTCGGAACCGTTGCCCTCGAACGCGTCACCACCGTCGCGGAAGCCCTGGATGGTGCTGCCGCCGATCATGTCGTCCTGACCGTCGGGTGCGTCGCCCACGAGCTCCGCACTCGGAGTACCAGGCCAGCCGGGATCCGCGAGAGGCACGACCGTGGTCTCGGACGACGGGGAGCCGAGCCCGCGGTCACCGCGCAGCACGTCCGCGCCGCCGTTGCCCTCGAGGTAGTCGGCGTTGCCGTCACCGGCGAGGAAGTCCCCGCCGTCCTGGCCCCACAGCACGTCCACGCCCGCGCCACCGGACATCCGGTCGTCGCCGTAGCGATCAGCCGGTCCGGCCTGCAGGTCGTAGCGCTTCACGATCCGTTGTGCGGCGGGGTTTCCGCCGGCGGAGGACAGCCTGACCGTCGCGCGGGTCGGGACCTCCACCAGCGCCGGGCGCAGGATCACGCCGTTGTCGCCGATGGCCACGTCGTCGCCACGGCCGCCGAACACGGCGTCAGCGGAGTCCAGCTGGCCCACGGTGTTGTCGCCCGTGCCGGACAACGAGGTGTTGCTGCCGCCGACCAGATCGTCGTTGCCGTCGTCACCCTCGATCCAGTCGACGCCCTGCGAGCCCTCGACGTAGTCGTCGGCGTTGTCGCCCTTCAACCGGTCAGGCCCGGCCTGGCCGATGATCACGTCGTTGTCGTTGTCACCGTCGACCTCGTCCGGGCCGGACGAGTCGGCGTGCGGGGTGAGCCCGAGGTCGTACAGGGAGATCGCGCGGGCGGTCATCCCGCGTTCCTGCACGACCCGGTGTGGCGTTCCACCGCGCACCAGGCTGCCGTTGTCACCCAGCACCACGTCGGAGTCGTTGTTGCCGTGGATGACGTCACCGACGTCCGGCTGGCCGACACCGGGTGAGTCCTCGGTCGACGAACCACCGACGAGGTCGTCCTGGCCGTCGTTGCCGTCGATCTTGTCGCGTGCCGGGCCACCCTCGGCGTAGTCGTCCGAGCCGTCACCGGTGATGGTGTCCTCGTCGCCCTGGCCGTAGATCACGTCCGAGTCGTCACCACCGCTGATCTTGTCGCCACCGGAGGTGCCCGCGGCCGGCGTGTACCCGAGGTCGAGCAGCTCGACCTTGTGCGACTTGGCGAATCCGCGACCGGTCGTGACCGGTGTGGCGTTCGCCGCGTCCACAAGGGACAGACGGGCGTTGTCGCCGGCGATCAGGTCGGATCCCGAGTCGCCGAACAGGGTGTCACCGGTGTCCGGCCGGCCCGCGTTGCCGGCCACCTCGGAGCTGCCACCGATGATCCGGTCCTGGCCGGCGTCACCGTGCACGAGGTCGTCGGCGTTGTTGCCCTCCAGGTAGTCGTCCTGCGGGCCACCGAACACCTCGTCGTGCGCGAGACCGCCGAACGCCCGGTCTTCGCCGTCACCACCGAAGACGAAGTCCGCACCACCAGCGGCGGGGTTCGACCCGTCGAGGTCGTTCGACCCGTCGAGGTCGAACGGCCCGTCGGCGCCGTTGTCGCCGATCACGATGTCGTTGCCCGCGTCGCCGTACAGGAAGTCGCCGACATCGGGCTCACCGGCCTTGCGCGTGCCGCCGATGACGCGGTCGTTGTCCGGGCCACCGAACGCGTGGTCGACACCGTTGTTGCCCTCGATGACGTCGTCCTGCGAGCCACCGTAGAGCGTGTCGTCCTCGTTGTTGCCGAACAGGTTGTCGACACCGGCGTCGCCGTACGCGAGGTCCTTGCCTCCACCGCCGTACACGACGTCGTCGTCGTTGCCGCCGGCCAGCACGTCGTCACCGAGCTGTCCGCACACGCGATCGTTGCCGGACTTGGCATCGACGTTGTCCGCGGCACCACCGGCGGCGACGATCTCGACGCCGGTGCCACCCGTGATCAGGTCACGGCCGTCCTGACCATCCAGAGGTTCGGCGGGCGGCATCGACACGGGGTCGCTGCTCGGCGGCGTGCACGGGTTGGCGTGCTTGTCACCGAAGATCTCCGCACCACCGTCGCCACCGATGACGTGGTCGTTGCCGTAGCCGCCGACCAGCAGCTTCGACGACGGCGTGACACCGGCCGGCCGCACGCGGTGCTTGACGTTGCGAATCGGGCCGAAGTCACCGGAACCGATCTTGTCGTCCACATCGGACGGTTCCGCGATGACGTAGTCGTCCTGCGGACCGCCGTACACCTCGTCCTTGCCGTAGCCGCCTGTCAGCACGTCGTCGTTGCCGCCACCGCGGATGTCGTCGACCTGTTCCTTCAACGAGTGCCCGGTCACGAAGTCCACGCCCTGGCTGCCGTACACGGTGTCCGAACCCGTGCCGGTGTCCACGACGTTGATCGCGTCCTTCGCGTTGTCGCCGTTGAAGCCCATGTCCACCGGGCCCTTGGCGTCGACGTCGGTCGCCTCCTCGGTGCCGGTGTAGATCGTGTCGTCGCCGGAACCACCGGAGATCCGGTCGCTGCCGGTTCCGCCGATGATCGTGTTGGCCTGCGCGACGTACTCCGGCTTGCCGGGGTTGCTCGCCGCGAGCGGGCTGTCGGAGCCGATGCCGATGTTGTCGTCGTCGGCGCCGCCGTCGATCCGGTTCTTGCCGAGCCCGGCCGCGATGCGGTCCTTGCCCGAGCCGCCGGACACGAAGTCGTCCGCACCACCGACGGTGATCGTGTCGTCGTCCGCACCGCCGTCGACCACGGCGTTGCCCTTGCCGCCGAAGGCAGCCGCGAGGTCGCCGGTCGTGATCTGGTCCTTGCCGGGACCGCCGTTGACGACCGACTTGCCGATACCGGTCTTGAACGCGTCGTCGCCGGTGCCACCGGTGACCTCGACGTCCTTGTCGAACGGCTTGGCCTCGGCCTTGGCGTCGTCCTTGGCACCGCTCTTGTCGCCGTCACCCTGGAAGACGAAGATCCGTTTCCCGGTGTCGCCGGTCGCGTTGCCGGCCACCTTGGTCAGGCTCGAGTTGCGGAACTCCTCGCGGTAGCCCAGCGCGCTCACCGCGAACCCGTCGAAACCGCCGCCGTCCTTGACGATCTGCGTGACGGTCCACTTCTCCTCGTTGGAGTGCGACTTCCACTCGTCCGCACCGCGGTTCTTGGTCTCGTCGCCGACGTGCAGCACCAGTGTGGTGCCGTCCTGGGCGACGTGGGCGAGCTTCGGCGGTTCCGGTTTGCAGTTCGGTTTCACGGAGAAGTCGAGCAACGTGATGTCGGCCAGCGTGAAGTCGAACGAGACGCTGAAGATCGAGAACCCGAGCGTGATGTACACCTTCAGGAACAGGCTGAGTCGTCCGTCCATGTTGAACAGGCACATCGGGTTGTTCAGCGCCACCTTGGAGAACTCGAAGAACCGGAACTTGCCGTCGTTGTTCGGGTCCGCCCAGGTGAGGTTGATCGTCAGCGCGACGCCGCCCTTGATGCCGACCTCGATCAGCACCACGCTCACCGCGGCGCCCGCGGCCAGCTCACCGCGGAACGTCACGACGGGCAGCGGCTTGCCGGACTCGTCCTGGGTCACCAGGTAGATCGAGTCCAGGATGGTCGCGGCATTGCCGGACTCGACGGCCTTGCGGATGCCGAACGTGTCGAAGCCCGCCCGGAACCGCGCCTCGACGGACGCGCTGCCGGAGATCGTCACCAGCACCGGCGGCGGCGCGTAGACCGGGCCGAACGACTGGCTGTAGGAGAAGCCGAGGCGCAACGGGCCCGAGTCGAACCGGATCAGGTCCACGTCCTGGCCCATGATCAGGCCGAACAACTGGGACGGGTTCTTGAGGATCGGGAAGGTGAAGCCCGCCTTGTTGCCCTCCTCGCCGTCGGACACGATCTTCGCGCCACCGGCCGACGCGTCGATCTTGGACGCGAGATCGCCCGGTTTGAGGTCGATCTTGTTCGGGTCGATCAGCGACGCCGCGTTGTCCGGCGAGTTCGTGGTGGTCTTCGCCTTGTCGCCGAGGACCGAGAAACTGCCGATGTCCACGGCACCGCCGTTGTTGACGATCTTGCTGATCAGCTGGATCGCGCGCAGGACCTTGTCCACGAACTCCAGGTCCGGTCCGCCCGCGATGGTCGAGAACTCCTTGGCGATCGTGACCAGGTTGACGTCACCGCCACCGACGGCCCTCGACAGGTCCGAGAGCACCGGGATCGGCGCGTACAGCTGGTCGATGATCGGCTGGATCGGCTTGGTGAACAGCGCGATCTTCTCGACGATCGGTTTGAGCACCTCGCCGAGGAACTTGCCCGCGTTGAGCTGGACGTTGTTGAACGCGATCTCCGGCGTGCCGTCACCGGGCTTGCCGCCGAACGCGTTCCACTCCCACTTGAGGTGGAACCAGCCGTTGATGCCGGGCAGCGGTCCGGCGGTGACGTCGAAGTCCCAGTCGATGCCGACCTTGGCCTTCAACGACACGTCGGTCACCTGGCCGATGTCGGCGAGGTCCGCCAGCGTGATCCGGTCGTCGTTGCTCGCGCCGCAGTTCTCGAAGCACGCCGCCTGCCCCTTCTTGTGCAGGTCCACGACGAACGTGCCGGCGAACAGGTCTGTCGCCCCACCCGCGTGCTGCTTGAGGCTGGCGTCGAGGAACGCGAGCCGCGCCTTCATGTCGTTGGGCAGCGTGAAGCTGAGTTTGACCCCCAGCTCCGGGTTCGGTCCGTCGTGAGTCGCCACGTAGAAGCCGCTGCTCTTGTCGACGCCCACCTTGACGTGCAGGTGGTAGGCCAGTGCGGCCTTCATGTCCGGCGCGCCCTCGGCGGCTTTCAGGGACAGGCCCGGAATGCCGATGTCGAGCGGGCTTTCCGGCGTCAGCGTTTCCTTGGTGCAGTCGTCACCGAAGACGTCGCCGTCGCACACGTCGAACGTGAACGTGGCGCCGGTGATGTCGACCAGCGACGCCGCCGCCGGGCAGTCCGTCAGCTTCGGGTTCGACGTGGCGGGCACGTAGGCCGCGCCGTTGGGTGTCGCCTTGTCGTCGAACTGCACGTCGTTCGCGGTCAGGTCACCCTTGATCACGACCCAGTTGTTCGCGTTCGGGTCGGTCTTGCGGATGATCTTGTACCCGGTGGCGTACTGCGACTTCGTCCAGTTGATCCGGTTGAAGTTGGTGCCCGTCAACGGATCCGCGCCAGTGGTCACCTCGGCGACCGCTGGTGGCGCGTCCTTGTTCTGGGCGGTCGCGACGACGCCGTAGACGTACTTCTTCGTCCCGGCCGTGCCCTGGGTCGTGACCTTGGCGCCGGTCGCGGGCAGAAGTGTCGCGTCACAGGTGAATCCGACCGTGACGGCACTGCCGACCGCGGTCTTGAGGTGGTCGTTGACCCACGTCTGGAGCTCGCCGGTGTTGTTCACCCGGCCGCCGCCCGGCAGGTGGGTCATCGCCTCCTGGATCTTGGTTCTGAGCTGACCGAACTTGTCGGCTCCCTGCTGGATGTCGTCGCCGACCAGCGGCAGCTTGCCGTCGAACGCCGCCGTGCGCAGCGCCCGTTCGATCATCGCCAGGTACTTCTCGATGCCGTCGCCGAACTGCGAGAAGTCCAGCAGCGCGTCGAGGATCTTCTGCCCGATGTCCGTGGGCATCTCGAACCGCTTCACGCCACCGGGCAGGTCCGGGCTGAACGAGAAGGCCTGGTCGAAGTCGCTGACCTGACGCGGCAACCGGACGATGAACGACTCACCGGGGCTGGACAGCTTGGTCCAGTTGGTGTTGTCGGAGCTGACGAACACGGGCATGACCGCGCACAACGCGAGGTCGGTGCCCTGCGCCGGGTCGCCCTGACACGTCACCGGCTGGTTGTCGCCGTTCAACGTCAGGGACACGCCCTTGATGAAGTCGGTCAGCGACACCGGGTTCTGGCCGGAGAAGCCGAGGTGCGCGTTGTAGTGGGCGTTCGCGACGGCCTTGTCCGTGCCCTTCGGGTTGCCGAGTGCGATCGACAGCGGCCCGACCGACGACTTCACGACGCCGCTGATACCGCCGTGCGCCGTGATGTCCACAGTGGAATCGGGCAGGACCTTGAGGCCACCGGCGTCGTTCGGCCCGTCGCCTGCCTGCAGCGGCAGCACGAACCCGATCTTGGTGGAACCGGTCAAAGCCAGATCCGCCGTGGCTTCTCCTTCTGCGCCGACGAGAGACCGCGCGGTGCCCTTGTCGTCGGTGAACGAGAACCGGACCGGTTGCGAGGTCGCGACCTTCCGCTTCACGTCGATCTTCAGCACGACGGACGGCTTCGAGTCCACGACCTGGTAGGCGAACGAGATGCCGCTGCCGGTGGGCAACGCGGCATTGAGCTGCGTGACCAGGTCCTGCAGGTAGTCCGGCGGCGAGGCGGTCAGCTTGTCGACCGCGTCCTCCAGCGGGCTGCGGAACGCGTACGCCGTGCCGTCCGCGGGCACGTTCTCCCACGTCTCGGCCAGCAGCACCCGGTTGTTGGCGGGGTCGGCGGCCGCGACGACCATCACCTGCGTGCCGACCAGCACGGCCCGGCCGCGCAGGTCGGGTCCGAACGCCTTGTCACCGGTCCTGGTGTCGTCGCGCAGGAAGCCGACGTTCACCCCGTTGACCGTGGTGTTGCCGTACTTGCCGGTGCCCGCGTCCGCGCTGCCGAGCAGGTCGGTCAGCGACTTGCCGACGACCGGCAGCGGCGTGGTCAGCGCGGTCTTCACCTTGCCGTCGCCGTCGACGGTCTGCAGCGAGCTGTTGAGCACCTGCAGCGCCTTGATGATCTGGCCGAACATCGCGCGCGGGTTGTTCGGGTCGAAGTCGAACGCCTTGGCCTTGTCGAGCGCGTCGAGGCCGGTGAACTGCACGTTCGCCGGGTCGGAGATGTCCGGCATGGTGACGCCGACCTCGACCGGGCCACCGAAGAAGTCGGTGATGCCGGGGACGTCGAGCTTCACCGTGGCGGTGGCCTTGGCGCCGACCGACACGTCCAGCAGGTTCTCGGGTTCCGCGGCGGGGGTGTCCGGGTTGTCGACGATCTTCGCGAAGACCTGCGACAGCGGCAGGTCGCCGTCCGCGTCACCGGCCTTCTTCAGGCTGATCGACAGCATGTCCGCGGACCCGTCCTTCGTGGACATGTGCAGGTCGCCGGACATGTGCACCTTGAGGTAGCCGACGCTGCCGTTCACGTCGACGTTGGTGTCGACTGCCGCCGACGCTTTGAGCAGCTGGCCGCCCGTGCGCAGCAGGAACCGGTCCGGCGTGCGCGGCAGGCTGGACACCAGGGTCGTGGTGCCGTCCGGGTTCTTGTCCGCGAACGGGCAGCCGGTCGCGGCGGCGTCCGGGTCGAGCGGCTTGCACGCGTCACCCTTGATCGGGTCGCGCAGGTCGAGCACCACCGTCGCCTTGGCCTCGTAGGACGGCTTGACGGTCGCGGTGGCGTTCAACGCGTTGGCGCCCTTGAGACCTTTGCCCGCGAAGATGTCGCCGAACGTGACCTGGCCGGTCATCGGGTCGGGCGCGTTCACCTTGTACGGCGAGTGGTCGACGGGCTTCCCGCCCTGCCAGCCTTCTTCGAGGGTGATCTCGTCCGCGGTGTTGCTCTTCACGACGCCCTGCGAGGTTCCCGCGGACACAATGCGCCCCTTGAACCCGTCCACGGTCCACGGCTTGGCCTTGCCGACGTGCTTGAGCGTGGTGTCGGTGTAGGTGACGTTGTCGCCCTGTCCCGAGGTCAGCTCGGCCACGACGTCCAGCGGCGCGCCGTTCTGCGGCGCGTCCTGCTTCATCGTCAACGTGAACTCGAGCTTCTTCACGTCGTCGCGGTAGTTCACGCCGGTCACCGCGATCGGGCCGGCGTTGAGCTTGGTGAAGAGGTCCTGGATCGAGCTGAACTTCGGCAGGCCCGCCTTGGCCGGGTCTTCTTCCGGCTTGAAGACGTTGTCGTCGACGAACTTCGCGAGCGCGCTGCCCGCCTTGACCGCGTCGGCGACCGTGCCGCGCATGAACGGCAGGTTCACGTTGCCGACCGGATCGGCCGTCGAACCCCACTGGGCGCGCTGCACGGCCTCGATCGAGTTGACCAGGTGGCTCAGGCCCTCGAGCAGGTCGCGCGGGCTGAGCGTGGTGAACTTGTTCAGCTGGGCCAGGTCCGGGCCGGTGACGCTGATCGACGGCGCGCCGCTCGCGATGTCCGGCCATTGCACGCCGATCGTGCCGGTGAGCCCGCCGACGTTCGCGCCGGCGAGCTGCTGCGAGGTGAACTTGAGGCTGGCGTCGACCTTGCCGGCCGGGTTGCCGAGCCCGATGTGGAACAAGCCTGCCGCGGCACCGGATTCGGTGATCTCCGTGAGCTTGCCGTCGACGTTGGGGTCGTCGGCCGTCGCGGTGAGGTTCGCTTCGACGGTGACGTGGCTGGCGCCCTTGTCGAGGTCGACGCCGAGGATGCCGAAGCCCGCGGTGGGAACGGCGTCGGGGTCGAGCTCGCCCTTCGCACCGACGGTGAACTTCGGCGAGTCGCCGTCCTTCACGAGCCAGAACGAGTTCGTGGACTCCTGGTAGGCGAAGTGGAACTTGGCGTCGAGCGTGAACGTCACGTCCACGGCACCAGACGTGGTGAAGCTGACCGACGGGTCGGCGACGCTGATCGGCTGCTTGTCGGCCACGGTCGTGACGTGCAGCGTGGCGTCGACGCGCTTGATCCCGTTGGTGTCACTGGTCTGGATCGTCAGCGTGCCCGGTCTGCTGTCGCCGAGCTGGTAGCTGCCCGCGAGGTCGGAGAAGTTCTCCTTGCCCTGCAACGGGTCGTGCACCGTCTTGGCCACGAGATCGCCGAAGCCGAGCGCCGCGCCGGGACTGACGCCCAGGAACGGGAGCGCCTCCCCCAGCTTGCCGACGTTCGCGAGCTGTTTCGAGAAGTCACCGAACGCGCTGATCCCCGCGAGGATCTTCTGCACGTCCGGAGCCTGCGCTGTCGCCGGTGGGCTCACGACCACCAGCCCGAGCAACGCCAGCGCGCCGCTGGTGAACGCCGCTACTGCCCGCCTGCTGCTCCGCGAATACCGCATGGCCGACCCGCCCTCTTGACGGCGTGGCCCCCGACGCCTCGCTGCCAGGTCAGTTGTCCGTTGTGGAGTGACGCAGGGCACACCTGTGCCGCCACCCGGTAGTCGGCGGTCCACAAGGAGGCGTTACCGATGGTTCGACCGGTCGTCCTCAATCACCCGTTCGGCCGACCAGACACCTACTGGGAGTGGGTCAGCTCCCGAACGGGCTTGCCCTGGACGAACGCGTGGATGTCCTCAACGGCCTCTTGAAAGTAGGTCCGGTAGTTGGTCTCGGTGACATAGCCGAGGTGCGGGGTGGCGAGGACGTTCGGGAAGGTGCGGAGCTCGTCGTTCAGCGGCAGCGGTTCGGTTTCGAACACGTCCAGGCCCGCGCCCGCGATCCTGTTGTCGCGCAGGACTTCCACCAGCGCCTTCTGGTCGACGATGGCGGCGCGGGAGGTGTTGATCAGGAACGCGCCCGGCTTGAGGCGGGCCAGTGCCGCCGCGTCGACGAGGCCTCGGGTGCGGTCGCTCAGCACGAGGTGGACGGACGCGAAGTCGGACTGTTCGAGCAATTCGTGCAATCCGGATGCCATCCGCACGCCCTCGGCTTCGGTGCGGTCCTCGGTCAGGTTCTGGCTCCACGCGACCACGTCCATGCCGAACGCCTTGCCGACGCGGCCGACCGCCCTGCCCAGGTTGCCGAAGCCGATCAGGCCGAGGGTCCTGCCCGCGAGGTCGACGCCGACCGTGCTCTGCCACGGACCTCTGGCGTGGAAGTTCGCGTTCTCCGTGACGAGGTGCCGGGCCAGGCCGAGGATCAGCGCCCAGGTCAACTCGGTCGGCGGGGTCTTCGCGCTGCCGGTTCCGCAGACCGTGACGCCGTGTTCCGCCGCGGCTTCGAGGTCGATCGAGGCGTTGCGCATGCCGCTGGTGATCAGCAGCCGGAGCTTCGGCAGCCGGCCGAACAAGGCGGCGGTGAACGGGGTGCGCTCCCGCATGATCACGACGCATTCGGCGTCGGCGAGCGCAGGTGCCGGGTCGTCGAGGTGCTCGCGCAGCACGGTCACGTCGAGGCCCGACCAGTCGGCGTTCGACAGGGCCACACCCTGGTAGTCGTCCAGCACCACGCACTTCATGGATCAATCATCTCAGAGCGCCCCGCACGATGATCTCCACCAGCGGCCGGGGATCGAGCGCCTCACCCCGCGCGAACTGCTGCAGGAACAGCCCCTGCACGCACGCGCCGAGCGTGTCCGAGGCCGCCAGCGGATCCCGCGCACCGAGGCCTGCCAGCGCCGGAACGAGCATCGACGCCATGGTGGCCCGGCCGCGCAGCAACGCCTGCCGCACCTGAGGATTCGTCGCCGCCTCCACCCACAGCACCATGCGCGCCTTGACCATGACCGCGTTCGGCCCGGTCATGAACCCGTAGAGCCGGCACAGCTGGTCGATCAGCTCTTCTGCCGATCCGGGCTTGAACGTCGACTCGATCTGGGGAGTCTCGCTGCGCACCATCCAGTCCACGACGCCGTCGAGCAGGGCGGCGCGGCTGCGGAAGTAGTTCGACGTGGAGCCCTTCGGCAGATCGGCGCGGTCGTCGACGCGGGCGTGCGTGAGGCCGCGCAGGCCTTCGGTGCCCAGCAGCTCGACGGCGGCGGCGAGAGCGCGGTCCCGGTTCGTCACGGTTCTACTATAAACGTAGTGACGAGACACTACGAACGTAGTACCGTCGATTCATGACAGCGACAATCGCCCTGGCGGGCTGGGTGCTCAACATCATGGTCGGGCTGGTGATCCTGACGGGCGTGCTCCGGGCGCGAAGACACGTGCCACCACTCGCCTACTACCACCTGACGACCGCGTTCGTCGGGCTCGGCTTCTGGATCGCTTTCATGGCAGCGGGTTCGGCCCTGCTGGCGTGGATCGGGTTCGGCATCCTCACCCTGCACAACGCTTTCGGCGACACGATGATGGTGAAGGGCTGGCGCAGGCGGAATCCCGACGCGCCCGGAAACGCCTACTTCCAGGCGGCGAAAGCAGCGGCGAGGAAGCCGTTGCTGCTCGCGCACGGCTTCCTCGCCCCGGTGGCCTGGTTCCCCGCCCTGGCCGCCGCGATCATCAGCAGTTAGGACGCGTGGCCTTCCCGGCGAAGCGGTCGCCGAGCCAGAGCATCGCGTTCGAACCCCACGCGCTGACCGCGCTCACGTGTCCCAGCAACGGAAGCGGCGTCCACTGCACGTCCGCGCCGAGTGAGCACCACTGTGAGCGCAGCTTCTGCCCGACGCTGAACGGGATGAGCTCGTCGAGAGTGCCGTGGTAGAGGTACACGGGTGCGGCCGGCTTGACCGAGCCGAGCGTGTTCTCCTTCAACCTGTTCTGCCACAACGGGTTCTGGATGACGTCCGGCTGGGTGGTCAGCTGGTTGAGGCGGGTGAACGGTGCCACCAGTGCGATCTCGGCGACGCACGAGCCGCGGATCTGGTCGATGACCTGCTTCCCGCGGGCGTTCAGCACGTCGGTCAACGGCAGTTCGGGGTAGGCCGCTGCGTATCCCGCCGCCGCCGCGAACACGAGGCCGGATCCGGCGTTGCCGTCGTTGAACTTCGCGACCGCGTTCAGGTCGGCCGGCACGCCACCGGCCGCGACGCCGACGACGTTCAGCGAAGGCGCGTAGGACTTCCACTGCTCAGCGGCGGCCGAGGCGGCCTGACCACCTTGCGAGTAACCGAAAACGCCGACCGGGGCGTCCGCGGACAGACCGGGAATCGCCTGAGCCGCCCGTGCCACGTCCAGCAGCGCACGACCTTCCGAGCGGGACACCGCGTAGGTGTGATCCCCTGGCGTGCCAAGGCCTTCGTAGTCGGTGACGGCGACCGCCCAGCCGTTGAACATGGCCTGCGCGAGGAACGCGATCTCGACCTCGGTGCCGTTCTGCAGCTGCTGCGACGGCGCGCACTGGTCGCCCATGCCCTGCGTGCCCATCGCGTAGGCGACGATCGGGCGCGGGCCGTTGTTCCACGGCAGCGGCGAGACGAGCACCATGCCGGACACGACGTCGCTCGCGCCCGTCGCGGACGTCGAGTTGTAGCGGATGTCGTAGGCCTTGACCGGGGCGGGCAGGAGTCGTAGCGGCTCCGGATGCCACGCCACCTCCCTGCTGCTGACCAGATCGCCCGGCGCGGCCGCCTCAGCGGGTGTGACCAGGGCGGATAACAGGAGAACGGCGGCGAGCACGGCACGGAGCTGCATTGGTGGACCCCTTTGTGGTAACCGGCGTTACCGCAATGTAGGACCGAACGTCGTAACGCCGCAATAGGCTCTTCGGCTTTATGGATTCACACCTTGAGGGACGGTCTACGGATTGACGGCGAGGAACAGGAACGCCGCCAGCAGCACCAGGTGCACGCCGCCCTGGAGGCGGGTCGCACGGCCGGGCACGACGGTCAGGACGCTGACCAGAACCGTGAGCAGCAACAGGATCATCTGCATCGGGCCGAGCCCGAGCAACAGCGGGCCGTCGAGCCACACCGTGGCCAGCGCGATGGTCGGAATGGTGAGGCCGATGCTCGCGATCGCCGAGCCGTAGCCGAGGTTCAGGCTGGTCTGGATGCGGTCGCGCAACGCGGCGCGGGCGGCGGCGATCGTCTCGGGCAGCAGCACCAGCAGTGCGATCACGACGCCGACGAACGACTGCGGGAACCCCGCCGCGCGCACACCCGCCTCGATCGCGGGCGACTCGATCTTGGCGAGGCCGACCACGGCGACCAGGGCGACGAGCAGGAACCCGAGCGACGCCAGCGCGGCCTTGCCGGACGGTGCTTCGGCGTGTTCCTCGGTCTCGATCACGCCCTCCTCGGTGACCGGGAGGAAGAAGTCGCGGTGCCGGACGGTCTGGGTGAACACGAACATCGCGTACAGGGCCAGGGAAGCGAGCGCGGCGAACGCGAGCTGCGGGGCGGAGAACTCCGGGCCGGGCGTGCTGGTCGTGAACGCCGGCAGCACCAGCGTGAGAGTGGCGAGGGTGATCACCGTGGCGAGCGCGCCGCCGCTGCCCTCTGCGTTGAACAACGTCGTGCCGTGCTTCAAAGCGCCCAGCAGCAAGGCGATGCCGACGATGCCGTTCGTGGTGATCATGACGGCGGCGAACACCGTGTCGCGAGCGAGTGATGATGCTTCCGGACCGCCGGAGACCATCAGCGTGACGATCAGGGCCACCTCGATGATCGTGACCGCGACCGCGAGGACCAGCGATCCGAACGGCTCCCCCACCCGCAGCGCGACGACCTCGGCGTGGTGCACGGCGGCCAGCACGGTCGCGGCGAGCACGACGGCGACCAGTGCGACGAGCACGGGTGCGAGGTCACGCCCCCAGGCCACGACGAGGAGCAGCACGCCGAGCACGGGGGTGATGGTCGTCCAGGACAGCAGCGGGAAGCGCGAGATGGCGGCCATCGGCACACCCTCGCACGTCAGCCGCCCAGGCCGCCATTCGGCGCAACACCCATTTCACGCACAAGAAAATGTGCAGCGGAGCGCCCCTGCCGCGCCCCGCTGCACATTAATAGCCGGTGCTAGAAATCAAAGACAGCACCGGTGTGCGCCAGCATGACGCACGAGTTCGGGTAGGTGTGCACCTGGTCGACCGGTTCACCTCGCCAGAAGCCGAACATCCGCACCTCGACCGGCGCGTAGATGAACGTGCAGGCGCGGTCGTCCGACCGCATGGCCCGCAGGTCGGCAGCGGCGGAGGCGAGCGTCGCGCAGGCGAGGGCCCTGCGCGGGTGGTTGTCGCCTCGTTCGCAGGTCAGGACGGTCGCCTTGAAGGCGTTGTCCTCGACGTCCGAGTACTGGACGGTGAGCACCAGAGCTGTATCCCGGTGTTGGGCCGGGGCTGCCTGCGAGGTGCCGGCGAAGGCGAGAAGTGATGCGAGCACTGCAACGATCGCAAGAATGCGGCCGGACATGAAAGCGGTCCTCCTGAGACCTCACAAAAACGGGCCGGTTCTCGGCCGACGGAGATGTTGCCAGCATGTTTCACGGTTGCGAAAGGGGCCAGGAAACGTTCACCGATCACATTCACGCGCTGCGCCGAAAGCGTGATTGGGCCGAATGGCTGTGTGCCAGGACACGTTCACCTCGACACAGCCGCCGAACAACTGTTACGGGTTGCTGACAGACGACGTTGCGCACGCACGTATTATCGAAATCATGTCCAAGACCTCCAGACGCGTCGTGTCCGGCGCGCTGCTGATCGTCACACTCGTGGTTTCCACCGGCGCCGCGCTGGGTTACCTGGGCAGATTGACGCTCGTGTTCGACCGGCATCCGGGAAAGCCGCTCGCGATCGTCGAGGAAGTGCCGGGACCGCCCGGCGGACCGAAGTGCGCTATCGACGCGCGCTACCTGGACGAGGTGCCCGACGGCCTGCGTTCCGACGTGCTGCAGGCATGGAGGTCGTTGCGCGCAAGGGCCTCTGAGCAGGGAGTTTTCCTCTGTCTGAACGACGGCAAGCGCAGCCGCCAGCAACAGCGGAAGGAGTTCGACGACGCGGTCGGAAAGTTCGGCACCGAAGAACTCGCGTCACGTTATGTGCTGAACCCGCCGGACCGTTCGGCGCACGTGCACGGATATGCCGTCGACATCCAGCCGATCGAATCGGCACAATGGGTCGAGAAAAACGGCAACACCCTCGGCTGGTGCCGCCGTTACGAAAACGAGCAGTGGCATTTCGAGTACGACACCCGTTACACCACCGGTGGCTGCCCGGCGCTCGAGAAGAGCGCGACCGGCAGCTGAGTCCCCGTGTGAAGGTCTAGACGCCTGGGGTGCGCGCGAGGTTGCGCCGACGTAATCTGACAACCCGAGTTACCAGATTGGAGCTCCTCCAGTGGCCCGTGCCTACGGTGGTGTGTCACCCGAGCAGCGCAGAGCTGACCGGCGGGCGAAGCTGCTGCAGGCCGGTCTGGCGCTCTTCACCAGCACGGGCTTCGCGGCCACCAGGATCACCGAGCTGTGCACCGAGGCCGGGGTGTCCACGCGGAACTTCTACGAGGAGTTCGCCTCGAAGGAGGACCTGCTGCGCGAGCTGCACGACCTGATCAACGCCACGGCGTTCACCGAGGTCCGCACGGCGCTCACGGAACTGGAGACCGCGGACGTCGAGACGCGCATCACGACCCTGCTGGAAGTCTTCGTGCGCACCGTGACCGCCGATCCCCGTGCGCCGCGCCTCAACTACGTGGAAGCCGTCGGGGTGAACGCGGAGATCGAGGACCAGCACGTGCGATGGGTGAACACGTGGGCGGAGTTCATCGAGTCGGAAGCGCTGCGGGCGGCCGCTGCCGGTGTGGCGCCGCAACGGTCGTACCGGCTGACGGCGATCGCGCTGGTCGGGGCGATCACCGGGCTGTTGCGGGAGTGGCAGGCGCACGAACCGCCGCTCGCGGTGGACGAGATCGCGACGGAGATCCGCGAACTCATGCTGGCGGCGATCACCCGGCCGTAACGTTGAGCCGTGCGAACGCTGAACCGGCTCGTCACGGCCGCCGCGGCCGTCGTGGGTTATGTCGCGCTGCTGCTGGCCATCTCCGCGGGCGTCGATCTGCGTGAGGCGAGCGCCTTCCACGACGCACCCGCCCAGTACGCCGCTTTCGTTCGCGCCCTCGACAGCGGTTCGCCGGACGGCACTCGCGCGGTCGCCAGGTGGTTCGACCAGCGCGCGCCCTCCCGCAGCGAGTCGCGGTCCTCGATCCGGATCGCCGCCGATGCCGCCGACGACGGCGAGCTCGACCTGGCGCGCCGGTTCACCGGCGACGTGGCCGCGGAGATCGCCCTGGACCAGCAGGCGCTGGACGAAACGTCGGCCGCGGCGTGGGACCGCGCGCTGCCGTGGCTGGTGATCGGCGCCGTCCTGACCGCGGGTGCGCTGGTGCTGAGGCACCAGCGGCGCAAGGTGAACATCAGAGCCGTCGAGGTGGTCAACGCGTTCGTGCCGCCGCAGCCGTGGTGGCGGCGTCCGGTGTTCCTGGTCGTGAGCGCGTTCGGTTACACGTTCATGATCGGCGGGTTCTTCGCGGTGGTCGCCGCCACCAGAGCCAACGAACTTCCCTGGGCCGCAAGGGGAATCATCCTCGCGGGCGGCGTCGTGGCGTTGCCGATCGCCTACTTCGTGCTGAAGTACTCGCGACCCAGGTCGGCGACCAGCGCGGCGCAGACCCTGCGAGCCGACTGGCGCGAACCCGTCCTGTACCTGCGCGGCTTCGGCGACGACCCGGAGGCCGCGGTGGTCGACGAGCTGCCCGGCATGTTGTCGACGGGCCTGCTGAGCATCCACTCGCGCGAGGAGCACCTCATCGGCGCCTTGAGGGCGTTCGGGCCGGTGGTCGCGGTGGGCAGGCCGGGCGAGCAGCTGCCGCACCTCGGCGCGGCGCGGTTCTACCTGCCGGGCGACGACTGGCAGTCCGGTGTGCTGCAACTGATGGAGCTCTCGCAGTTGATCGTGCTGCGGCTCGGGGACGGCGACGGCGTGTGGTGGGAGGTCGACCAGGCCAAGACCCAGCCGCCGCGCAAGCTCGTCCTGTTGATCCCCGGAGGCCGGCCGGATCTCGCGGAACGGCTGGACGCGCACCTGCCCAAGCCCGCTCAAATCGTGGCGGTGCCCGGCAAGTGGACGTCTCACGTCGTCGTGTTCGAGAAGGACTGGACTCCGCGCGTGCAGCCTGTCGGGCCGTTTCCCGGGGAGAAGAACAAGTACGGCGCGGCAGTGTTCTACGTGGCGCGCGCGGTGCAGGCGGGGATGCGGGAGATCGGGGTGCGCAAGCGGGCGATGGGTCCGCGGATCAACAGCCACCTGCTCGCGGTGTACGGCAAGGTGCTGCTGCTGGTGCCGGCGCTGGCCCTGGTCGTGTCGTTCCTGCGCCTGATCTTCCTGTGGTGACGGATAGTTCTTCGGATTCCGGCACGAACGTCCGACAAGCGACATCTCCGCCCAGGTCGGCGATCTCCGCCACATTCGCGACATTTGTCCACTATGGATGGTGCACCAGCTCACGTGCGCGCTGATGTCCGGTCAGCACAAGGGATATCCTCGGTCTCGGGTCTCGCACGAGTGAGGCCGGACGGTTCCGCATCCGGAGGAAGTGAGCCATGGGCAACCTCGGCGCCACCGAACTGCTCATCATCGGCGTGGTCATCGTGTTGCTGTTCGGCAGCAAGAAGCTGCCGGAGATGGCGCGGTCGCTGGGACGGTCGGCCAAGATCCTCAAGGCCGAGAGCTCAGGGCTGCGGCACGACGAAACGCCGGACGGTTCGGACACGCCGGAGATTTCCAGGCTTCAGCAGCAGGTCGACGATCTGCAGCAGCAGCTCAAGGCGGCTCAGCAGACCTCCAAGCCCACGAGCTGAGTCCGCGCCCGCGATCCGGTGATGCCTCCCGTGCAGGAGTGAACCGGCTTTCCCGCATGTGAACGCCTGGTGTTCCGCGTCCGTAGTCCTCAGATGTGAGCCGATTCGCCGTTCTCGCCCTGGTCCTGGCCCTCGGTGCCTGTTCCTCCGCCGCAGAGGAGCCCGAGGAGACCGCGTCGTTGCAGGAGCTGGAGGCCGCGGCCGGCCCGGTGGCCGGCCCGACGCCCGTGCTGCCGGGAGACGTCGCGACGCTGCGGGTCGAACAGTCGGCCGCGGTCGGCCCCGTCGTCGCCGACCGCGACCACTACACGCTCTACTTCTCGGAGCAGGACTCCACGAACCCGCCGTCGTCGACGTGCGTCGAGGCGGAGTGCACGCTGGTCTGGATCCCGTTGCTCGCGGCGGGTGGACAGTTCGAGGCCGCCGATCTCGACCCGAAGCTGCTCTCGACGTTCAAGCGCTCGGACGGCACCGAGCAGGTCACGGTCGGCGGGCATCCCGTGTACCGGTACGTCGACGACGAGGAAGCCGGTGACGCCGTGGGGCACGGGGTGGACGGCCGGTTCGCGATCTCGCCTTCCGGGGCGAAGGCCGCTCGCTAGCGGCCGAGTCCGGCGTCCCGGGCGCGGACGATCGCTTGGGCCCGGTCGGCGACCTGGAGCTTCGTGAAGATGGCGGAGACGTTGTTGGCGACGGTTTTGACGGCCACGCCGAGCTTGGTCGCGATGGCGCCGTTGGACAGACCGGCGGCCAGCAGGTCGAGGATCTGCTGTTCGCGGCCAGTGAGCTCGGGGAACGGCACGTCTCTCGCGGACGATCCGGTGAGGAAGCCCAGAACCCGTTGCGCCACGGCCGGGCCGAAGATCGCCTCGCCGGCCGCGACCGCGCGGATGGCTCTGGCGATCTCGTCCTGCTCGGCGCCTTTGACGAGGTAGCCGCGGGCGCCGGCGCGCATGGCCGCGAAGACCGAGTCGTCGTCGGAGAACATCGTGAGCACCAGGACCGCGACCTGTGGTGCCGCGCGGGCGATCTCCTTGGTGGCGGCGATGCCGTCGAGATCGGGCATCTGCAGGTCGAGCACGGCGACGTCGGGGCGGGTGGTGACGACCTCCTTGACCGCCTCGCGGCCGGTCTTGGCGACGCCGACGACCTCGAAGCCGGGCAGTGAGGCGAGCAGCGCGCTCATGCCCTCGCGGACGATGGGGTGGTCGTCGGCGATCACGACGCGGATGCCGGTCACGGCACCTCCACCACTGGCAAGCGTGCCCACACGCGTCCTCCCCGCTCGGTCGGCCCGGCCTCCACCCCACCACCCAGCTCGGCCGCGCGCTCTCTCATCGCTTGCATGCCGACACCGGGGTGCCACGGGCCGTTGGGCGGTCCGTCGTCGGTGACCTCGACTTCGAGTGCTTCCGCGCAGCTCAACCGGAGGATCACCGAGGACGCGCGTGAGTGCCGGACCACGTTGGTCAGCGCTTCCGTGGCGATGCGGTAGGCGGCGACCTCGACCGCGGCCGACAGCCTGGGCACCTCGTCCGGCACGTCGAGCCGGAGCTGGAGCGGGGTGCGCACCAGGTGTTCCGCGCGTTGCCGCAGGGCGCCGAGCAGGCCCAGTTCGTCCAGCGCGGGCGGGCGCAGGTCTTCCACGAGCCTGCGCACGTCGGCGATCGCGGTCCGGACGTCCGCGCTCACCCCGGTGATCAGGGTGCGGGTGCGGTCCGGGTCGGTGGCCAGCAGGTTCGTGGCGGCGTCGGCGCTCAGTGCGACGCCGGTCAGCGTCGGGCCGAGGCCGTCGTGGAGGTCTCGGCGGAGGCGGCGGCGTTCTTCTTCGCGTGCGGTGACGAGGCGTTCTCGGGAGGCCTGCAGCTGCGTGGACAGCAACGTCGCGTGCACCGCCACGGCCAGAGGAGCGGCCACCAGGCGGAGGACGTTGCGGTCGGCGGCACCGAGCGTGCTCTCGCCAGTGCGCACGCCCACGTGCAGTTCGCCGACTGTCACGCCGTCGTACTCCAACGGCACGACCTCCACGTTGTCCGGCCTCGTGCCGTTGCCGGCCAACTCCTGACCAGCCGTCAGTGCCACGTACGGCACCCTCAGCGCGACCCGCACCGCCTCCACGACCCCGGCGAGCCCCTCGCCCGCCAGGTGCTCGCCGACCTTGGACACCACGCGGGCCGGATCGCCGCGATCGCCGTACAAAGCCCGGTCCACGAGCCGTTGCAGGCGGGGCAACACCGGCGCGACCAGCAGCGCGACCACCACCGTGGCGACGACCGACCGTCCGAGCTGAGCCGACACGAACCGGTCCAGCACCGCGACCAGCAGGCCGTAGACGACGAGCACCACCGCGGACAGCAACACCCACGCCAGCACCCGTGACACGACGAGCCGGATGTCCAGCAACTGGTGCCGCACGATCGCGATGGTCACGGCGACCGGGATCAACGGGATCGACAGCAACACGAACACCGGCGTGCCCGCCACGAACGACCACGGCACCACGAACGCCGCCGCCACGCTCGCCGCCAGCAGCAACCACAGCACCGAGTCCTCGCCGCGCCGGTACCGCACGGCCAGCGCCACCACTCCGGCCAGCAACGCCGCGAGCGTCCGCAGCTCCGACACGATCCACAACGGCCCGAGCTCCGCGTACCCCGGCAGCTTCAGGTAGCCGGGCCCCTCGGGATCCGCTCCCAGCTCGATCACGAACAGCGGAGCCGTCACCACGATGGCGATGGCCACCGCGCGCCACCGCCGTGAGGGCAGCCGCCCGTCCGGGAAGAGCACCAGCGACAACGGCAGGAACAACCCGATCGACCACGGCCAGGCGTAGGAGGCGATCGTCGCGATGAGCGGACCGTCGAGGGGCGCACACAGCGCGGTCGTGGCGTGCCCGAGGCCGTCCGCGAGGAACAACCAGCCGATCGGGTTGCGCGGCCGGTGCCAGGCGAGGATCGCGCCGCAGATGCCGAAGGTCAGCGCCATCGCCGAGTTCGTGACGACGAACGCGTCCAGCGCCTGCTGCCACGTCCAGCCCAGCCGCACCACGACCACGACGGCAGCCGCGGTCTCGGTCACCACGAGGGCGCCGAAACCGGACGCGAGCACGCGGCCGATGTTCATGCCGGTAAGTGTGGGCCGCCACCCGCCCGATGTCCCGGGATCACGATCCCGGCAAGTCCCGCCGTTGAAGCTCACGCGGTTCCCGGCGTGGGCGGGAAAGGCTCCCGGGCCGGCCGGATCGCGTACCGGTGCGTGAGGAAAGTGCCTGGCTGAAGGTTGGGTCCAACCACAACGTTGGAGGTGCCCGATGTTCCGTGCCGGACTCGTACTGCTCGGCCTGCTCTCCGTGGCAGACCTGCTGCTTCCCCTGCTCACCGACGGCGAAGCCCCGCCGATGGCGGTCGCCCTGGTCGCCGCCGCACTCGGCCTCGCCAGCCTCGTGCTGGTGATCTCGGCCTGGAGAGGAGCGCGCAAGGCGATCGTCCCGCTGATCATCCTGCGCGGACTGTCCGCCGCGGCCGCCGTGCCCGCGTTCTTCGAGCCCGGTGTCCCCGCGCCGGCGATCGCAGCGGCGGCGGCCACCATCGCACTGACCGCAGTCGGCGCGACCCTGACGCTCAGGGGACGCCAGGCGGTGGCGTCATGAGGTGGCTGCTCCCGATCGGCCCGGCCGCGGTCGCCGTCCTGCGCCTGATCCTCCCGTACGACACCACCGACGACACGGCCACCATGCTGCAGAAAGCCCAGGAACACCCCGACGCCATGAACTGGGTGATCTGGCTCGGCTTCGCCGGCATGCTGACCCTCGCGCCCGCCGTCATCTGGATCGCGCGCCACATCCGCGACCAAGCACCGAAGACCACCACCGCGGCCGCCGTCCTGCTCGTCCCGGCGTACGTGTCGCTCGGCCTGCTCGTGGCACAGGACGCGGCCGCGCTGGACGGCCACACCATCACCCACCCCGCCCTCGAGACCGCGGCCTGGATCTTCGTCGCGGGCCACGTGATCGGCACGGTCCTGCTGGGCATCGCGATGTGGCACGCGGGCCTGCCGAAGTGGGCAGCGGCGGCCACCGCGATCTCCCAGCCGCTGCACCTCGTCGCCGCGGTGATCATCGTGAGTCACGGGCTCGACTTCGTGGCGTGGGGGCTGAACGCGGTGGCGTTCGCGGTGGTGGCCCGAAATTTCGGACCTGACAAGGCGTCACGCGAAGGCAACACACTGTTCGGAAGGGCAGCCGGTTTGTCGCGTTCGGCCTAGTTGGAAGCCATCTTCACCGATTCGTTTGTACCGGAAATCCTGAAACCGGTTTCGCGCGGAACCGGTTTCAGCTAGAAACTGTGAGAGCGCTCCCACGAACGCTGCCGCCGCACGAGCCCTCTCGGAGACCACATGGATCGCGACGACGTGCCCTACCTCGACGCCACGCTGCCCACCACACAGCGGGTCACCGACCTCCTGACCCGCATGACACTGGCCGAGAAGGTCGGTCAGATGATGCAGCTGGACTCGAGGGAGGACCTGGACGACCACGTGCTGCGCAAGCACGTCGGCTCGATCCTGCACACTTCGCCGGAACGGGTCCTGCGCGCGCACGACCTCACGACGCGGACAAGGCTCCAAGTCCCCCTGCTCATCGCCGAGGACTGCATCCACGGCCACTCGTTCCACGAAGGCGCCACGATCTTCCCGACGCAGCTGGGCATGGCCGCGACGTGGGATCCGCAGCTGGTCGAGCAGGTCGCGCGGGTCACCGCGAAGGAAGCTTCAGCCACCGGCGTGCACTGGACGTTCTCGCCGGTGCTGTGCATCGCCCGGGACCTGCGCTGGGGCCGCGTGGACGAGACGTTCGGCGAGGACCCGGTGCTGATCGGCGAGCTCGCGGCCGCCATGGTCCGCGGTTACCAGGGCGACGGGCTCACCGACGAGACCGCCATCCTCGCCACCGCCAAGCACTTCGCCGGCTACTCCGAGACCCAGGGCGGCCGGGACGCCAGCGAGGCCGACCTGTCGAGGCGCAAGCTCCGGAGCTGGTTCCTGCCGCCGTTCGAACGGGTCGCGAAAGCGGGCTGCGCGACGTTCATGCTCGGCTACCAGACCACCGACGGCGTGCCGATCACGGTCAACTCGTGGCTGCTCGACGAGGTCCTGCGCGGCGAGTGGGGTTACACCGGCACGTTGATCACGGACTGGGACAACGTCGGCCGCATGGTCTGGGAGCAGAAGCTGCAGCCCGACTACGCCCACGCCGCCGCGGCCGCCGTGAAGGCCGGCAACGACATGATCATGACCACCCCGCAGTTCTTCGAGGGCGCTCTTCAGGCCGTCGAGGAGGGGTTGCTCGACGAGAAGGACCTCGACCAGGCCGTCACCCGGATCCTGACGCTCAAGTTCGAGCTCGGCCTGTTCGAGAACCCGCGCCGCCCCGACCCCGCGCGCCAGCGGAGCGTCATCAACCACGACGACCACGTGGCGCTGAACCTGCAGGTCGCGCGCCGGTCGCTCGTCCTGCTGCGCAACGACGGCGTGCTGCCGCTGGCCAAGGGCAAGATCGCCGTCGTCGGCCCGCTCGCCGATGACCCGCAGACGCAGCTCGGCGACTGGGCGGGTTCGTCCGGCCAGGCCGACTGGCTGCCCAACGGCCAGCCGCGCGACATGATCACCACGATCCTGGACGGGCTGCGCGAGCTTTCCTCCGACGTCACGTACGCCCGTGGCGCCGACATCCTCACCCTGGAACCGGACCCCGAGGGCGAGACGTTCCCGGACGGCCAGCCGCGTCCGCGCATCGTGCAGCCCTGCAAGCCGGACGCCCAGCTCATCGCCGAGGCGGTCGCGGCGGCAGACGCGGCCGACTACGTGGTGGCCGTCGTCGGTGACCAGATCGAACTCGTCGGCGAGGGCCGCTCCACCGCCACGCTCGACCTGATCGGCGGCCAGATCGCGTTGCTGGACGCGTTGGCGGAGACCGGCAAGCCGATGATCGTCGTGCTGCTCGCCTCGAAGCCACTGGTGCTGCCGGAATCCGCTCGCAACGCCGCCGCACTGGTGTGGGCCGCGAACCCCGGCATGCAGGGTGGCCGCGCGATCGCCGAGCTGCTGCACGGCCTGATCGAACCGAGCGGGCGCCTGCCGATCTCGTTCGCCGCGCACGCCGGCCAGCAGCCGACCTACTACAACCAGATCCGCGGCCAGCACGGCTCGCGCTACGCCGACCTCACGCAGGAGCCGGCGTTCGCCTTCGGCGAGGGCCTGTCGTACACGACGGTCGAGTACGGCGACCTGCACGTGGAGACCGCCGTGCTGCGGCCGGACGAGACCGTGCGGGCCTCGATCACGCTGACCAACACCGGATCGCGGCCCGCCCGTGAGACCGTGCAGGTCTACGTCAGCGACGCCGTCACGTCGGTGAGCTGGGCGGACAAGGAGCTCAAGACGTTCAAGCAGGTCGACCTGGCGCCGGGCGAGTCCGCCAAGGTCGCGCTGGAGCTGCCCGTGTCCGCCTGCACGATCGTCGACCAGCACGGGTCGCGCGTGGTGGAGCCCGGCGAGTTCGTCCTGCTGGTGGGTCCGAGCTCGAAGGACCTGCGCCGGGCCGAGTTCACCGTAAAGCCGCAGTTCTGAAGGGTCCTGGGACGATCGTGAGGTAGCGGGGAGGGATCTCCACCGCCTTCGTGATCGCCCTCTTCACCGCCGGGACGAGGTCCGCGTCGACCAGTGCGACAGCGGGCCTGCCCGGCGAGTCGATCAACATGCTGGCGCCCCTCGCTCCTGCGGCCAGTGCGGCTTCCACCACCGCGTTCTGCTCCGGATCCGGGTCCTGAACGTGGTGGTACGCGGTCAAAGCCGCCCCGAGATCCCCGCCTTCGTAGACGAACGGCCGCCCCACCTGCTGCTCCTCCCTGCGCACCCGCGTATCAACAACAAGCAAACGATGAAGGGAACCTTCATCGACCT
>NZ_JYJG01000262.1 GCF_000955955.1 Lentzea aerocolonigenes
CATCGTTCACGCCCGAGACTCCGGCGAGGTCGCGCAGGGCCAGGCCTACCGCGGTTTGCAGAGCCTCGGCGGCGGACAGGCCGCTGCCCTGCGGCAGGTCGACGCTGCACATCAGCGTGGCACCGCCTGTTGCTTCGATGCCCGCTGCCCAGGCTGGAACGTCGTCGGACGGCAGCAGAGCGCGTTCGGTCGGCCGGTTCACCGACACGAGTTCGAGCTTGCCGTCGTCGCGCTTGTCCCCCGCCACGATCGCACCCCACTTGGCGTGCACCTTCACCGCGCCGCCAAGGAGATTCAGCACGCCTGGCGCGTACCAAACACCCGACGCGGGCCTGCCGAACGTTCGCCGGAACGCGTGCGGCACCAGCCTGAGCTCCGGCGCGATCTCAGGCCGATCCGCGATGTCCATCATGCTTGCTGTGCCGTTTTCCGCGCCAGCAGCCGGTAGGCGTTGCCGTTGCCGGTGCGGGCAGCGAGGAACCGGTTCACCGTCTGGTCCAGCGCCATCGCGACGAAGAACGCCGGAATCCCCAGCGACCACACCAGGAAGCTGCGAGTACGGCGCAGCCGCACCCGTTCCGGACGCCACGGCGCGGGCGTGCGCGGCGCGATGTTGCCGAGGAACAGCAGCAACGCGAGGGTGAAGTCGTTGCACAGGTGGGCTTTTGCGCGTTCGGTGGCCACTGTGGTCAGTCCGCGGTCGGCCAGCGCGTGCTCCAGGTTGCCGATCGGCATCATGTGCTGGTGCTGCGGCTGGAACCACGGCATCCAGTACTTGCCGAACAACCGCCCGAGCCGCCACTCCGGGTCCGGCAGCTCGATCAGCAGGTAACCGCCGTCGGGCAGCACGTCGGCGACGATGTCCAGCTCCTCCCACGGATCCCGCACGTGCTCCAGGTAGTGGTGCATGCTGATCACGTCGTAACGACCCTTGAGCTCACCGGCGAACTCCTTGAAGCTGCCCCGGTATGCCTGCTCGATCCGGCCGAGCCGAGCCGCGTCCTCGATGGCCGCACCCTGGTCGAGCCCGTCGAACGTCGTCTGCGGCAGAACTTCCTTGGCTGCCAGGCAGAAGTGCGCGTGACCGGATCCGACGTCCAGCCACCGCTCCGGCTTCGTGAACGGCTCCACCAACCGCGCCCGGCCGTAGTAGGGATCGTTCTTTCCGGAGAACACCGCCTCGGCCGAGGTCTCACCGAGACCGTCGTAGAAGTCACGGTAGTAGAAGCCGAGGCCTTCCTCAGAGAGTCGCGGGTTCTGCCACACATGTCCACATCGGACACACCGGTCCATCGTGAACGTGCCCGGCTTGCGCTGCACCAGGTCCGTCGCCGTCACCCAGAGCCGCAGATCGGTGCTGCCGCACGACGGGCAGTTGTCGCGCCGGGTCTCGCGGAAGTCCTTGTGGCGGTTCGCCTCGTACCACGGCGCGGCCTGCTCGAGGCGCTCGGCCTGACGCTTGTCGGCCGTGGACTTCTTGCCACCAGAGGTCTTCACCCACAGGTAGGGCGTGCGCAGGAACCGCGGCACCCACAGGTCACGCGGTCGCAGCGGCGTCCCGGCGAACACCAGCAGCGGGTGCGCCCAGTACGCGGCCAGCGCGACCAAACCCCACTGCCAGTTCGTGATCAGGGCGGCCACGACCGTCGCGTACCCGATGACCGAGCCCGCGATCCACAGGGACGGCCGCTTCCCGAACTGCTTGAGCGTCGCCTCGCGGTACCCGAGGTCGTACGGCCCGGCCTTCAGCCCCGGCGCCACCGCGATGTCGACCTGCACCCGCACGTTGTCCTTGACCCGGCGCACGTACGCGACGAACTCGGTCGGGTCGTCGGGGTTGATCTCCTCGACGAACTGCTCCCGCACCAGCACGGCCTGCGACGCGCTGATCCCGCGCGCCCACTTGTCGTCGCGGTACTTCGCCGGGTCGAACGCACCCAGCAAGTCCAGCGCCGCAACGGTCGGCAGGTCGCGCGGGATCAGGTCGACCACGTCCGCGCCGGTCTGCCACTGGTCGTCGGCATGGACACCGGTGGCGGTGAGAAGCGAGTGCTCGCCCGCGCCCTGAGCGAGCACTCGCAGCTTTGAGGCGCGGGAACGCAGGCGCAGGACGTCCAACAGGACGACCAGCACCACCAACACGCTGAGGATCACCCGGCCACCACCTTCTCCAGTCGGTCAGCAGCGGCTACGGCGCCGCCTGCCGCCAAGAACGACTCCCGCACCAGCTCGGCGGCGGCCGCGTACTCCGGCTCGTCCAGCACCGATTCCAGCGCACTGCGAATATCAGCGGCCCGCGCCCGCGAATAGGTCAGCCGAACGCCTGCCCCGGCTGCCACGACCTGCGCGGCGACGGTCGGCTGGTCGTCCCGGATCGGCGCCACGACCAGCGGCAACCCGTGCGCCAACGCCTCGCACACCGTGTTGTGGCCGCCGTGCGTCACGACCGCGTCGAGGTGCGGCATCAACGCGAGTTGGGGCACCGACGGGAGGATGAGGACGTTGGCCGGGGCTGGGCGCGGCTCGGCGACCATGACCACGCGAACATCCAGGTCCGCCACCGCTTCAAGGGACTGGCTGAGAAAACGCTCGCCGGCCGGGCCGTTCAGGGTCCCCAAGGAGACGAGGACACACCGCCGCCGCGCACGCCCGCTCCCCACCGAGGCACCACCCACGAGCCAGTCCCACGGAAAATCCACTCGCTCAGTGCGATGCGCGAGGGCGGGCCCCACGAACGCCACTTCCTCGCCGAACTCCCCCGCCACCAACGCCTTCGAGCTGTAGACCAGCACCAACCGGTCCGAGAACCGGATGTCCCCACCCGCGAAGTCGTGCAACAGGTCCCGCACCCAGGCGTCGACCTTCGGCATCGTCCTCAGTGGATTGATCAGCTCAGCCGACGTGCTGGCCGACGTCGCCCACGGCAGGTAGGCGTGCTGCGCCACCAACGGGCCGGCGAGTGCCTGCTGATCCGCGACGATCATGTCCGGCTCGAACGCCGTCACGGCCTGCGAGACACCCGGAACCATCGCGTGTCCCAGGGGAATCAGGAACTCTTCCCAGAAGAACTTGAGCACCGCCATCCCACGCAGCCCCAGCCACCGTTCCCGTTTCGCGCGGATGTCGGCTTCCAGCTCGTCGTCGATCGCCGGGAAGATCACCGCGCCGGACGGCAACAACGGTGCCAGAGTGCGCGGATGTCCGACCCACGCCACGTCGTGCCCGCGCGCCAGCAGCTCGCCGCCCACGGACGCGGTCGGGTTGATGTGGCCGGTCAGCGGCGGCACCACGAACAGGAACCTCATGACGGCAACCAGTCCATCAGGACGTCGAGCAGCTCGGCCGTGGCTTCGCGCAACACCGTGTGGCCCAGCCCGGACACCACGTGCAGCCGGCAGGACGGGATCCGCTCCCGCAGCTCCGCCGCCGCCCCGATCAGCTCGGACTCCGCGCCGAACACGCCGAGCACCGGGCACTGCACCTGCGTCAGGTCGAGCTTCGCACCCGAGCCGAGATCGTCGATCAGCGTCGTCCCGTTGAGCAACGCGTTGGCGTTCACGGCAAGCCGCGCGATCTTGCGCTGGCCGAGAGCCATCAGCTGGTCCTGCGTGCGGTCGAACTCCAGGCCCAGAGCGGCGACCGTCAGCGTGTTCGTGATGTCCTCGAACCACGCGTCGCCGACCACTCCCCCGCACGCCGACTCGACGAGCACCACGCCGCCGACCCGTTCGGGAGCCTGAACGGCCGCGTGCATCGCGACCACTCCGCCGTAACTGTTGCCCAGCAGGTAAACCGGCTCCGTCACGCCGATCTCGTCCAGCACCGCGACCAGATCGAGCGCGCTTTCCTCTGGTGTGTAACCCGAAGGCGGCCGTTCGGACAAACCGTGGCCACGCAGGTCGAACAGCACGGTGCCGAATCCGGCCTTGGCCAGCGGCGCGGCGAGCGTGTAGTAGAAGCTGGACAGGTTGTCCATCACCAGGCCGTGGACGAACACCACGGTCGGCGCGTCGGTGGGCCCGAGCCGCTGCACGTGGAATCGCAGCCCTCGGGCGTGAACGTCAGACACGCGCCGTGATGTGGTCGACGAGACGGCCAACGGACATCGCCATGATCTCGTCGATGTCCATGTCCGCCAGGAACGCCACGAGATCGACGCCGTAGTGGGCGTTGAGCTTGTCCGCCAACGCCACGAACTCGATCGACTCCAGGCCCAGGTCGTCGCTGAACGTGGTGTCGCGGGTGATCTCCACGCCCAGCAGGAAGTCAGGCCCGACCACCTCGGTGATCATCTTCGCGACCTGCTCCAGCACCTCGTCCATCACTTCTCCGTTCGCACACGGGCGGCGGCTTTGCCCAGTTCTGAGACAACTTCGATCTGCGGCACGGCAAAGGCTCCGCGCACCCGAGCCGAGGAGTCGACGGTCAGTTCCGCCGGGTAGACCGGTCCGGCCCCGCGGTCCCACAACCACGCGCGCACGGCGTCCTTCACCGCGATCACGCGCAGCAGCCAGTCCCGCTGGGCAGGCACGTCCAGCCCGCCGTAGTGCAGTCTTTCCGCGGAGTTCAGGTAGCGGCGCATGATCAGGTCTCTGGTCGCGCTGTCCGACCAGTTCTCGCTCACGCGAAGCCATTCGCCGTCCCCAGAAATGGACACAGTGGACAGCATCTCCGTGCCCGGCTTCAGCTTGACCTGCCAGATCCGGTCGTCCGTGGTGAACCGGCGGGTCGTCCAACCCGTGATCCGGCACCACAACGAACCGTTCACGGTCAGCTCTGCGTCGGCGACCATCTCCTGGGCGGTCACCGAGCGGATCCAGGCCGTGCAGTGGACGTCGCCGGTGGGCACCGGGCCGTGGAACGAGACCTGTTCGATCCCGGTCGGCAGCACGGTCTGGTCGACGGTGAGGCTGACCTGCATCCAGTGACCGATCAGCTGCCCGGCGCTGTCCAGCAACGCTCCTGGCGCGGGCAACGGCGTCAGCACGCCCGCGATTCCGTTGTCCGCCAGGCAGTCGATCTTCGTCACGCCCGCGAACGCCGGTCCGTGGAACATCCAGTTGTCCGAGTAGAGCTCTTCGGCGCTGACCGGTGCCTCGCGGACGCCTTCCAGCTCTTTGCCGACGCGCTGGGCCTTGATCGGGGCCGTCAGCACGACGCCCTCGGCGTAGTCGCCGACCTTCACCACGACGCGTTCGGAGCCCTCGGCGCGGGCGGTGATCTTCACCGTGGTCGCGGGCAGCGCGGTGAGCCAGCGCTTCGCCTTGACCTCGGTGAACCCGTGCACGGTGCCGCCGGTGAGCCTGCGGGCCGCGTCCGCGAACACCTCCAGCAGACCGGTCGCGGGCACGATCGGGAAACCGTCCGCGAGGTCCGGCCAGCCCGGTGCCTGCGGGAACACCGAGTGATCCACGAGCTCCGGCATGGTTCGGAGCGAGAACTCGCGGGTGAACCCTGCCTCGTTCGGCCTCAGCGCGCCGACGACCTCGCGCGCCACGGCGTTGGTGTGGGCCAGGAGCTTGTTGACCGCGGCCGACATCGGGCTGTCGTCGGCCACCAGCACCGGCTCGGAGCCGATGGCGTCCAGCTTGATCTTGGGGGTGCCGAGCCGCAGCTTGACCTTGTGGGCGGTGCCGCGCTTGAGTCCGAACGCCCACAGCGCTTCCGGGGCGATGTCGGCGTTCACCGCGAGGTGCGGGCGGTCGTTGAGGGTGTCGGAGACGAACCCCGGCAGGCTGCCGTGTCCGATTTGGACGAACGCGCGGAAGCCGGCTCCGTGCAGGCGTTCCAGCAGCGGCCGGAACTTCACCGGCTCGACCAGGTGGCGCAGCACCAGTTCACGGACCTCTTCCGCGGCCATGGGTTCGAGGGAGTTCGCGGACCACACCGGGATGTCCGACGCGCGGACCGGCAGCTGGTCGAGCATCTCCTTGGCCTGACCGAGGTACGGGGCGAGCGCCGGGGTGTGGAAGCCGGTGCGGAACGGCATGAGCTGGGCCATCACGCCGTTGGCCTTGAGGGTGTCCAGGACCGGTTCCAGCTTGTCGATCGGGCCGCAGATCACCGACTGGTGCGGGCAGTTGTCGTGACTGATCGTCACACCTTCGACGAGGTGTTTCGAGGCCGTGTCGGCGTCACAACCCAGTGCGGCGTAAGCGATGTCGACCACCGCGACCGCGCTGGGGCCGAGCGCGGAGACGAACTCGTCGATCGTCGGGTAGATGCCGCCGACGACCATCGCGGTCCACTCGCCCATGCTGTGCCCGGCGAGCGCTCCTGGCGTGATGCCGAGCGCCATCAGTTCGCGGGCTTCGCGGCGGCCGTCCTGCAGCAGCCCGACGGCGTGGTCGACGACCTCGCCGCTGAACTCACGCTCGAAGCCGGGGAACACGAACGCGACCTGATCCGCGCTGGTCAGGAGCGGCTCGTGGCCGAACCAGATGTCGTGCCTGCCCGGCCACGCCTTGCCCTGGGCGATGACGCGCTGGGCGAGCTTGAGCTTGCGGTCGTCCGGATTGCCGATGGCCAGCCGGAACGCCCTGTCGGCGCTGGAGGTTCGGCGTTCCTCGAGCGCCTTGGCCAGCTCCTCGGCGGTGTCTGCGGCGAACGTCATGACCGGTTTGCGGGGCTTGGCGATCGTGTGGCCGTCGAGCACGGCATGGGCGTTGATGCCGCCGAACCCGAACGCGTTCACGACCGCGCGGTGCGGCCCGCTCCACTCGCGGGCTTCTTGCACCGGTGTGAACCTGGTGTTCTTGAGCGCTGTGTGGGGCTGCTCGACGTTGAGCGTGGGCGGCAACGTGTTGTGGTGCAGGGCCAGCGCGGCCTTGATCAGCCCGGCCATGCCGGCGGCGGGCATGGCGTGGCCGATCATCGACTTCACCGTGCCGATGCCGATCTCGTCGCCATCGGCACCGAACGCGTTGATCATCGTGGCGAGTTCCGCGGCATCACCGGCAGGGGTGGCGGTGCCGTGGGCCTCGATCAGGCCGGGGCCTTGGCTCTTGGGGTCGAGTCCGGCGCTGTCCCAGGCCCGTCGCACGGCAAGGAGCTGGCCGTCGGGGTTCGGCGTCATCATGCTGGTCGCGCGGCCGTCGCTGGCCGTGCCGATGCCTCGGATCACCGCGTAGACGCGCTCGTCGCCGACGTCTTCGAGGCGCTTCAGCACGACCATGCCGACGCCCTCGGACAGCAACGTGCCGTCCGCGCCGGCGTCGAACGGCTTGATGCGCTCGGTCGGGCTCAACGCCCTGAGCTGGGTGAACACACTCCACAACGTCGGGTGGTGGCAGACGTGCACCGCCCCGGCGAGCATGGCGTCCGCGCGGCCCTCCTGGAGCTCGCGGACGGCGTGCTCGACGGCGACCAGGCCGGACGCGCAGGCCGCGTCGACCGTGTACGCCGTGCCCTTGAGGTCGAACCGGTTGGCGATGCGGGAAGCCGCGAGGTTCGGCACCAGGCCGATCGACGCTTCCGGCTGCTCCGGGCCGAGCCGGTCGCGAATCGCTTGGCGGACCGTGGAGAGCTCGGCGCCGGCCAGGTTCGGGAACAGGTCGCGGACGACCGAGATCACCTCGTCCGCGAGCCGCACCCGCTGGTCGAGGCGGGCGCAGCCGGGCGTGAGATAGCCGCCGCGGCCGACGATCACACCGATGCGGTCCCTGGACGGCAGCGCGGTTTCGCCGCCCGCGTCCGCGATGGCTTCCGCGGCCGTGGCGAGGGCGAGCAACTGGTCCGGCTCCGCACCGTCCACTGTGGACGGCATGATGCCGAACCTGGTCGGGTCGAACTCGGCCAGGTCGTCGACGAAACCGCCCTTGCGGCAGTAGAACCGGTCGCCGCTGGTGCTGTCCTGGTCGTAGTAGGTGGCCGGGTCCCAGCGGCCTGCCGGGATCTGCCCGATCGCGTCGACGCCGCTGACGATGTTGCGCCAGAACGTCGTCGCATCGGGGGCACCGGGGAAGACGGCGCCGATGCCGACGATCGCTATGCCTCCCATCGGTAGACCACCTGCACGTCCTTGCCTGCTGCGATCTCGTTCAGCAACGCGTCGACGCCCTGTTGCGGCTCGATCAGCGGGATGCCGCGCCGCGCGTACTCGTCGGCGAGCCCGACGGCCATGCCCGCGCCGGCCCAGGGGCCCCAGTCGACGGCGACGACGCGGCGTTGCGCACCCCAGAACCTGGCCATCCGGTCCAGCGCGTCGTTCGCGGCCGAGTAGTCGGCCTGGCCGCGGTTGCCGAACACCCCGCTGACGCTGCCGAACAGGACCAGGAAGCCGTCGGTGAACGCCTTGGCGCCGTTGACCTTCGTCGCCCAGACCCGCTCGAACTGCTGCTGCGTCTTGGCTTCGATCAGCTTGTCGTCCAGCACGCCCGCGCCGTGGATGACGCCGTCGATCTTGCCGAACCTGGCCTTGATGTCGTCGATCACTTTGCCGACCGCTTCGACGTCCGTGACATCGCACTCGTGATAGCGGACGCTGGATGCCTTGGCGCGCAACCGGTCCATGGTCTGGCGGACTTCGCGTTCGGCGAGGACCTTGCGCGCCTTGGCCGGGACGTTGTCCTTCTCGCCCAGCTCGAACAACGCCTTCACCAGCTCGGGCTCGGTGGTGGCATGGGTGAGCCGGTGGTCCTCGGCCGCGATCGGGGTGCGGCCGAGGAGTTCGACGTGGCAGCCGGTGCGTTCGGCGAGTGCCGTGGCTGCCAGCGCGGTGATGCCTCGCGCGCCACCGGTCAGCAGCACGACGCTGTCCTGGCCGAGTTCGAGGGTCTTCGCTTCGAGCTCAGCCGGCACGGCTTCGATGACCTGGCGCCTGCCAGCGTGGTAGCCGACGACCGCAGGGCCGGGGCCGATCTCCGCGAGCAACGCGGTGGCGATGTCGCGGTGGCTCTCCTTGGAGTTGACGTCGACCGCGCGCACCACGAGGTCCGGGTACTCGAGCGCGGCCGTGCGGATCAGGCCGTGCAGGCCGATGTCCGCGGGCAGCTCGTCCGGGGCGTGGTCGAAGCCGAACGTGCCGCCGCCCGTGGTCACCACGACCAGCGCCACCCCGTTGGTGACACAGGCTTTGACCTCGCTGAACGCTTCCGGAAGCCGTCCGCCGAGCCTCACCACGACGTCGACGCCGCTGAGGTCGTCCGGGAACGCCGGCTGGATCCGCGGGCGGGTGGCGTGCTTCTCGATGAGGTCGGCGAGTTCGAGCCCGATGCCGTTGTCGTCGATGATCAGCACGGTCTTGCCGGTGAGGTCGACGGGCTCGGCGGGCTCGCACGGCACGACCTGCGGGACCAGCCGGACGAGACGACCTGCGGTGCTCGGGACGGGCGCGGGAGCAGCCTGAACGGGTGCTTGTGGGGTGGTGCCGAACCAGCCGACGATGGCGTCGATCGTCTTCAGCTGCGCCAACTCGTCGATCTCACCGGCCGCACCCAGTTCCTGGGCCAGCTCGCCGACGATCTCCGTGCGTTTGATCGAGTCGATCGACAGGTCGGCTTCCAGGTCCAGGCCCGGCTGCAACATCTCGACCGGATAGCCGGTGCGGGTGCTGATCGTCTGCAGGACCACCGCACGTACGTCTTTCGCCGGTGCGCTGACCGGTGCCGCTGCGCCGAACCAGCCGACGATGCCCTCGATCGTCTTGAGCTGGGCCAGTTCATCGATCTCGCCCGACGCGCCCAGCTTCTGCGCGAGCTCGCCGACGATCTCGGTCCGCTTGATCGAGTCGATCGAGAGATCGGCTTCCAGGTCCAGGCCCGGCTGGAGCATCTCGACCGGGTAGCCCGTGCGGTCGCTGATCGTCCGCAGCACCACCGTGGCGACGTCTTCCGCCTGCGGCTGTGGTTCCGGTGCCTTCGTCGTCGTGTGCTCGATGACCGGCATCGGGGCGGGTGCGGCGGGCGCGTTGCCGAGGTAGCTCAGCAGGACGTCGCGCTGGGCGCTGACCGCGTCGCGCATGCCGTCCAGGAACTTCTCGATGATCTCGTCGCGCCCCAGCCCGGACCCGATCCTCAGGGTCGGGAACTCCGTGGCGGGCCTGAGCCCACCGGGTAGGGCGTCGCCGTTCGCGTCCCGCACGAGACCTCCATCCACGTACCAGCCCGGCCGCGGCGGCACGGCCGTGGCGGGTTCGGCCCTGTCCTCGAACAGCGGTGCGGCATCGATCTCGACGCCGGCTGCCGCGAGCTCCGCCAGCGTGCGCAGGAACGTCACGTGGTCGTCGCAGCGCAACGCCTGGTGCGGGCGGTCGCCGAGGGTCTTGCCGACCAGCGAGCTCAGCACGCCACCCGGCCCGGCCTCGACGAAGATCCGCGCGCCCGCCGCGTACATCGACTCGATCTGGTCCACGAACCGCACCCGGCCCGCGAGCTGCTTCGCGAGACCGTCACGCACGTCGGTGTGGGGCTCGGCGGTGACGTTCGACCACACCGGGAAAGCCGTCTCACCAATGGAAATGGCCTGCAGGCGGGCCGCGAACCGGTCACGGGCGCCCGCCATCAGCCGGCTGTGGAACGCGGCGGCGACCGGGATGCTCTTGACGCTCAGCCCGGCGGTGCGCAACACCTCGACGGCGTTCTCGACAGCCTTGGTCGGACCGGAGATCACGACCTGGTCGGGCGCGTTGTGGTTGGCCACCACGACATCCGGCGGCAGCAGCGCCTCGACCTCGGCCAGCGGCGCGGACACCGCGGCCATCGTGCCGGGGTCCTCGCCGACCGCCGCCAGCATCGCCTCGGCGCGGGCAGCGCTGAGATCGAGCAGGTCAGAGGGCTCGAACACACCGGCAGCAGCGAGAGCGACCAGTTCGCCGTAGCTGTGGCCGCCGGCCAGATCCGGCCGCACACCAACGGATTCCAGCAGCGCGGTGACCATCAGGCCCGCGATGCCGAGCGTCGGCTGGGCCATCCGCGTGTCGGTGATCGCCGCTCGTTGCTCAGCGACGTCCTCGGCGGTCAGTGCGGCCGGCGGGTACATCACGCGCTCGTAGCGGGCGTCCACGAAGTCCTGCAGCCGCGGGAAAGCCGTGACCAGGTCGAGCAGCATGCCCGGTCGCTGGCTGCCCTGTCCCGGGTAGAGGAACGCGATCTTCGGCCGCTCTCCCCCGCGCAGTTTCACCGAGCCTGCTCGCCACGCCTCGACGTCCGCGAGTGCCTTGCGCAGGCCGTCGTGATCGCTGACCACGAACGCGGCCTGGACCGTCCCGCTGCCGCAGGCCGCGGCCAGCGAGCGCAACGGCGTGCGGTCGTCGATCAGCGCGGCCAGGCGAGCGGCTTCCCGTTGTGCCGCAGCCTGATCGTCACCGCGGATCAGGAACAGCTCTGCGGGCCACTGGGTCAGGCCGTGCCACGGCTCGTCGGCGCCGTCGTACCCGGCGATGACGGTGTGGAAGTTGGTGCCGCCGAAGCCGAACGCGCTGACGCCCGCGACCCGGTCCTTGCTCGCCCAGGTGCGGTGGCCGAAGGTGAACGGGCTGGTCTCGGCGTTCCAGAACGCGTTGGGCTGCTTGACGTGCAGCGTGCCTGGCCGCAGTCCGGTGTGGACGGCCAGCGCCGCCTTGATCACGCCCGCGAGGCCTGCCGCGCACTTGGTGTGCCCGATCTGCGACTTCACCGAGCCGATCGTGCAGGTGCCGGGCTCGACGCTGGAGAACATCTCGGTCAGCGACGCCAGTTCCGTCCGGTCGCCCACCACGGTTCCGGTGCCGTGCGCCTCGACCAGCCCGACCGACGTGACCGGCAGCCCAGCCGACGCGTAAGCCCGTTGAAGTGCTCGCTGCTGACCTTCGGGACGCGGCGCGGTGAGACCCCTCGACCGGCCATCGCTGGACGCGCCGATGCCCTTGATCACCGCGTACACCCGGTCGCCGTCGCGTTCGGCGTCCTCGACTCGCTTGAGCACCAGGCACGCCACGCCCTCGCCGAGCGCGATGCCGTCCGCACCGGAGTCGAAGGTGGAGCAGCGTCCCTTGGCGGACAAGGCTTTCACGGATGCGAACATCTGGTAGTCGTGCGCGCTGTTGTGCAGGTCGACCGCGCCGCACAGCACCATGTCGCTGGTGCCGCCGACGAGTTCCTTGCACGCCGTGTAGTTCGCGCCGCCGAGGTCGAGCCGGTTCGCGACGCGGCCGGAGATCACGTTGCCGAGCACGCCGGGGAACGAGTCCTCGGTGAGCGCGGGCAGGTGGTCGTCCAGGCCGCGGATTCCCAGTGCCGGCAACGCGGTTCGGATCGTGTAGGCGTTCGCGAGGTCGGCACCGGCTTCGGCGCCGAAGATCACCGAGGTGCGTTCGCGGTCGAACACGCGCGTCGCGTACCCGGCGTCCTCGAGGGCTCGCGCTGACACTTCCAAAGCGAGCAGCTGTGCAGGTTCGATCGAGGTCAGCGAGGCGGGCGGGATGCCGTACGCGAGCGGGTCGAACGCCGTGCGCGGGATGAAGCCGCCCCACTTGAACGGGCTGCCGTAGCGCTCGGGCGACCAGCGGTCCTGCGGGATCTCCGTGACCGAGTCCGTGCCCTTGAGGATGTTCGCCCAGAACTCGGCGACGTCCTTCGCGCCCGGCATGATCGCCGCCATGCCGACGATGGCGATGTCCAACGGCCGCTGGTCCGGGGTCTCCTGGGCCGTCTCGGGCACTTGGCCGGAGACGATGTCCTCGTGCAGCTGGGCGATCGTGGTGCGCTCGTGCCGCAGCGTGGCGACCTGGCCGATCATGAACATGCCTTCGCGGCGCTGTTCGTCCTCGCCGACCTCGACCAGCCCGCCCTCGCCGCGGACCAGGCCCCGGCTGGCGAGCCGCAGCCGGCCCAGGTTGAGCTGTTCGAGCCTTTCCCAGCTCTCCTGTTTCGGCAGGGCCTTCAGCTCGGCGCGGGCCTGTTCGAACGTGTCCACATAGGACGTCTGCGCGCAGCGGACCGCGTGCCCTGGCGAGGTTTCCAGCAGAGCGGTGTCCTCGCACTCCAGCGCGACCTGCTGGAACACCGGCTGGATCGCGCCGTGCGTGACGGCTTCCTCGGTGAACAGATAGGCCGTGCCGACCAGCACGCCGATCGCAGCGCCTTCTGCCGCGAGTGGCGCGGTCATCGCGTCGATCATCGTGGCCGAGCGGGCGTCGTGGATCCCGCCCGCGAAGAGCGCGACAACGTCCTTCTCACGGCCGCGCAGCACGTCGATCTGCTGCTGCCACAACGTGAAGCTGGATCGAGGACCCGTGTGCCCGCCGCACTCCGAGCCCTCGAACACGAACTTGCGCGCGCCCTCGTCCAGGAACCGGCGCAGCAGCGCGGGTGACGGCACGTGCAGGAACGCCTCGATGCCCGCGGCTTCCAGCTCACGCGCCTGTGCGGGCGTGCCACCGGCGACGATCGCGTACCGCGGCTTGACGTCGAGCACCGCTTCGAGTTGCCTGGCGCGGAGTTCCGCGGGCGCGAACCCGAGCAAGCCGACGCCCCAGGGCTTGTCCCCGAGCTTGCGGGAGGTCTGCTCGAGGAGCTCGCGGACCGCCGGGCCCTCCATCAGCGCGAGCGCGAGGAACGGCAGCGCACCGCCCTCCGCGACGGCCTGGGCGAACGCGGGCTGGTCGCTGACCCTGGTCATCGGCCCCTGGGCGATCGGGTAGCGCAGCCCCTCCACGCGGTCGCAGAACGGACCCGCCGCCCGGATCGAGCGGTGTTCGCCCGCCTGTGCCACATTGTCCCGAATCGCGCGCTGAATCGCGCCGACGACGCCTCCGACGGTCCCAAACGAGACGCGATTGAATTCCGCGAACGCGCCTTCCTGACCAATTTCGAGCGTGTTCTGACGAACATGTACACGCAACCCGTCGTTCACGACGGTGTCGGCGCCGTCCATCGCCGCCAGCACGTTCACAATTTCCCGGGAAATATGTTTCCGGGCTTCCGCGACCAGCGCGAGCTGCCCTTCCAGCACCACTCCGCGCGCTCCACCGGCAACCGCCGCCGCGGCCGTGTCCGGGCCGATCGACCCCGCCACCCAGACCGGCAGATCGGTGATCGCGAGCACCTGCTGGAGCAGGACGAACGCGGGCGAACCACCCACCCGGCCGCCTGCCTCCGCACCCTTCGCGATCAGTCCGGTGGCACCGAACTCGATCGCCGCAACGGCCTCCGCCACCGAGGTGATCACGGCGAGCACACGCCGTTCACGCAGTTCAGCCCGGTTCGGGACATACCGAACGAGATCAACGACGACGGTGTCGACTTGATCAGGCAACGCGCCCGTCAACGGCCCATGCAGCCGCACCGCGAACCCGCGCCCATGACGCGCGGTGACGCGCCCCAGGTCGCGGGCAGCCCGCGGCCCAAGATCGAGCACACCGAGTGCGCCCGCTCGTTCGGCCGCGACCACGAGGGCCGGGTTGGGGGTGCTGAACGGACTCAGACACAGCACCCGATCTCGATCCGACAGCATGTTCACTGCGCTCGCTTCCTCACCGTGCAGGGGTGGGGAGAAAGGAATTCAGTTCGCTACCTACTCGCCAGTACGTTGCGGGGCTCACCGTACGCACAAACCACAGGCGCCGTCGAGGGGGGTGGTGAAACTTTCTCATATACGTAACCTGACGAATGGCCCCAGATGGCGGGCGACATTACGCCAGTTCGCGGATGGCGCGGCGTGCTATGGCATCCGCAGCACCGGTTTGATCACCTCCCCCGCCTCCGCGGCCGCCATCGCCTCGTCGATCCGCTCGAACGGGAAGTGCGTGATCAGTTCATCGAAGGGAAACCTCCCCTGCCGGTGCAGGTCGAGCATCGTCGTGATCAAGCTCGTACTGCGCCCCTCACCACCGAGAACACCGACGACCCGCTTGCCCCACAACGTGCTGAGGTGGTCGAGCTCGACCTGCGCCCCGGCGGGTGCACCACCGATGAAGGCGCAAGTACCCCGCATCCCCACGGAGTCCACGGCCTGGCGGCACACAAGCAGGTTGCCGGTGCATTCGAGACTGAAGTCCGCGGGCCCGTCGCAGATCTCGTGCACCGCCTGGACCGGATCGTCCACACCTGCGTTGATCACGTCGGTGGCGCCGTACCGCTGTGCCGCGCGCAGTCTCGTCTCGTGCCGGTCGACGGCGATGATCCTGGTCGCTCCGCTGTTGCGCGCGGCCATGATCGCGGCCAGCCCGACCGTGCCCACTCCATAAACGACGATTGACGAACCAGCTCCTGGCCGCAGCACGTTCAGCACCGCACCCGCGCCCGTCGACAGCCCGCACGCCAACGGCCCCAACAGGTCCAGCGGCAGCGACGTGTCCACCGGCACCAGACCCCGATACGGCACAACGGCGTGCGTGGCGAACGACGACTGCCCGAAGAAGTGGCTGGCCAACGGAGCCCCGTCGAGCCCGCGCAACGCCCGCCCGCCACCGACGAGCAGTTCACCCAGCCGCACGCAGTAGCGCGGCTGACCGTCCAGGCAGTTGCGGCATTCACCGCACCACGGCCAGCCCAGGACGACGTGGTCGCCCTCCGCCACCCCCTTCGCACCCGGCCCGACGGCTTCCACGACGCCCGCGCCCTCGTGACCCAGCACGCCGGGCAACGGAAACGGCAGGTCGCCGTGCCGCGTGATGGAGTCGGTGTGGCAGATGCCGGTCGCGACGACGCGCACCAGCACCTCGCCTTCGCCTGGGCCGTCGAGCAGCACGTCTTCGAGCTCGAACGCCCCGTGCTGCTCGCGGACCACGGCGGCGGTGATCCTCATGCCAGCACCTCGCGCCGTCGCTCGCCGACACCAACCACCCCGAACCCCTTGCCAGCGCCTCGCCCCCGTCGGTCGCCCACACCAGCCACGCCGAACCTCACGCCAGCACCTCCGTCACGTCCGCCCGCACCGCCAGCGCCTCCAAATCCCCTGGCACCTCGGCGTGATCCCGGTTGATCCGCACCAGCCGCGCCCCCGGCACGCCGCGCACCAGCGACTCCACCGGCCAGCGAATCACCGACGGCGTGCTGAACCCGGCCCCGATCTCGACCACCAGCAACCGCCCCTCGCCTCCGAGCCACGACCGCAGCCGCCTGCCCGCCGGCACGTAGTGGTCCGGCACGTACTCGGGTCCCTTGTGCACGTTGAGGAACACCGCACCGCCGCACCGAGGACACGACGGCACGGCGCCGGCCTCACCGGACGAGGCGTCGTAGGTCGCCAGCGCGGCCGAGACGATCGGCCTGCTCTCCCACGTCTCGCGCGTGCACGGCGTCTCGCACTGGTAGCGCCCGTAGTCGCCCTGAGGTGACCAGACGTCGCCGAAACCGTTGCGCGCGAACAACCCGTCGACGTTCGACGTCAGCACGAAGTGATCACGCTCGCCGATCGTCGACCGCAACCGGCGGTACAGCGGGTTCGGCGCCGGGTCGAAGCGGATGTCGTTCACGTGCACGGACCAGTAGCCCCACAGCAACCGGGGCGGCAGCGGCAGCCCGATCAGCTGGTAGCGCGCCCACAAACCCTTGCGGTGCAACGCCGGGAACAGCTCCGCGAACCGCACGGGATCCGAGTAGTCGTACCCGGCGGCGGCCGACAGCCCGGCGCCCGCCGCGATCAGCACCCGATCGGACTCGTCCAGCCAGCGTTCGAACGTCACAGCAGCTCCCGGTAGGCGAGATCGTCCTCGTCGCTGAAGGTCGTGAAGACGACGCGCTCGAACCGGCCGGGGTGCGCGGCCAGCCAGTCCCGGACGGCCGACACGGCGATCCGGGCCGCCGGGAGCTTGGGAAACCCGAAGATCCCGGTGCTCACACCGCAGAACGCGAGCGTGCGGATCCTGCCGACCTCGGCGGCGAGGTCGAGGCAGGCGCGGTAGGAGTCGGCGAGCGCGGTGGAGTGCGCGGGCAGCACCTTGCCGCGCACGATCGGCCCGACGGTGTGCAGCACGTACGGCGCGGGCAGGTGGTAGCCGCGGGTGATCTTCGCGATGCCCGTGGGTTCCGGTGCGGCCTGCGCGGCCATGATCCGGTGGCAGTCGAGACGCAGGCGCGGCCCGGCGACGGCGTGGATCGCGTTGTCCACGCACGGGTGCATCGGCTGGAAACAGCCCAGCAGGCCGTCGTTCGCGGCGTTCACGATCGCGTCGCACATCAACCGGGTGATGTCACCGCGCCACACCGTGAGAGGTGCGGGCAGAGACCGGGCGTTGATCAGGGAACGCTGCTGGCGCTCGCCCCCGAGCAGCGCGTCGAGCACGGCGAGCAGTTCGGGGGCCATCGGTGCCGGTTCCCGGACGGTCAGCAGCGACCGCAACAGGTTCCGGCGCGAGGCGAGGTCCCGCGGCAGGGCGAACCTGCCCACCCACGGGTCCTCGCCGAGCAGCCGCAACGCCATCTCGGTCAGCACGCCGAGGCGACGGGCCGGTGCGGGCGGGCTGAGCGGGGGGAACGGCTCGTCCAGCGCGATCGCGTCCCGGTAGTCGCGGAGCGGCAGAGCGGTGATCATGGTCAGAACAGGCCGTTCGAGTGCGGCAGCGAGGCCGGGACCGGGGTGATCACGTCCCAGTGCTCGACGATCTTGCCGTCGGCCACCCGGAACAGGTCCCAATACGCCACCGGCTCACCGAACTCGCCCTCGGACTGCAGCAGCACGAGATCGCCCTCCGCCACGACCTTGTGGACGGTCTTGTAGACGAGGTTCTTGCCCTGACCGGCCCACTTGGCCGCGGCGGCACCGAACCCGGTCAGCCCGTCCGCGGCCTCGGGGTTGTGCTGCAGGTAGGTCGTAGTGGAGATGTAGTCGGTCAGCACCGTGTAGTCGGCGTCCTGCAGCACCCGCTGCGCGAACTCGGCCACGAACGCACGGGAGAAGGCCGTGTCAGCGTCGGAAGGGTGGGCCTGACCGTCCGTCTGGGACCGTCCACTCGCCGTCTCCCGCACCACCGGCGTGAGCGCGTCCCAGTGCTCCACGAGCTTGCCGTCGGCCACCCGGAACAGGTCGAACGCCACCAGCGGCTCCGGCCCGAACCCGTGGTAGACACCGTGCAGCGCAACGAGATCACCATCGGCGATCACGCGCGCCGGCTCGTAGCGGAAACCTGCGGGCAGGTTCGAGACCAGCTCGCGCAGCGCCTCGGGACCGTCACCGATCAGAGCGCTGTGCTGGCGGTAGTCCGGCGCGACCCAACGGTCCACAGCGGACGGATCCTTGTCGCCGAACAGCTCGCCGGCGGCCTTGAGAACGAGTTCCTTGTTGTCCATGGCGAGAACTCTCGCCCAGCAGAGCCCCGCGGACGAGGTAGGATCCGGCTTCACCATGGTCAAAAGTGGACAGCTTGCCGAGTTCGGGTTCAGCAACCCCGACCGCCCGCGGTTGGGGATGGAGGCGACGGAACTCGCCCTGGTCAGGCGCAGACTGAGCCAGAACACCCTGACCCAGGTGCACAGGACCGACTTCCACCAGCTGTTCCTGGTCACCGCCGGGCACGGCGAGGCCATGGTCGATTTCGTGGACCACCCGTGCGGGCCTGGCACGTTGCTGCACGTGAGCCCGGGCCGGGTGCTGCGCCTGCCCACCGGGCCGTTGAAGGCGCACATGATCCTCTTCACGGCCGCGTTCCCGCCGCCGCTGGACCGCACAAGGCCGTTGCTCAGCCCGTTCGGCCCGGTGCTGTGGCACGTTCCCCACGCCGAACGCGCGGTGCTGGACCAGTCCGCGCGGGATTTGCGGCAGGAGTACAACCGCGCCGGCGAGCCGGATGATCTGCTCAGACAGCTGCTGGGCGTGTTCCTGCTGCGCATCGCACGCCTGCACGCCGACGAGGCCGGCCACGGCGACCCGAGGTTCGAACGGTTCCAGCAGGAGCTGGAGCGGTCGTTCGGCACCACCCGCAACGCCGCCGACTACGCCGCCCGCATCGGCTACTCGCTGCGCAGCCTCAACCGGATCTGCGTCGAGGCGACCGGCCAGTCGGCCAAGACGCTGATCGACGCGCGGGTGGCGTTGGAGGCCAAGCGGCTGCTCGTGCACACCGATCTGTCGTCGGCGGCGATCGGGCATCGGCTGGGGTTCAGCGAGGCCACGAACTTCACGAAGTTCTTCGCCAGGGAAACCGGCATGTCACCCGGCGCGTTCCGCCAGTAGCTGGTCCAGCGTGTGCCGGCAGATGTCCGCGAAGACCGGGTTGGTGTCGCGGTAGTACGGCAGGCCGACCACCGCGAGATCCAGCGCCCAGCCGCGCGCCCTGGCCCAGGTCGCGTCGTCGAAGTCCAGCTCACGCCGGAACGCACGCCTGCCCGCGACGTCGAAGAACAGCCACGCGGGCATCAGGTCGCCCGCCGGGTCGCCGACACCGGCACAGCCCCAGTCGATCACACCGGTCAGCACGCCGTCGGTGAACAGCATGTTGCCGCTGTGCAGGTCCGCGTGCAGCCACCGAAGGGGCCCGTCCCAGCGCGGCGCGGCGAGCGCTTCCTCCCAGAGTGCGCTCAGCCGACGATCGCCACCGAGCTCAGCGATTCCCGTGCGGACATCGTCGTCGTACTTCTCCTGCTCCGCGTTCCCGCGATGAGGCCGCCACTGCTGCCCGGTCACCTTGACGTCCTGCAACGCGTGGATCAGCGACGCCAGGCGGATCGGAGTGTCTGCACGAACCTCGTCGACGGTGGCGGTCGTGCCGGAGAGCCAGCGCACGACGGTCCACCGATTCGGGAAGCCGGAGCCGGGTTCGCCCAGCCCGACCGGTTCCGGCACGGCGACCGGGACGTGCCGGGCGACGTGCGCCAGGATCGACGCTTCGCGTTCCGCCTCGCCGCTCGACCAGCTGCGGTTCGGCAGCCGGACCGCGAGCCCGGAACCGAGGCGGTAGATCGCATGACTGGTGCCGCCGTGCTCGACGGGTGTGATGGGAAGACCGTGCCAGCGGGGGAACTGCGTGCGGATCAGCTCGTCCACAAGGGACACGTCCGTCGCGAACACCGCGTCCTGCATCCGATCACTCCCCCAGAGGCTCGGCCCCATGCAACACCGAGCCTCTGAGCGCGGCAACCGCTTTTAGCTCTCGTGCGAACGGCAACGGTCCGGCGACCGGAGCCGTCACGTCGAACAACGGGGTGAAGCCGGCCGCCGTACCTGCTCACGTACTCGTGCAGTTCCGCCATCATCTCCGCGGCCTCGGGAGCGTCCGGCCGCCTCCACCGCACCTCGTCGGTCATCCGGCCCGTCGATCGTCCAGTCGCACAACGTTCGGCGAGCGCTCGACCCGCACCCGGCCACTCGACGCGATCAGATATCCCACCCCGCGCACGGTCTGGATCACGTCCGCCACGTCGCCGAGCTTCTGCCGCACCCGCCGGACGTGCACGTCGACCGTCCGGGCGCCGCTGTAGTTGTCGTTGACGCCCCACACCGCCGCCAGGAGCTCACGGCGGCGATGCACGCGGCCGGGGTTCGAGCACAGGTGCAGCAACAGCTCGAACTCCAGCCTGGTGAGCTCGACGGACTCGTCGTGGAGCAGGACCTGCCTGGTGTCGGGCAGGATGCGCACGTCCGCGTCGTCGACTTCCGCTTCCGCTGCCTGCACCAGGCCCGAGTCCCTCAACGCGCGGAGCAGCCTCGCCGCGGCTTCCTCGTCGTCGGTGTCGATGGTGATGCTGAATCGCATGACGGTGTCCTCACGTCTTCGGCAGGCCGACGGGGTTGATCTCCGATGTGGGCACGGCCTCGTCGGACAGGCCCCAGCGCTTGAGCACTTCGGCGTACTTGCCGTTGGCGATCAACTGGTTCAGCGCTTCCTGGACCGGCGCGATGAGACCGTTGTCCTTCTTGGTGGTCACCGCGATCTTGCCCTGCACCGACGCGCCGCCGGAGAAGTTGCCGATCACCTCGGTCTGGCCGGAAGTCGCCGCGTGGTAGGCGGAAGTCGGGTTCGGGCCGAGGTAGGCGTCGATGCGGCCGGACTGCAGCGCGAGGTAGTAGTCGGAGGAGTTCTGGAAGTACTTGATGTCGGTGGCCTGCAGGCCGGCGGCGACGTTCTTCGTGCTCCAGTCGACGAGGATCTTCTCCTGGTTGGTGCCGGAGGTGACGGCGATGACCTTGCCCGCCACGTCCTTCGGCTCCTTGACGCGCCAGCCGCCGCCCTTCTTCGCCTCGAACGCCAGCGTGTCCAGCCGGTACGTCGCGAAGTCGTACTTCTCCTTGCGCGCTTCGGTCACGGTGATGTTCGAGAGGCCGAGGTCGAAGCTGCCGCTGTCCAGGCCCACGAACAGGTTCTCCCACGACGACACTTCCAGCCGCGGCTTGAGGCCGAGGGTGTCCGCGACCAGGGAGGCGATGTCGGTCTCGACGCCGATCACCGTCTTGTCGTCGGTGGCGTAGAAGCGCAGCGGTGGTGCTGTGCCCGCGGATCCGCCGATGACGAGTTCGCCCTTTGTTCGGAACTTCTCCGGCACCTTCGACGCGATCTTGTCGTCCTCGGCGGCCGTCACGCGGTTCTGCTGCGGGCTGAGGTTGACGTTCAGGGCGCCGCCACCGGTGGCGGGCTCAGGTTCGGCCCCGACCGTGCCGCAGGCGGTGAGAAGCAGCGCCAGGGCGGCGAGCAGTGGTTTGCGCACAACGGACTCCTTGCTCAGAGAACCTTGGACAGGAACGCTTTGGTGCGCTCGTGGACCGGGTGGTCGAGCACCTCGGCAGGGGTGCCTTCCTCGACGATCACGCCCTGGTCGATGAACACGATCCGGTCGGCGACCTCGCGGGCGAAGCCGATCTCGTGCGTCACCACGATCATCGTCGTGCCGGACCGGGCCAGGTCGCGCAGCACGTCCAGCACCTCGCCCACGAGTTCCGGGTCGAGCGCCGACGTCGGCTCGTCGAACAGCACGACTTTCGGTTGCGTGGCAAGGGCTCGCGCGATCGCGACGCGTTGCTGCTGGCCGCCGGAGAGCTGGCGCGGGTAGGCGTCTTCCTTGTCCGCCAGTCCGACCCTCGTCAGGAACCGTCGCGCGTCGGCGACCGGGGCGACCTCCGCGATGTTCTGCAACGCGGTGAGGTGCGGGAACAGGTTGAAGTTCTGGAACACGAACCCGATGTGCCTGCGCTGCTTGAGGATCTGGCGTTCCTTCAGCTCGTGCAGCTTGCCGCCACGGCGCTCGTACCCGACCAGGTCGCCGTCGATGCTGATGAACCCGCGGTCGACCTTCTCCAGGTGGTTGATGGTGCGCAACAACGTCGACTTGCCCGAGCCGGACGGCCCCAGCACCACCACGACCTCGCCGGGTTCGACGGTCAGCGACACTCCGCGAAGCACCTCGTTGTCGCCAAAGCTCTTGTGCACGCCCAGAACCTCGATCACCGGCGGTCTCCTCGCGCGAAGTAGCGCTCGACGTGGTGCTGGCCGATCGAGAGCAGCGTGGTCAGGATGATGTACCAGACGGTCGCGACCATGAGCAGCGCGACGACGCGCGCGTTGCGGCCGTAGATCACCTGAACCTGGTAGAACAGCTCGCCGATCGCCATCACCGACACCACCGACGTGCCCTTGAAGAGGCTGATGACCTCGTTCGCGGCGTTCGGCAGGATCGCGCGCATCGCCTGGGGCAGCACGATTCTGCGGAACTGCCGGAACCTCGGGATGCCCAGCGCGGCGGCGGCTTCCAACTGGCCCCGGTCGACCGAGATCACGCCGGAGCGGACGATCTCGGCGGCGTAGGCGGCCTGGTGCAGCGCGAGCCCGAGCACGGCCGCGCCCATCGGGCTGATCAGTTCGACGGTCTCGAAGCTGACGAACTCGGGGCCGAACGGGATGCCCAGGCTGAGCCGCTGGTAGAGGTAGGAGATGTTGAACCAGAACAACAGCTGCACGATCAGCGGGATCGACCGGAACGCCCAGATGTAGGCCCAGCCGACCGCCTGCAGGAACGGGCTCTTCGAGAGCCTGAGCGCGGCGACCACGATGCCCAGCGCGAAGCCCAGCAC
>NZ_JYJG01000263.1 GCF_000955955.1 Lentzea aerocolonigenes
GCCCAGCGCGAAGCCCAGCACCGTGCCGGACACGGTCAGCACGATCGTGGTGCCGACCGCCGTCAGGATCGACTGGGCGGTGAAGTAGCGGGCGAACGTCGGCCAGTCCCAGGCGGGGTTGGTGACCAGGCCGTGGACGAACTGCGCCACGAGCACCAGCACGGCGACGACGCCGACCCACCTCCAGGGGTGGCGGGCGGCGACGACGGGCAAGGCGGCGAGGTCCGCCGATCTGTCCTTTGTGGAGGCAGGCGTGAGGGTGCCAGAAGACATGGCGGGTCCTTGTCGAACGGCGTGAGGTGGGCTGCGAGGTCAGCCGGTACAGGCGGTGCTGCAGACACGCCCGTGGTCGATGTGCCTGCGGGAGGACAGGAACAGAGCGAAGTCGGCCATTCCTGCCCTCCCTTCCCTGCGCTCCGATGAGAGCACTTGCAGAACACGGCTCACGTTAAGGAGCGCACGATCGTCCGGGCAAGGACGTCCACGTGCTGAACAACCGTCGGACACCGAGGGAGTTTCGTGCTTGCGCGGATGCCGGTCGTGCTGTCACGATCTTCCGCATGTCGACTCGAAAGGGCGTGCGCGCCCTCGCGCTGTGAGCGCACCGGGCGGGCTCGAGACCCGCTCTCTCCTTCAGCTCCGCGATGAATGGCTGAGCCATGCGCTGAGCACCGCACCCGCTGATCGTCCGGCGGCCGAGGAGGCCGTGGCGCGGCTCTACGCGTCCATCGGCAGGCCACCACCGGAGTTCGTCTGGGTGCGGTCACCCGCGGAAGCCGCGAAACTGTTACCCGCCAAGGAAGTCATCTGCTTCGAGGACGACTGGATGGTCGTCGGGGCAGAGCTCGCCGCACAGCTCTCGAACCTCGTCCAGCGGATGTGTGAGCGCACCGACTGGCAGGGCGCTCCGAGCCGCATCCGCAGGGAACTGCGGCGCACACCCACGTGCCTTGCGAAGCTGGTGAGATCGATGATGCACGACGCGTCCACCGGTGTCGGCTGTTCGACCTGTGGGAGACCCAGGTCCGGTCGACCGGCTGGTGGTGGGCCGGCGAAGACGTCTGCGTCATGGCAGAACGTCCAACAGCCGTGTACGTCGACGAGAATTCGTTGCCGCACAATGACGATGGGCCTGCGCTGGAGTTCGCGGACGGCAGCTGCGCCCATGCGTGGCACGGCAACCCGACAACGCCGGTCTCCTCCGCACGCGCCGCCGCTACGGCCTGAGCGTGCCCCCCTCGTTCCAGCACCCGGTCGAGGCCGCCGCCTGGACCTACGGGCCGGAACCGCAGCAGTACTCCCAACTCCTTCGACGCACCTGAACACACCATGAACCTCGCTGAACTCGTCGACCGCGATCGTCATCCCGTTCTCGATGATCACCGAACCAGACCAGAACAGCACCCGATGGGTACCGGTGGAGGGAATCCACCTCATCACCGGTGGGGACGGCCGCAACCCGCACGTCGTCGTCGCCGATCCAGGCACCTGCAGGTGGTCGCCCTTGCTGCACCCCGAACACGGCGACACCGGTATCGCGCCTGGTCAGTAGCTCGTGCGGCGGCAGCGGCATGCGTTCGGGCTGGTCGCGGACTGAAATGTTTGCCTTGACGTGCGCGTCAAGGTTTAGCGTTCGTGCCATGAGGATCGGCGAACTGGCCAAGCGAGCCGGCACCACCACGCGGGCGCTGCGCTTCTACGAGTCCCAGGGGCTCCTGGAGGCGCAGCGCACGTCCAACGGCTACCGCGAGTACTCCGAGCACGACCTGCGGCTGGTTCGCGAGATCCAGTCGCTGCAGGCGGTCGGGCTGAGCCTGGAGGACGCGCGACCGTTCGTGGCGTGCTTGAGAGCGGGCCACGAGTCCGGCGACTCGTGTCCTGACTCGCGGGAGGTCTACCGGCGCAAGCTCGCCGAGGTGGACGCGTGCCTGGAGCGACTCCAGGGCGTCCGGGAGTTCCTCGAAGCCAGACTCGCCTTCCAAGATCCGTGCCTCGTGCCCGAACCCAAGGAGTTCCTGTGCAGCTGACCGACGCCACGTTCGCGGACCAGACGCGGACCGGCACCGTGCTCGTCGAGTTCTGGGCGCAGTGGTGCGGGCCGTGCCACATGCTCTCGCCCATCCTCGACCAGATCGACAGCGAGCGTGACGACCTCACCGTCTACAAGATCAACGCGGACGAGAACACCGCCACCGCGCGCGACTACCAGGTGATGTCGTTGCCGACGATGTTGCTGTTCCGCGACGGCGTGCCGATCAGGCAGATCGTGGGAGCGCGCCCCAAGTCGCGGTTGCTTGCTGAATTGGATGACGCGCTGAGCGCGTGAGCCGCCTATCTTGAGGCCATGCTCGGTCTCGAACTCGTGGTGGTGCTCGGGGTGTGCATCCTGGCGAGCAGCGTCGCGTCAGGACGGTTGCGCCTCGCCGCCCCCGTTTTGCTGGTCGTTTGTGGTGCTGTGCTCGGCTTCGTGCCGGCCCTGGAGTCGGTCAGCCTCCCGCCAGAGGCGATGCTGCTGATCTTCCTGCCGGCGTTGCTGTACTGGGAGAGCCTCAACACCTCGCTGCGCGAAATCCGCAGCAACCTCCGCCCGATCGTGCTGCTCAGCACGCTGCTCGTGCTCGCGACGGCCGCGGCGGTGGCGGCGGTCGCCCACGCGCTGGGCCTCGACTGGGGCCCGGCGTGGGTGCTCGGCGCGGCCCTCGCGCCCACCGACGCGACCGCCGTCTCCGCCATCGCCCGCGGCATGCCGCGCCGGACGACGACCATCCTGCGCGCGGAGTCGCTGATCAACGACGGCACGGCCCTCGTGATCTACGCGATCGCCGTGGCGATCACGACCGGTGAGCAGCGGTTCAGCACCGGCATGGTCGGGCTGCAACTGCTGCTGTCGTACGCGGGCGGCGCGGCGGCCGGGCTGGCGATCGCGTGGCTGGTGGTGCAGGTGCGCAGGCGGCTCGACAACCCGATCCACGAGACCGTGGTCAGCATCCTCACGCCGTTCTCCGCGTTCCTGGTGGCCGAACTGGTGCACGGGTCCGGTGTGATCGCGGTGGTGACGTGCGGGTTGGCTTTGGCACGCGTCGGGCCGCGCATCGTGCGCGCCGACACCCGGCAGGTCAGCTCGGCGTTCTGGGGCATTGCGACGTTCGCGCTCAACGGCGCGCTGTTCGTCCTGATCGGACTCCAGGCGCACAGCGCGGTCCGCAACCTGGACAGCTCCCAGGTCCTGAAGTCCTTTGGTGCCATCGGGCTCGTGGCGTTGGCCGTCGCGGGCACTCGGTTGTTGTGGGGCTACACGACTCCGTACATCATCCGCGCGATCGACCGCCGTCCTCAGCAACGTCTTCGCCGCGTCGGTGCGCGGCAACGTCTCGTGTCGTCGGCGGCGGGGTTCCGCGGCGCCGTGTCGTTGGCAGCGGCTCTGGCGGTTCCGGAGACCGTCGTCGGCGGCGCGCCCTTCCCGTTCCGCGAGGAGATCATCCTCATCACGTCCGGCGTGGTCGTGCTGACGCTGGTCGTGCAGTCGCTGATGCTGCCGTCGATCATCCGGTTCTCCCGCCTGCCCGAGGACACCGCGGTCGACGAGGAGCTGAAGCTCGCCCAGTCGACGGCCTCCGAGGAGGCCTACGAGGCGTTGCCGCGCCTGGCCGACAAGGTGGGTGTGAGCGACGTCGTCTACAAGCGGGTGCTCGCCGAGTACGAGCACCACCTGGAGGTTCGGCGCGCCAAGGAAGCCGGCGACGAGGAGGTGGCGCAGTCCGAGGTCGAGTACGCGGCGTTGCGGCTGGAGCTGATCGCGCACAAGCGGGCCACGGTGGTGCGGCTGCGCGACGAGGCGGCGATCGACGACATCGTGCTGCGGGCGGTGCAACGGCGGCTCGACATCGAGGAGGTCCGGCTCTCGCGGCGGGAGATCGAGGAGGACTGACAGCCAGGGCCGGTCTCATGATCACACCACGGGAGCGCGTGCTGCGCCGGATCGCTGACCACCTCGCTGCTTCGCGCCCCGGTCACCCGCTGCGGGTCGCCATCGACGGGATCACGGCGTCCGGCAAGACGACTCTCGCCCGCGAGCTGACGGCTGCCCTGGTCGAACGTGGACGTGCGGCCGCGCACCTGTCGATGGACGGCTTCCACAACCCGAGGGCGGTCAGGCACCGGCAAGGCCGCGACAGCGCGGACGGGTACTACACCGACGCCTACGACTTCGCGGCGTTCAAGCGGCTGGTACTGGAGCCGCTCGGGCCCGGCGGGGACCGGAAGTACCGCGAGCGGATCATCGACCTGCGCTCGGACACGCCGATCGACGAGCCGCCGCTCCTCGCGGCCGAGGACCTGGTGCTGGTCGTGGACGGCAGCTTCCTGCAGAGGGAGCTGACGTGGGACGAGGTGGTCTTCGTCGACACGCCGTTCGAGGTGGCGCGGGACCGCGGGACGCGCCGGGACGCGGAGCTGCTCGGCGGGCTCGATCAGGCTCGCCGGGCCTTCGACCAGCGGTATCACGCTGCCAGCCGCCGGTACCTCGACGAGGTGGGGCCGGCGGATCGGGCCTCCGTGGTGCTCGGCAACGAGGACGTCACGAACCCGGTGCTGCGGCGGATCCCCGGCGTCGGCGTGTGACCAACGGGCTTCTGCCCGGGGTCAGAGGCTGTGTGCGACGGGGTGAAGCGGTTGGTACAGGGGCAGTTCGGCCCCGCTCGGCATCCGCACCGCGGTGAGTCGTCCCCACCGTTCCTCGGTCACCTGCCGGGTGGTTTCGACGCCGGCCGCGGCGAGGTCGGCCAGGACCGCGTCCAGGTCGTCGCACATCAGGTAGAACTCGTGTTGCGGCGGCCCGTCGGTCGGGTGCACGGCGACCTCGGCAGGTGGCAGCTTGAAGATCAGCCAGCCGTGCCCGGCGTCCACGTGGGGGAACCCGAGGACGTCGGCGATGAAGGCCCGGTCCGCCTCGGCGTCCTGGCTGTAGAGGATCACGTGCGCGCCGCTGAACATGGCCAACCATGCCTCGCGAAGCCGTTGCCGCGCAACCGCTAGCCGTCCTGAGGCGCCAAGGCGGCGGCAAAGCGCGTCGCGACCGTCGCCACCGCGGCACGCAGTTCGTCTCCGCCCTCGACGCGGAAGGCGAACGGCACGGCCGCCAACCACTCCTGCGCGTACATCGCCGGGTTGCTGGTGCTGCCGATGAGCACGCACCCGTCCCCCGCTGGGTGAAGCCGTCCCATTGGCGGCCGGATCCACGGTGCCACTTCGGTCAGCGGCGCGTCGAACACCACGCGGGTGGGGAACTCCCAGCCCGTGCCCAGGTGCTCCTCCAGCGCCGCGATCGGGTCGAGGTCGTCCGGTGGCTCGAACTCGTGCTCGGTCTGCCCGGCCGTGCGAATCCGGTCGACCCGATAGGTGCGGATCGCGTCTGCCCGATGGGAATGGCACAACAAGTACCAGCGTCCGTGGCGGACCACGACGGCCCACGGGTCCACTTCGGACTTCCACGCGTCGCCGCGCTCGCTCTGGTACCCGATCAGCACCCGATGTCTGGCCGCGACGGCGGCGACGAGTGCGCTGGTGATGGCGGGATCCGGGTGGGCCGAGTGCCGGTCCGGCGCGGCTTTGGCGTGCTCACGCAGGACGGCCGCCTGCCTCCCGACGTTCTCGGGCAGCGCCTGGATGACCTTGCCGAGGGCCGCGCCGACCGGGTCGTCTGCTTCGTTCGCCGCCGGCTGGCCGTCGAGCACCGCCATGACCAGGCCCAACGCCTCGGCCTGGGTGAACACGATCGGCGGCAGCCGCGTGCCGCGCCGGAGCCGGTACCCACCGTGCGGACCCCGGCTCGACTCGACCTGGATGCCTGCCTCGCGGAGGATCCCGATGTAGCGGCGGGCGGGGCGTTCCGT
>NZ_JYJG01000264.1 GCF_000955955.1 Lentzea aerocolonigenes
GCGTTCCGTGACGCCCAGCCGCTCGGCGAGCTGGTCAGCGGTCGTGCCGGGACGCGCTTGGAGGATCTCCAAGGCGCGTAGTGCCCGTGCGGTGGGGCTCAGATCACTCGGCACTCGGGCAGGTTAGGCGATCACCCTCATGAACCGGAAGCAGATCGTCCGGAATTGGCCCTAGCGTGACGTGTCGACGCACTGCGAAAGGGAAGAATCATGGACGTCCTGCTCATCGCCGGCCTCTGGCTCGACGGATCCGCCTGGGACGACGTCGCGTCCGCACTCCGGTCACTCGGCCACCGCCCCGTGCCGCTGACCCTGCCCAGGTCCGCCTCCGCCACGCTCGACGACCAGGTGGCGGCCGTGCTCACCGCCGTGGACGCGACCTCCGGCAAGCCAGTGGTGGTCGGACATTCGGCCGCCTGCACCCTGGCGTGGCTGGCCGCGGACGCACGTCCGGACAAGATCTCCAAGGTCGTCCTCGTCGGCGGCTTCCCGGCCTCCGACGGGAAGCCCTACGCCGACTTCTTCGAGCTGCGCGACGGCGTCATGCCCTTCCCCGGCTGGGAGCCGTTCGAAGGACTGGACTCGGCCGACCTCGACGAGGAAGCCAGGCGCGCGTTCGCCGCCGCCGCGATCCCTGTTCCTGGCGGTGTGGCCACGGGCGTCGTGCGGCTGACCGACGAGCGCCGCTTCGACGTGCCGGTCGTGGTGATCTGCCCCGAGTTCACGCCGGCCCAGGCCGAGGAGTGGATCAACGCGGGCGACGTGCCCGAGCTCGCCAGGGTCAAGCATCTCGAGTTCGTCGACCTCGACTCCGGCCACTGGCCCATGCACACCAAGCCGGCCGAACTCGCCCGGCTCCTCGCGTCGGCAGCTGTGGATCTGCCATGACCAAGTACGTGATCGGTCCGGACGTGGCCGTTCGCCTGGCTCACGACCAGGCCGTGATCGGCGCCGGACACCAGCTCCTGGCCCCCGGTGTGTCGGCACGCAGCCGCTTCCACATCAGGAGCGCGCCGATGTCCGACTTGCCGATGCTTCTCGTTGTCGAGACGCGCGCGGTGACCTCGGTCAGCACCTCGTCGTAGGCGGCGGACGTCCGCCGGCCGTACGCGGCGCGTGCCGCCTCCAGCCGTGACCACTTCTCATCGTGATCAGGCACGTGCGAACCACCCGTGTTTGCCACGACCGCCAGCAGGCACGCTCAGAACATCCGCTCATGCCGAAGAGAGTGCGGGGACCGATTCCGCGAACACGACTCAGCGGATACGGCGGTGCCTCAAGGCCTGGCTCAGCCTGTGCCGTTCTGCACCGGATAGTGGATGACGACCGCACCACCGGTGGCGTAGTTGGCGACATCGGCAGCCACCGCCTGGCCCTGCGGAGACGCCCTCGCCGCGGTCATTGCCGCAGCGTCAGCGAACTCGGCCTCGAAGACCGCGAAGTACGGCGTCTGTCCCTGCGTCGCTGCCACCTCGAAGCTGTAGCGCCACGCGAGCACGCCCGGCATGCGCGTGACCAGCGGGAGGTGGTTGCTCACGTAGTAGTCGCGGAAGTGGTCGGGATCGGCAGGCTCCGGATACAGAACCACCAGCTTGTGCACCACAACCTCCGTTCAGCGGCGAGCGACCACAACATCCGGGAGATCTCAGGCCGCCGCCGTACCGGCACCACCCTAAAGGCACACGACAAGGAGCATGAGCGAATATCCGCTCATGCCGATGAGCGGTCACCTCGCAACCTGGCGCAGACCTCAACGGGCAGTCGTACCCGCCGGGCGGCGGTCCACCGAGCGCGGTAGCTGAGGTTCAACCGCGCGTTTGATGTGCGGTCCGTGCGCTGCTGGTTAGCGTTGCGACACCATCAAATCAGGGGGAAACCATGAAACGCACAGTGATCGTGTTGACCGCGGCACTGGGACTGGTGGGCGCCGCATCCGGGGTGGCGAGCGCACACGAGACCGACGACTGGATGCGCTCACCCGACGCCCCTGGCGCCTACGGGTACAGCTATTACGGGGTCGCGTCGAGCCATGTCGGCGGCGTCTACCAGCAGGTGAACGCGTGGAAAGTCGGCAACTACTGGGCGTTCGACGCGTTCGTGGAGGACACCCGCACCGACGGCTACTGCGGGACCATCCAGGTCGCCTACACCTACGGTGCCCAGCCGAGTGATCACTGGCACTACCGGACTGTCCCGGTGCACGACTGTTCCACCAACGGCACTGGAGTGTCCAATGGGTACTTCTACAGCCTTGACGAGTTCAGGAACCTCCGGTCCCGCGCCTGCCACGCGGACACGTCCGGGAAGATCGTCGAGTGTGAGACGAACTTTCACGTGATCGGCTGAGCCGCGGACTAGCTCAGGAGACCGATGCACCGGGTCGAGGTCGTGCTGGCTCCGGAAGGCCCGCAGCGCGCCGACCTCGCCGAGGACATCGCGGCCGCGCTCGACGCCGCACCGGCGGCTGCCGCGTTCTTCGACTCGCTCGCCCAGTTCTACCGCCGCGCCTACCTGCGCTGGATCGACGGCACCAAACGCCGTCCGGAACTGCGCGCGGCCCGGATCGCCGAAGTGGTCGACCTGCTGAGCGCCGGGATCAAGCAGCGGCCCAAGACCTGACGGAGAAAGTGCGGCTGCGCCTCAGGACACGAAAGACGGGTAGATCGTGTAGTTGCTGTGGTGCCACGTGTCGGTCGGGAACCCGCCGCCTTCGCCGTAGTGGTAGACGCCCGCGTCGGCGCGCACGATGTACGGCGCGTGGAACAAGGTGCCGGTGTAGAAGTCCTCGCTCGCCTGGTAGCCGCCTTCGGGCGTGTAGTACGAAACCACGTAGTCGATGCCTGGCTGTGCCTGGACCGGAGGGGTGATCGCCGCGGACGTGTAGCGGGTTGTCGCTGCTGGCTCGACGTGCTCGTGCAGCAGCGTGCCGCCTGGTCCCCAGACTCGGATCGTGACCGGGCCCCGGTACGTCCCTCGCCGGAAGGTGACCCCGTTCAGCGAGCCGGGCCGGTCGACCGCGAACCGCACACCCAGCTCCACTGGAACCGCGTCCATGTCGTCGTGCGGGAGTTCGGACTCGCGGAAGGTGCACGGGCAGTAGATCGGCGCGAGAGAGCTGGGTGTGCCGACGTGGAACGTGCGCGGTGGACTGATGTCGCCGAGTTCGCCGTTGTACCAGCCCCGCATGCGGAAGACGACGTCGCCGGACTGCACGGGCGTGAACAGGTAGCGCCACGAGCCGTTGCTGTTGATATCGGCCTCGGCCCAGGTCACGCCGTCGTCGAAAGTCAGCTCGACGCCGTGGGCCGGAGTCCCCTCCCCCACATAGGAGAACCCGGTGATCAGAACAGGTTCGCCCACTTCGGCACTCGCACCCACCGATGGCGCGTAGACCACGTGCCACGGCGCGTTCGACGCCATCGCCGCCGACGCGCCGGACACAACCAGGCTGACTGCCGCGAGGACCGCCATCCACCTCGACAAGCGACGCATCCGCTCTCCCCCAAGGCATTCGAACCGGGGCAGCCTTCCTGCCCCCTGCCCTCCGCATCGCCCCACACCGGCTCCGCGCTACGCGCACAACCGATTTCCCGCCAAGCAGCCCCACAACGCGAGACCAGACGGCCTGATCCTGTTACGTCGCAAGGCTCCGGCCGCCTCCCTCCGGACTTGCGTCAGTCCAGGGCGGCACCCGGCGGGATCATGCCGAAGACGGTCGCGGTCGAACCCGCGCCCTTGCGGTTGATCGGGCCGCCGGCGAGGACCCACGCACCGGTGGCCGGGAGTTTGCGCAGGTTCGCCAGGATCTCCAGGCTGATCCGGCGGCGCTGGTACACCAGCTTGGACACGGTGTACGTCTCCTCGGTGCCGACGTCCGGGCTGAACGTGTCGGTGCCGGTGCCACCGCGGCGTCCGAGCCGCCCGGTGTCGATCAGCGCCGACCCGCCCCTGCCCCGCCGGGATCGAGAATCCGGGCTGGTGCGGCACGCCGTCGGCGTCGAGGTTCGGGTACGCCGGCGTGCCCCACTTCGCGTCCCAGCCGGTCCAGAGCACGACCATCGAGCCGTTGGGGATGCGGCCGTGTTTGCGCTCCCACGCCTTGATGTCGTCGATGGTGACGGCGTAGTCGGCGTTCGCGGCCGCCCGGTCCCGGATGTCGATCTTCACCGCGGGCAGGAACAGATCCGCCGGGTCCATGTCGTCGGCGAGCGCCTCACCGGTGTTGAAGTGTCCCGGCGCGCCCCAGTGCGTGCCGGTGTGCTCGCCCTCGCGGACGAACTGGAGGTAGTAGCCGTCGTCGGGGATCGTCGCGATGGTCTCCAGGGTGAACGCGGGATCGCCGGGGAACACGTTGGTCGTCGCCGGATCGTTGACGTGCGACAGGTTCACCAGGTTCAGCTGATCCAGCCGGATGGACGGGGTCGCGGCCTGTGCGGGCGACGACAGCGCGCCGAACAGCCCCGCCACGCCCGCGGCGAGCACCCTTCGTCTCCGTGGCATGCGATCCCCTTTCGCAGAAGCCGCGCCGGCGTGCGGCTTCTACGGTGATATCACCTGGAAGGGCGGCGGCGTGAGGATTCGCTTCGAACAAGGATGTCCACGACGTCGCACGCCAGGCCGGCCAGTTCGCCGACCTGTCCGGCGAGGTCCATGTCGGTGAAGGTGAAGCACGCGACGCCGTCGGCGATGTCCACGGCGGGCTGGTTCGGCTTGAGCCGGGCGAGAACCTTCTTCTCGGCGTCTCCCGCCACCAACGGCGCCAGGCCGCCCGACGTCACGTACCCCCAGGATGCCCGGGGCGGGTCCATCCGCAGGTCTCCGCGCAGTTCCGGCACGTCCACCGCCACCACGAGACCCAGGACGGTGACTTCTCCGAAGGGAACGCTTTGATAGTGGCCAGCGGGCTCCGTCGAGGAGAAGACAGCGGCTCGCACGGTCCGCCCTCCACGGGTTCCCGCCACCGCCGCGCGCCGCATCCGTTCCAGGGCACTGATCCGCCCCGCCGGCACGTCTTCCTCGTCGGGCACCAGCCGCCAGCCGGGCTCGCCCGCCTGCCGCTGAAACGCTGCGGCGGCCGCCCTGACGGTACGGAGCAGCACGGAACGCTGGCCCGCCTTGACGATCGAGTACAAGACTCCCATGATCAGGAAGAAGACCCCGAAAATGAGCACGAACCGCAGCAGATCCACGCGTCCTCCGAGGAACAGTCGCCCGGCTCCCCGGCGGTGGGAAGCCCCTCATTGGACTACGTGGCCGTCGCCGTCTCGCTCTTCTCCGGCCGCAGTCACCTTCTTGACGTAGAGCAGCCGGTCGCGTTCGTCATCGATCGCGGGTGTAGTAGACACGCGGGATTCGACTGGCCGCGTCGTTCGTCGCCATGTTGAGAGGCCTCCCACCCGGTGTCAGACCACGTGAGCGGTTCACCGACGGCGGCTCCATCGCGACAGGGCGACGCCGGATCGGCGCCTGCCACGAACGTGCGCTCATGCCGATGAGCGCGCCCAGGAATCTGCTTGCAAGGTCGTAGTCTTCGCGTCGCCGTCGCGGTCACTCGGTGCGACGATGGCGCGATGAACCAGGTTTCCAGGTTTTACAGCGGTCCTGGAGGACTTGTGGCGGCCATCGGTTCCGCCTTGGAGGCGGCTGGTCTGGACCGTGCGACACTGCGACCGGCCGATCTCGCTCCGATCGACGAGTTCCACATCCGTGGTCGTGCGGCAACTCTGGAAATCATCGAGGCGGTTGGCCTCACCGCCGACTCTCGCGTGCTCGACCTGGGCAGCGGATTGGGCGGGCCAGCGCGGACGCTCGCCGAGTTGACCGGATGCACCGTCACCGGGGTCGACCTCACAGCAGAATTCTGCGAGGTGGCGACGGCACTGTCGGAGTGGACGGGCCTGTCAGAACGCACCCACTTCCACGTTGGGGACGCAACGGCCACCGGTCTTCCCGACGCGGCTGTGGACACGGCGCTCACCGTGCATGTGGCGATGAACATCTCCGACAAGCACGCGCTCTACGCCGAAGCCTTCCGCGTGCTCCGACCCGGTGGCAGGTTCGTCGTCTACGACGTTCTGCAGGGCGAAGGCGGCGACGTCCGATACCCGGTGCCGTGGGCCAACGACTCCTCGACGAGCTTTCTCGCCACCCCAGCAGAGATGCGCGAACTGCTCCCAGCTGCCGGTTTCGACGTCATCTCGGAAGTCGACTCGTCGGACGAAAGCCTCGCCTGGTTCCTGCAGATGCGCGCCCGTATCCAGCGAGACGGACCACCACCGGTCACCTTTGCGGCCTTCCTCGGCGAGGAGTTCGGGCAGATGGCCGCCAATCAGGTGACCAATCTCGTCGAGCGCCGCATTCGTACTGTCATGTTCGTGTGCTCGCGACCGTCCTGATCGTCCTCTTCTTCCGCTGACGGTGTGAGCGACAACGGCCCGATCCTGCCCAACCGGGGAAGCGTGCGCATGGACCGGCACTGTGCAATCCGACGACTGCGCGCGCAGTCCGAGGTATCGGTGGTACGGCTGCCACGGATGCATCCACACATGCTGCGCCACACCTTCGTGACCACCATGCTCGACGCGGGCGTCGAGCTGCGCGACGTCCAGGTCGCAGCCCGCCACGCCGACCCACGCACAACCATGCGCTGGAATCGCTCCGCGGCTCGCCGCAGCGGCCAGCCGTCGTCGACGACACACCGGGCCAGGCGCAGCCTGCCCCGCTCGGTCAGTACCTCGCGGGGCAGGAGCGGTGGCTGATGGGATCGCTCTCACAGCGTGTCGGGGTG
>NZ_JYJG01000265.1 GCF_000955955.1 Lentzea aerocolonigenes
CCTGGTGTGGGTGACATGGGGATTCGCTTGTCGGTGCTGGACACGTCGCCGATCGTCCAGGGCTCGACACCGCGGGAGGCGCTGCGCAACACGGTCGATCTCGCGGAGCTCGCGGAGGAGCTGGGATTCACCGGTACTGGGTGCCGGAGCACCACGGCATGCGCGGGATCGCCAGCGCCGCTCCGGCCGTGCTGGCCGGGCACCTGGCGACGGTGACCGAACGCCTGCGCGTCGGCTCGGGTGGCGTGCTGCTGCCGAACCACCCGCCGCTGGTGGTGGCCGAGCAGTTCGGCACGCTCGCGGCGTTGCACCCCGGCCGGATCGACCTCGGTATCGGACGCGCACCGGGTGGGGCGCCGCACGTGGTGTCGTCGTTGCGCCGCACCGATCGGGCGTACCGCGAGCAACTGGAGGAGCTGCAGGCGTTGCTCGACCCGGCGGACACCGTCGCGGTGCCGGTGCGGGGCGGCAACGTGCCTCAGCTCTGGCTGCTCGGGTCGTCGCCCTCGACCGCTGAGCTGGCGGCGTCGCTGGGCGTGCCGTTCGCGTTCGCGCGGCATCTCAGCCCCGATCTCGCGGGCAAGGCCGACCTGGTCAGCGTCTCGGTGATCGCCGCGGAGGACGACGCGCGGGCCGAGTGGCTGGCCGGGCCGATCAGGACGAAAGTGCGCAGCCGCCGGGAGGGCAACCGGATCCTGTTGCCCAGTCCCGAATCCGCGGCCGCGCACGCCAACCCCGACGACGGTCGCGTGCTGGTCGGCGGCACTGAGACTCTCACGCGGCTCCTCCAGGCAGTGCTCGACGAGACAGGCACCGAGGAGCTGATGATCACCTCACCGATCTACCACCACGCGGACCGTCGCCACAGCTACGAACTGATCGCCGCCATCGCGGGCGATCTCAGGCCCGCCGGTTGAGCGGAGCCGCGATCGTCAGCTCCTCTGCGCCTTCTGGAACAGCGGAGCCGTGATCATCCAGCTGAACTGAGGCCCGCCGAGGTGCCTGACGCCGGCCAGCCGGAAGCTCTGGGTGTTCACGCCCACAACGGCGTTTCCGCTGATCCTCGGGCCGCCGCTGGAGCCGCCGCCCATGTCGCACGGCACACCCCACAGGTTCTCGCCGCCGGGGTGGAGGGTGGGCGTGCCCCAGCACCGCGCGAGCCGCTGACCGGTGAACTCCGGCCTGCCCTGATGACCGGGCTGCCCCGCCGCCCGCGGGTATCCGTACTCGTGCGCCGGACGATCACCCGGCCTGCCGAAGGCGATGTTCTCGCTCGCGTTCGACGGCTTGTCCAGCACGAGGAACGCCTGGTCGTACTCGGACTGCTGGTCGTCGGTGATCCACATCCGGTTCACCACGACCCGGCTCACCGCGAACTCGCCGAACGGCCGCGCTCCGTCCCGGAATCCCGGCACGAAGAGCAGCTTCTCGTGCCACTTCGGATCCTGGCCGATGAGGTTCGCGGTGTGGACGCAATGCCCGCCGGTGACGGCTGTGCGCCTGTTAGCGCTCACCACCAGCGTCGCGGTGCAGCTCGAGTCCTCGCCGTCGCGGTCGACGAAGAACAACCGCCCGATGGTCTTGCTGACCGGCCCTGGCGCGCCATCAGGTCCATCGACAGGCTGGGTTCCGGGCGGCGCTGAAGGCCCGGTCGGCATCGCCGCGATCCGCTCGGGCGTCCAGTAGGCGGCCACGCCGTCGGTGCTGAGATCGTGCACAACCACGTCGGTGTCCGGAGAAGCCGCTGCCACGCCCGGCACTCCGAGCAGCAGCAGGGCAACCACGCTGAGTATTCGCATGCCGCGACCGTGGCAGTCAGTTGTGAGGATCTTGTGCGGTCGGGGTCCGCATCCCGTGCGGCGGGCGCGTGAATGACTATGTTGCGACGCATGGGCATGTGCGTGCTGGTGGCCGAGGACAACGTGATGCAGGCCGACATGCTCGGGAGATACCTGCGCCAGGAGGGCTACCAGGTGCGGCTCGTGCACGACGGCAGGGCCGCGATCGACGAGGTCCGCCGCAACCCGCCCGACCTGCTGATCCTCGACGTCATGATGCCCTTCGTGGACGGTCTGGACGTCGTGAGGGTGCTGCGCAACGAGACCGGCATCCCGGTGCTGATGCTCACCGCGAAGTCCACAGAGGACGATCTGCTGCACGGTCTCGATCTCGGCGCCGACGACTACGTCACCAAGCCCTACAGCCCGCGTGAGCTGATGGCTCGCGTGCGGACGCTCTTGAGGCGTGTGCGACGGACCAGCGCGAACTCCGGCATCGCGCTGGGCGACCTGACGATCGACCCCGAGCGGCACGAGGTGAGCGTGCGCGACACACCTGTCGAGTGCACCGCGTCGGAGTTCCGGATCCTGCACACCATGGCGGCGAGCCCTGGCCGGGTGTTCAGCCGCGGGCAGCTGCTCAGCGCCGTGCACGGACTCGACGGCTACATCACCGAGCGCACGATCGACGCGCACGTCATGAACCTGCGCAAGAAGATCGAGGTCCAGCCGCGCAAGCCGGCATACCTGCTGACAGTGCACGGCGTCGGTTACAAGCTCGTGGACGGGTCCGGTGCATAGTGTCCTGGCGCGGCTGCTGGCCGCGTCCGTGCTCGTCGCGATCTGCTCGATCACCGCCACGGCGTGGCTCGCCGCGCAGAGCACGTCCACGTCGATCAAACAGGAGCTGGGCGCCGCGCTGGCCGGTGACGCCGCCACCTACCGCGCGCTGATCACCTTCGCCGTCGAGCACCGCGGCTGGGACGGCGTCACCCTGCCGCCGGGCAACCGCCGCCTGATCCTCACCACACCCGACCGCAGGGTCATCGCCGACACCGGGACGAACCTCGACCCCGGCCAGCTGCCCGCCGTGCCGTCCGCGGTGATCAACCCGCTCGAGCTCGACCTCGCGCAGGCCCAGGACGCGCCGCCCGACCGCATCGACGCGCGGATCACCGGTCCGTTCCAGCTCAGCGACCGGGAGAAGGGCAGCCTCGCGGAGGACTGGCAGCTCTACACGCTCCGCTGCATCGGGCCGGCCGCCGTCGAGCAGATGAAGACCACCTCCTGGGGCCGGCCGATCGTGAACGTGGACAGGACCGGGCCCCAGCCCTCGACCGAGGCCTGCCTCGCGGCGGAGCAACGGCTGAGCACGCTCACACTGGGCGAGTCGGCGGCGTTCAACGACCTCGGCCTCCGCGTCAACGACTGCCTGCGCCAGCGCAGCCTGCCCGCCGAGCAGATCAAGATGAACGCGGCCTGGCAGCCCACCGCGTCCAACGCCGAGTGCCTCGCCAGCGCACGCCGCGCCCAGCTGCAACCTTATGTGGCACCGACCGCGCTGTTGTTCGTCACCGACGCCGCCGGCCGGACCACCCAGGCCACCGTGGTGAAGTTCGACGTGGGCCGGATCGTGCTGGTCGCGGCGATCGTGCTGGTGCTGACCGTCGGCGTGAGCGTGGTGGTGGCGTTGCGGATGACCAGACCGTTGCGCACGCTCACAGCCGCCGCCGAACGCATGCAGCACGGCGAGGACGCCCAGGTCGACGTCCGGTCCCGCAGCGAGATCGGCCAGCTCGCGCGGGCGTTCAACGACATGGCCGCTCACCGCGCCCGCATCGACGCCCAGCGCAAGGCCATGACCAGCGACATCTCCCACGAGCTGCGCAACCCGCTGGGCACGATCCGCAGCTGGCTGGAAGGCGCCCGCGACGGCGTGGTCGAGCTGGACCGCACCACGTTGACCGCGTTGCTCGACGAGGCGCTGGTGTTGCAGCACCTCATCGACGACCTCCAGGACCTCGCCCTGGCCGACGCGGGCGAACTGCGGCTGCACCCGTCGCCGGTCGATCTGCGCGAGCTGTTCGACCAACTCGTCGCCGCGCATCCTTCGCTGGTCGCTGAGGGTGGCGGGGTGGTTCACGCGGATCCTGTGCGGCTGCGGCAGATCCTCACCAACCTCGTCACGAACGCCCTGCGCTACACGCCTTCCGGCGGCACGGTTCGCTTGTGGGCGGACGGCCGGCGCATCACCGTCAGCGACACGGGTTCCGGCATCTCCGCCGAGGACCTGCCGCACGTGTTCGACAGGTTCTGGCGCGCGGACCGCTCCCGCACCCGTGACACCGGAGGCAGCGGGCTCGGTCTGGCGATCGTGCACGCCCTGGTGAGCGCTCACAACGGCACGATCACCGTGGAAAGCACGGTCGGGCGCGGCACCACGTTCACGATCACGTTCCCAAGCCAGAAGAATCCAGCACGCTGAGCGCACATCTTCCTCACAACCGCTCGGCAGCATCACCGTCATGAACCCCAGGCTGTTGATCGGCGCTGCCGTGCTGCTGCTCTCCGCGTGCAGCCAGGCCGCTCCGCCATCCTCGAACGTCGCCTCGCTCCAGACCTCGGGCTCGGCCGCCACGTCCTCCTCCGCCGCCGCGCCGACGGACGGTGAGCAGCCGCGCCTGCGCATGGACATGACCGAGGAGGAGAAGCAGCGGTACTACGACGCGCACACCGCGTGCCTCGCCGAGAAGGACCCGAACGCCACCGGCACCGGACCCGGCCCCGCGGGTCGCCGTCAGTACAGCGACGACGCGTGGAAGGCGTGCGCGAAGAAGTGGCCGCTGCCGCCGTGGGAGATGGACTCCGGCAACCCGACGTTCAAGGACAACTGGCACAAGAACGTCCAGTGCCTCAACAGCCGCGGCGTGAAGGTCATCGAGACCGAGCCCGGCAGCTGGACCTACGACGGCGAGCAGACGCTGCCCGAGGACCAGCGCCGCCAGGTCGAGAAGGACTGCGAGCAGGAGGTCTTCGGCGGAGGACGTAAGTGAAGCGCTGGATCATCTTTCCGGTCGTCGGTGTGGCCCTGGCCGGCGGCGCGCTGGCACTCACCTGGACCCGCCAGGCCCCCGCTCAGACCTCCCAGCCACCGGCGCCGAAGACGGTCGCCGTGGTGAAGACCGACCTGACCGACGTCCGCGAGTTCAAGGCCACCCTCGGCTTCGGTGCCTCCCAGCAGGTGACGGGCCGTCGTCCGGGCACCCTCACCTCGTTGCCGGCACCGGGTGCCGCCGTCGACCGCGGCCAGGCTCTGTACAAAGTGGACAACAGGCCGGTGTGGTTGTTCTTCGGCGACACCCCGTTGTGGCGCAAGCTCGACACGGCGGGCTTGAAGGGCCCGGACGTGAAGATCGTGAAGGACAACCTCGCGGCACTCGGCTACAAACTCGGCGGCGCCCCCGACGAGTGGACACCCGCGACCATCGACGCGGTGAAGCGCTGGCAGAAGGCCGAGAAGGCCGACCAGAGCGGCGTGGTCGAACCCGGCGATGTCGTGGTGCTGTCCGGAAAAGTCCGCGTCGAGTCGGTGACCGCGAAGCTCTCGGCGCCAGGAGAGGGCCCGCTCATGACGGTCACCGCCACCGGCAAAGCCGTCGCCGCCTCAGTCGACGCCCGCCAGGCCGAAGTGTTCAAAAAGGACTTGAAGGTGACCGTCGTCCTGCCCAACGGCACGGAAACCACGGGAACCGTGCGTTCCGTCAGCACCGAGGCCAAGACCGAGAAGAACGGCAACGGCGAGGAGACGCCGGTGATCGCCGTCGACATTGGGCTCGACACCGAGGTGGGTTCGTTCGACTCCGGTCCGGTCCGCGTGCGCCTCACCAGCACCGCCCGCCAAGGAGTCCTGGCCGTGCCGGTCACAGCTCTGCTGGCGTTGCGCGAGGGCGGCTACGCGATCCAGTCCACGTCCGGCCAGCTCGTCGCCGTGAAGACGGGCCTGTTCGCGGGCGACCTGGTCGAGATCAGCGGCGGCGGCGTCACCGAAGGCATGCAGGTGGTGACGACGTCATGACACCGGTGCTGGAAATCAGGGACGCCGTCAAGGAGTACACCGGCGGCGTCCGGGCACTCGACGGCGTCTCGCTGACCCTGCACGCGGGCGAGGCGGTCGCGATCGTGGGCCCGTCCGGCTCTGGCAAGTCGACGCTGCTGAACCTCCTCGGCACCCTCGACCGCCCGTCCAGCGGCACGGTGATGCTGGACGGCCACGACATCTCGGCGCTGTCCGACCGGCAGCTGTCGGCGTTGCGCGGCAGGCGGATCGGGTTCGTGTTCCAGCAGTTCCACCTGGCAGACGGCCTGACCGCGCTCGACAACGTGTCGACCGGCCTCCTCTACGCGGGCACGCCCCGCAAGTGGCGCACCGCGATGGCCGCGGAGGCGTTGGAACGAGTGGGTTTGGGTCACCGCCTGAAGCACCGCCCGCACGAACTCTCCGGCGGCGAACGCCAACGCGTCGCCATCGCCCGCGCCGTGGTGAACCGTCCTGCGTTGATGCTGGCCGACGAACCGACCGGCGCGCTGGACACCGCGACCGGGCGTGCGGTGCTGGACCTGTTGCTGGACCTCAACCGCGACGGCACCACGCTCGCGGTGATCACGCACGACCGGGAGGTGGCGGCGAGGCTGCCGCGCCAGGTGGAGATCAGGGACGGCCGCATCCAGGCAGAGGTGAGAGTGTGAAGCCGACTCGCCTGAGTCCTCTCGACCTCCTGCTCCTCGGCCTCTCCCCCTTGCGCACCAGGCCGTTGCGGGCCGTGCTGTCCGCCCTCGGCATCTCCATCGGCATCGCCACCCTCGTCGTGGTCACCGGCATCCCGGCCTCCAGCCGAGCCGCGCTCATGGAGGAGTTCAAAGCCCTGGGCACCAACCTCCTGCGGGCAGAAGCCGCCACCGGCACCAACAACGAGGCCGCCTCCCTCCCACCCGACTCCATCGCGATGGTCGAACGCATCGGCCCCACCGACCAGGTCAGCGCCGTGGCCAACACCCACGCCGTGGTCCGCCGTTCCGACCGCATCCCGGACTCCGAAACGTCCGGCCTGACCGTCCTCGCGACCAGGCTCAACCTCCTCGACACCCTCAACGGCCGAGTCCGCACCGGGGCTTTCCTCAACCAGGCCACCGAGAAGTTCCCCACGGTCGTCCTCGGCCACATCGCCGCGACCCGGCTCGGCATCACCGCTGCGGACGCCCAGGTCCGCATCAACGACACCTGGTTCACGGTGATCGGCATCCTCGACCCGCTCCCGCTGGCCCCGGAGATCGAACGGTCCGCGCTCGTCGGCTGGGACGCCGCCCAAGGCCTCGGCTTCGACGAACGCCCCACCGTCCTCTACCTCAGGGCCCAGGAAGCCGCGATCGACGACGTCCGGGCCGTCCTGCCCCCGACCGTCTACCCGCAGAACCCGTCCCAGGTCAGGGTCAGCCGCCCGTCGGACGCACTCACCGCCAAGCGCCTCACCGAGAACACCTTCTCCGCCCTCATGCTCGGCCTGGCGGCGGTGGCGCTGCTCGTCGGCGGCATCGGGGTCGCGAACACCATGGTGATCTCGGTGCTGGAACGCAAACGCGAGATCGGACTGCGCAGAGCCCTCGGCGCCAACCGGGGCCAGGTCAGGACGCAGTTCCTCACCGAGTCGGTCGTCCTGTGCCTGCTCGGCGGCATCGCGGGCGTGATGTTAGGGCTAACAGGAACCGCCGGTTACGCCGCCGCACACAGCTGGCCTGCGGTGATCCCGCTGGAGATGGTCGGAGCCGGACTCGCGGCCGCCGTGCTGACCGGCGTGATCGCGGGCGTCTACCCGGCGGTCAGGGCGTCGCGGCTCACCCCCACGGAGGCGCTCGCCGCGCCGTGAGAAACAGGGCGTGCTCGAATGTCGAGATCCAGCAGGTTCGTTCGTCCTCAGGCAGGACGACTGGAGGACATCGATGCACTACATGTTCCTGATCTACAACTGCGAGGACCGGCCGGCCCACGGCGACCCGCGCTTCGAGGAGATCCTCAAGAGGGTCAACGCGTTCGCGGACGAGTGCCGCAACCGGGGTGTCTTCGTGGCCGGCGACCCGCTCAAGCCCGTCAGCACCGCCACGACCGTGCGGGTGAAGGAGGGCAAGGCGGTGCTGACGGACGGGCCGTTCGCCGAGACGCACGAACACCTCGGCGGGTACTACCTGCTCAACTGCCGCGATCTCGACGAGGCGCTGGAACTGGCCGAGATGGTGCCGCAGGCGCAGTTCGGGGCCACGATCGAGGTGCGGCCGGTCGACCACATCCCCGGCCTGAACCACGGGGTGGCATGAGCGACCTCGCGTCGGCCGCGGTCGAACGGGTGTACCGCGAGCACCGGACCCGGATGCTCGCGGCACTCGTGCGAGCGCTCGGCGACTTCGAGCTGGCCGAGGACGCGCTGCAGGAGGCGTGCTCGCAGGCGTTGCGCAAATGGCCACGTTCACAGGTACCGGCCGACCCGTTCGCCTGGCTGCTCACCGTGGCCCGCAACCACGCGCTCGACCGGCTCCGGCACGCGCAGATGGCCCGCACGAAGCTGCCCCAACCGCCCGAACCCGCCACGATGACCGAGAAGCAGCTCATCGGCCTCGGCGACGAACGGCTCAGCCTGATCTTCACCTGCTGCCACCCCGCGCTGAACGAAGAGGCGAGGTTAGCGCTAACACTTCAAGCGGTGGCAGGGTTCACGGCCGCGCAGATCGCCAGGACGTTCCTCGTCGCCGAGCCCGCGCTGGCCCAGCGCCTCGTCCGGGCCAAGCGCAAGATCCGCGACGCCGGCATCACCTTCGAGGTGCCCGCCGACCACCTGCTGCCCGAACGCCTGCAGGGCGTGCTCACGGTCATCTACCTGATCTTCACCAGGGGCTACACGACCGCGGACGCCGATCTGCGCCAGGAAGCGCTGCGGCTCGGCAAGCTCGTCGCCGCCCTGATGCCGGACGAACCGGAGGCGCACGGCCTGGTGGCGTTGATGCTGCTGCACGACTCCCGCAGTGCCGCGCGCATGACGCCCGAAGGCGACGTCGTGCTGCTCGAGGACCAGGACCGCACGCTCTGGGACGTCGAGGAGATCGCGGAGGGCATGACCCTGCTCGACCGCGCGCTGCGGTTCGGCACCGCGGGCCCGTACGTGCTGCACGCCGTGATCGCCGCCCTGCACGTCCAGGATCCGGTCGACTGGACGCGGATCACCGCGCTGTACAGCGAACTCCTTTCGGTGGCACCGACTCCGGTGATCGAGCTCAACCACGCGGTCGCCGTCGCGATGGCCGACGGACCCGACGCCGGGCTCAAGCTCATCGACGGCATCACCGGCCTCGACGACTACCACCTGCTGCACTCCTCGCGCGCCGACCTGCTGCGCCGCCTGGACCGCCGCGACGAAGCCGCTGCGGCGTACCAGCGAGCGCACGAACTGGCGGTCAGCCCGGCCGATCGCCGTTTCCTGGCCGGGCGCCTGCGTTCCCTGGAGGATTCCTGATGCGACTCACCGTGCTCGACCGCGGCCACCGCCTGCCCGCCCGCCTGTTCTTCGGTTTCACCGAACTGGTCTCGCGCGTGCCGATGTCGGATGTGCCCAAGACCCTGTTGTACCGACCCGATTTCTTCGGCGCGGTGTTCCTCGACCTGAGCGCGAAGGCGATGCGCGGGCCGTCGTTCTGGACGGCGGGCGAGCGCGAGTACATGGCGCAGCAGACGGCCGAACGCCTGCAGTGCCCGTACTGCGCCGTCACGCACACCGAACTCGTCCGGATAGCAGGCGATCCGTCACCGCTGCGCCCGGAACTCACCGCCGCACTGCGGTTCCTCGACGACCTCACGCCACCGGGCATCACGAAAGACGCGGCCGTGGACGCGCTGAACGTCAGCCTGATCTGGCAGGTCGTGAACCGGCTCGCCAACGCGTTCGGCTTCCAGCTCCTGCCCGGCCAGCTCGAGTCGGGCACGCGTTCGCTGCACCGGTTCGGCTACCGCTTCCCCGGCTTCCTCACCGGAAAGGCCACGGGCACGCTGCGCCACGCCGTGCTGGAGGCCCCGGCCCGCACGCCGCCCGAACTCCGCCAGGCCGCCGCCTCCGGTGACGCCTGGGGCTCTTACGCCGCAACGGTTCGCGACGCCTCGTACCGCGTCTCCACTGAGGACATCGCCCGGCTCAAGCAGGACCACACCGAGGACGAGATCTTCGAGGTGACCGTCGCCGCTGCCGTCGGCGCTGCTCTGGACCACTACGACGCCGGTCTGAGAATTCTCGGAGACTGATGTCGAGTTCGGACGTGCTCGCTCGTCCTTCGCTCAAAGCAAGGACAACCGAAGGAGCGATCGACATGTCCGGACAGGTCAACTGGTTCGAGCTGCCCGCCGACGACACGGCGCGGGCACGGGCGTTCTTCGCCGGCGTGTTCGGCTGGGAGACGAGCCCGATGGGCGAGGACTACCACTTCATCACCAACGGCGCGAAGGGCGCGATCGCCGCCAAGGACGCGCAGCTCACCCAGCCGCGCATCTACTTCCACACCACGGACATCGACGCGTCCGTGCGCAAGGTCACCGACCTCGGCGGCAAGAGCGACGACGTGCAGGCCGTGCCGGACGTCGGCCGCATCGCCCACTGCTGGGACGACCAGGGCACGCCGTTCAGCCTGTACGAGCCGAAGGCCTGACGCGCCTGAGTGGCCCGTCACAGGGCGGGCCACTCAACAATTCCTCCTCCTGCCGCGTCCAGCTGTCGCAACCTGGATCGACCTGGGGGAAACATGGAGCACTTTCGGCCCGTGCGCGGGCTGGGCCGCGCCGCGTCCGCACTCATCTGGCTCGTCGCGATCGCCAACGTCGCGAACGCGGCGTCCGACTGGTTCACCTACTCCGCGATCCAGGCCTATCGCACCCGCATCGACTCCGCGGGCGCGATCATCACGGCTGAGAGGATCAACCTGGTGGCCAGCGCGTCACTCTCGTTGCTGCTGCTCGCGGCCGGCATCGTCTTCATCCTCTGGACGTACAACGCGCGGGTCAACGCCGAGCGCCTGACGTACGCCGCCGAGCACCGCCGCAGCAGGACATGGGTGTGGCTGAGCTGGTTCGTGCCGTTCGTGAACTTCTGGTTCCCCAAGCAGGTCATCGACGACATCTGGCGGGCCAGCGACCCGCGGCAGCAGGGAGTGCCACTGCGGCAACGGATGCAGCACAGGCTGACCACCCAGTGGTGGACAGCCTTCGTCCTGATGTGGATCTTCGAACGCGCCTACCTGCGCACCTACCGCCTGGGCGTGCCGATCAGCGACACGTTCCTCAGCACGGCGATCTTCTCCAGCCTGGCCGCGGCCGCCGGGATCGTGGCCGCGATCTCCGCCGTTCAGGTGGTGCGACGCATCACCGAATTCCAGAGCACGCCGCACCTTGTTCAGTCCTCTTCGGACTAACACCCGGACGGGTTACCATGCTGGGCATGTCAGACGTCGGCGTGCTCTCCGCGCACCTGCTGTCGAGCTTCCAGAAGGAGCTCTTCACCCGCCTCGCCGAGGCGGGTCACGAGCACCTGCGCCCACGCCACGGCGCGATCATGGCCTACATCGCCGCCGAGGGCAGCCGCGCGAGCGAGCTGTCCGAGCGCTCCGGCCAGCACAAGCAGGTCGTGGGCACCCTGATCGACGAACTGGAGCGCCTCGGCTACGTGGTCCGCCGGCCTGACCCGGCAGACCGGCGGGCCAAGCTGGTCGTGCCCACGGAACTGGGCCGCGACCAGATGGTCCAGGCCAAGCGGATCATCTCCGACATCGAGGCCGGGTTCGCCCGTCAGGTCGGCGCCGAGCGGTTCGCCGCGTTCAAATCGGTGTTCGCGGAGATCACTGCCCGACCGTGATCTCCTCGCGGTGCGCGGCCAGGAAGTCCTCGAGCGTCAGCCAGGTCGGCACGATCTCGCGGGTCAACGCGGCGTCGCGGCGGCTCAGGATGTGGTCCGGGAACTCCGTGTAGTACTGAAACCACTTGCCCAGCTCGACCGCCGCCGGGAACCCGAGCACCCGGAAGTCGTGGTGCAACAACGGCTCGTATTTCACGGTCTCGCCGACCACGTCCGCGAACGCCTGCGCAGCCAGTTGTTCCAGTAGAACGACAACTGACGGGGCGGCGCCGCTACTACTAGGACCAACGCACAGAGGCAAGCACTCTGAACTGCTGGTTAGTTCGCGTTGGGTCCAGTTGCATCTGGTGGGTACAGCGACATCGTCCCAGCTCCCCATCACGGCAAGCCAAGTCAGAGGCCACCTGTCGGTGCAGCGGGCCCGGCAGCGTCGCCGACGTAGTAGAACCGTTGCGTGCCATGGTGATGGCGCCTCATTCAGTCCCAGAGCGATGCGGCCGTCCCGTCACGTCACCCGACCGGTTCGAGGCCCAGCACCCGCCTGGCTTCGGCCATCTGACCGTGCAGGTATTCGTTCTCGTTGCGCAGCAAGTAGGCGTAGGCAAACGCACTGTCCAAGTACTGGTAGCAGGCGATCGCACCTACGTCTGTCTGCATGATGGCCGCCAACATCGTCCGCGCACGCATCCGGCGCGTCTCGATCGGATCAGCCTGAGGCTCAACCGGCGCCGCAACTGTCTCCCACACCGACGCCAGAACTCGGTTGCAGTTCGTGATGGCGGACGCCCAGCCAAACCAGCTGGTCTCGGCTCCGAGGCTGTTCCTCACGGGTTCCAGATCGGGCACCGCCAGAATCGGGCACGGCACCCCAGTCAGTGTCTCCCACAGTCCGGCCATCTCGTGTTCCTCGGCGCTGAGGACAGCCTGGCACAGTTCCGCGGCCGCCCCGCAGAAAGGTCCCACCTCGTGCACGTAGTCCTGAACCTCGATCAAGAGTTCGGCTACCGCGGCTCGCTCCCCGACGCTCTGCAGAACGTGCCGGGTGACGACGTCCATTTCCTCGAGGAACTGTTCAGTCTGCCTGTCGCCCTGCCACATCCGCTCGACCTGGGCCTGGATGACTCGCGCGTACGCCTCGACTCCATTGGCCAGCCGCAGGCCGGCATCCCGCACGAACCCGAACTCTCCCTGCCAGGTTGGGGTGAAGGACAACTCCAGTCGTGGCAGTTCGCCGAGCATGTCAGGGAGCAGACCTGGGAGCGTCAGCCCGCTGACATCGACAACGTCAGCCTCCTCCCAAAACACTGGCGCGTCCACACCAGTTTCCCCGCTCAGGGGGCGACCGTCGAACGTTCGCCAGACGTCCCCCGTCTGCCGGATGTAGCGCTGCGTGCGATCCACGTCGAGGGCGAGGTCAAGCAGGTCGCCAGGCACGTTCAGCGCCGCCAGCTCCGAGCGTCGGTACATTCCGCGGCAGTACGGACACTCCAGCCGCCGCGGCAGGTAGCCCAACTCGTAGTCGGGCGTGGTCAGGTTCTCGTCGACGCGCGGAACAACCGATTGGCGCACCAAGGTCATGAGGCACGTTGTACAAGCCTTTTGGCCGCAGGAGTGGATCTGTACGAGTTCCACCCCCTGCGAACCGCATATGTGGCACTCCGACGCGGTGTTCCTGACATCAGGTTCGGTCAACGGAACCTCCTTTGAAACGGCGCTCCGCGGTCGATTCTCACCGCGCCCCGCCCCGCAGCACATGCCTCAACGGGCATCCGATCGGACCGACCCGACGAGCACGAAAGCAGGCAGACCTGTCGGGACGAGCCATCCGCCTGCCCTGGGTGCGCATCACCGGCATGGACCGAACCGACGATGGAGTCACCGGAACAGTCCGAAGTGGAGGAACGCGGTGGCCACTCCTTCCGAGGGTCAGAGCGCTGATCTGTGCGGTGCGCCGAAACGATTCGACCGACATGGTTGAGACACACGGAGGTCGCCGCGAGCCGAACGATGTCGGGCGTCTGAACTGACGGCCCTCGCAAGTCGAGCGAACATTGGTGCCTCCGGGCAACTCGGCGCCAAGCCCTCGACTCCGCTCACCATCAGGCCGCCCGCTCATTACGCGTTCTGCCACAACAGTTTCCGCAGTGCGCGAAGGGGCACTGCGGGACTCGCCGAGCGTCATCACCCGGCGAGACGGCGGTCTCGTCTGTGACAAGTGGCTTCAACACATCGTCATGGGGTGATCAACATGATGGACGGGACCTACGCCACACACCGGGCCCTCGCCGTGCTCCGTGCGGTCGCCGAGGGACGCGTGGAGATGACGTGCAGCGCCGAATCCGACATGTTCGTGGACGACCTCGCGTTGTGCGACCAGCAGATCGCACACCACCTCGCGCACTCTGCGCTGTTGGAACCTGCTTGCGAAGGCATCGTGGGCATGCGCGTTCCCGCGCGGCTGACCGCCAGGGGCATGACCCACCTCGCCGCGCACGTGAACGACGCCGGCATCGCGACGAACGCGTCTTCTTGAGCTCGCACGTCCGGCCTGAGAGTCCGCACGTTGGCGCAGGCCCGGCCGCCCTCCCGGCTCCACAACCCGATCGGCGGCCGCATCTCACCGGAGGAACGATCATGATCACGGCACAACAACTCATCGAGTCCCCGTCTCTGCTCGTGGCGGTATGTCGCTCCTCCGCCGCGCCACGCCCGCCGATCTGCCCCTGATCGACGAACTGCTGCGCGACCTGTTTCAGCCGCTGGGGGAAACCGGCTGGGCGGTCTTGGGCCGAAAAGCCGTAAGCGCGCGGGAGTGCCCGGATCTTCCGGGGAGACACGCGCTACGGTCAGGAGGTCTGATCATGGACCACGTCGTCGCCCGCACCACGACCACCGTGCGACTGCACACCGGTGACGGGCTCCCGGTTCGCGAGATCGACACGCAGCTGCGGTACGACTCGCGCGATCCGCTGGTCATCAGCTTCGTGTTCCTGCTCCACGAGCAGAACGTTTTGTGGGCGCTAGGTCGTGACCTCGTTGCCGCCGGGTTGATCGCTCCGGCCGGATACGGCGACGTGGTGCTCCGGCCGGACGACCAGGATCCGGGCCGCGTCGAGTTCTGGTTCACCGACGGCGGTGAGGGCTCGAAGCTCAGCGCTCCGTTGTCGGAGATCGCGGCCTTCGTCGACCGGACGCACGAGCTCGTGCCGATGGGCGAGGAGTGGCTGTGGCTGGACCTCGACGCCGAGCTGGCGAAGGTGCTGCCCGCGGTCGAATGACCAGGGCTCTCAGGCGGTGCGGGAGCTGAAACTCCCGCACCGCCCAGCTTCCCACCGTGTCATCCCACGCGTTCGGCGGTGATGATGACTTCGGATTTCTACCGTCGGTTGATCTTGGGCGGCAATCGGGAGTTCACCCGATCAGGCAGATGCCAGAACTGTTGAGCGTCAACCATTGTCGGCCGATGTGCGGGCGGTGCGCGGCGGGCGAATGTGATCCGGTGCGATATCCAGCCGCAGTTCTTCTGATGTTGATCGCGCTGGTCCCGGTGGTCCCCGCTCACGCGGTGGTCGCCGAGGGCATCTACTACCTGCAGGGCGTCACGAGCGGCCTGCACCTCGCCCAGACGGGCAACTCGGTCGTGTTGCACCGGCCCGAAGGCGATCTCGACCACCAGCAGTGGTGGGTGCGCGGCGAGCGGATCGAGAACACCGACTCCCCCGGCTCGTGCCTCAACCGAAGCCTGACCATCACACCCTGCACTACCGACGGCACGGCATGGGAGTTCGTCGCGGCGGGCGACCAGTGGGACATCCCCGGTTTGGCCACCGGTGGCGAGACGCGGTGGTACCTCACGCCGATCTCGTCGCCGCGCCTGCCGATGCCCGCCGATCCCACACTGGACCAGGTCACGTTTCTGACCGCCCACAACGCGTTCGCGAACGGCGTCGACGGTGACTTCGCCGCACCGATCCTCAACATCGCGCGGAACCAGACGCGCGGGATCACCAGGCAGCTCGCCGACGGTGTGCGCGGTTTCATGATTGACATCCACGAGACGCCGCAAGGCGCCATGCTGTGCCACGGGGGTTGTGACTGGGTGCCGCATCCGGTGGCGCTGCGGACCGACCTGCAGCGGATCGTCGACTTCCTCGCAGCGCACCCGTCCGAGATCGTCACGGTGTTCCTGCAGGACGGGGTGTCCGCTCCCGTCCTGGGTGCCGAGCTGGCGCGGGTCCAGGGCCTGCAGTCCGTGCTGTTCCGGCCGGACCAGGCAGGCGTGCGGGAGAACGGCTGGCCGACTCTCTCCGCGATGCGAGCGTCGGGCAGGCGGCTGCTGCTCTTCACCGACCGCTACCCGCCGGACGGTCGTGACTCCTACGGCGTGATGTATCAGAGGGAGTGGACGGTCGAGAACTACTGGTCCATGGGCGGCCCGATCGGAAGTGCCGACTGGGCCTGCTACACCCGGTGGGACGAGCGGCCGCTGACGGCGACCGGGACGTTCCAGCCGTTGTTCGTGATGAACCACTTCCGGGACATCCCGTTCCCCATCACCATCTACAACGACAACGGCAAGATCGCGCGCCGGGCGGAGCAGTTCTGTCAGCCCGCCGCGCGGAAGAAACCGAGCTACCTGGCCGTCGACATGTACGAGCTCAGCAAGGCGTCCGCGGCGGTCGCGACGTTGAACACCTACACCTACCGACCATGAACCAGCTGTGGGGCGTGCGCTCGCGCGCCCCACAGCATTCAGTTCCCCATGTCGCGCAACTGTTCCCGCACACGGTCGATCTCACCGCGCACCCGCGTCTCCTCGTCGCCCACGTCCAGCAGCCTCCGCTGCACCCGTTGCAGGGCGGTCACTACCCGGCTGTGCAACAGTTCCAGCTCGTCCAGCAAGGCGGGGGCGTCCTCCTCGTCGCGGTACGCTGCCAGGCGCAGGTGCAGCTCGCGGACGGCGCGGAACAACGTGTCGAGATCGCAGGTGCCGAGCACGTCCCGGTAGTTCAGATCGAGCGCGGCGACGCCATCTCGCAGGCGTTCCAGGGTGTTCATCAGCGAATGCCGGGTCCAGTGGTCGGCGACGGCGGCGATGAACAGGTCCGGCGCGGATCTCCGGCCGGGGAACGCGGCGCACACCTCGTCGATCCGGGCGCACAGCGCGAGACAGGCCTGCAACTCCGCGGCAGTCTCCATCGCCCTGTCGAACGACTGCCGCGCCCGCGTGTCGCATCCGTCCACCGCGGCCCGGAGCAGCTCCAGCCGTTCGGTGCGTTCCGCGGGTCGCCAGGTTCCACTACCCGCGTTGAACTCCAGCACCAGCCGGCGGAGCTCCGCGGACACTTCAATCCCGCGAACGGAGATCATCGAGTTCGAGATTGCGTCACCGAGACCGGGTTCGCCTGCGTGGTGCCAGAACTCCTCCATCAGTCCCTGCGAGCAACTCCGCGTGTCAACCTCCCGGCGGCAGTTCGGACACGTCCACGGCACCTGATCGCGAGATGCCTTCACGAACCACTCGGCAATGCATGTGGTGTGGAAGGCATGCCCGCATTTCTGGAGCACCGAAACCGGCGTCCTCAACTCGAGCATCAACGGTGTGCAGCACGGCGAGCACTCCAGTTCGAGCAGGTGACGTATCCGCGAGTCGAGCGAGTCACACTCGGCGGGCGCTGCCGCCCGGGCGGCGTCCACCTCGGTCGCGATCTCCGTCAGGAACGAGACGAGGTCGTCACTCGCGAACTCGCCGTACGACCACAGGTTGTTCACCCACTCCACCGCCGAGTGCACTGTCGACCCCCGCTGGTCGAAGTGACCGCGCAGCAAGGGGAAGTGGTCGAAGTCGATGATCTTCATGACGTCGACTGTCGACCAGCGGCACTGGCCTGGAACAGGCCTACGAGGGAAGCACGAAAGGGCAACAGCACTGCCCGACGCCGCTTGGGGGCTTGTTCAACGGTCCGATCCGCTTCGCTGCCGAACACGCATCGCGATGGCTGGTGATCACGAGCGTCGTCCAGGTCCAGCAAGCGTTCTTCATCGGTCACCCGCCCGATCGACGAACCCAAGGGTGTCCCGTCGTCGCCCAAATGTGCGGCACGGACGAGAACGCAGAGGCGGCGCTGCGCAGTCAACTGGCACCAGGCCAACAGATCTGACTACTTCAAGCCATTCCATAGCCCGAACGGGTAACACTCACAGGCACTAATCTCCTCGCTCTGAATACATAGGGTCACCGACACGGCGAGCCAGCCTCGCGCCTCGCGATCCGGTTGCGCGCTCGTCCGACTTCCCGGAGGACCTGATGCCGCACCCCCTAGCAACCTCGTGCCGCTTCCTTGCCCGTTCGCTCACACGGACGCTTGTCCTGTTGCCGCTGATCACCATGCTCGCCGGTGCGACGGCCCTGTGCGCGTCCTCGGCTGCGCGATCCAGCGGTGAACAGAAGGCTGCCAATGGGTTTGGGCCGGGAGTTGAGACGCGGCTCGCCTCCAGCACGGAGCCTGCGGCCTACACCGTCCGAACAGGACCGGCATGGACGATCAGGGTTCCTGTGCCGGGCAGATCCTCGACGGAGACGACGACTGTCACGACGCCGACCGCAAGCCCGACGAACACTTCAGCCCCTCCCAGCGCCGTTGTGCCACAGATACCGTTGTTCTGGTTGCACCTCAACAGCACCGCGGTGACCGACGCACAGCTCGCGACCGAAGCCAAGCGACGCGCCTACATCGTGCTCAACGCCTGGGAGGGAGCGCTCATCTCGAAGCTCAAGGCCGCAAACCCCTCCGTTCAGGTCTTCGTCTACAAGGACCTGTCCTCCACCCGCAGTTACGCCTGCCACAACGGGGTGGACGACGCCCAGCTGCCCACCGGAATCGGATACTGCGACGCCAGCCGCAACCATCCCGAGTGGTTCCTGCTCAGCCCAGCGGGACAACGCCTCCAGTACAGCGGCTACAGCGGGCACTGGCAGATGGACATCGGCAACGTCGCCTACCAGAACGCCTGGGCTGACGCGGTCATTTCGGCCAGCAAGGCGTCCGGCTTCGACGGAGTGCTGATGGACAACGCGTTGTTCTCGTGCGCCACCTACCACGACAACGTGTGCCCGGCGAGGTATCCGACAGATGCGTCGATCCAGACCGCCTACAAGGCGATGTTCGCCAACACTCGGGCCAAGTTCACCTCAGCGGGCTTGAAGACGGTCGCGAACCTCGCGAATGCACGGCTGTACGCCGGAGGCTGGAACGCCTACACCACGAATCTCGACGGCGGTTTCGACGAGTGGTGGCTCACGTTCAGCGACACCAACCGCTTGCCGGAGTACTCCGAAGGGTGGAGCAGGCAACTTGCCGAGATCTCGGCGAACGAAGCGCGTGGCAAGATCACGTGGGTCCAGCCGCACTTCTCCGACAGTGCACAGGCGCCGTTCCGTTACGCGCTGGCGAGCTTCCTGATGGTGAGCGGACCGCGCAGTGCCTTCTCGCCGGTCGCGCGGACCGACGGCTACGGGGATCCTCCGCAGTGGCGTAGTGAGTACACCTGGCGGCTCGGTGCACCGTCTGGGAGCTACCGGGCGATCGCGACAAACCTGTTCCGGCGGGATTTCGCTTGCGGCATGGTACTCGTGAACGCGAACCCGGCCGGCGCGGCGACATCTACGGTGCCGCTGGGCGGCACCTACACGGACGAAGCAGGCAGAACGGTGACATCGGTCCGGCTCGCCGGAACATCCGGCTCGATCCTTCGCCGCTCCTGCTGAGCCACGCCGAGCGTCATTCGTGACGCGCCAACGACAAGCGGCGCGCTGGAGAAATGGCAACGCCCATCTCACCGGCTCCCGGTCGGGACGGTGCGAGGGTCGACTCGCGCCGTCCCTGCTTCCTTCAAGGGTCATCCCACCGCGATCGGGTTGCGGCCTGGTGGATCGTGATACGGGCCAAGGACATCCACGACCGTCTCCACCGACAGCGGCATCAACGGAGAGCTTCGATCGTCACCACGCCTGGATCCGAGATCAACACTCGCCTGATGCCCTGTCCCGTGCCTGATCAGGCAATCGCCGGATCGGGCCGCTCTGCTCAACTGGTGCGGTGGTTGCGAAGCGTGGCACAAGAGACGAAGACAAACCTGTGGCGACAGTGGAGCAGCGTTATCGGCGGCTGATGCGCATCTTGCCGACGTGGTACCGGCAGGCCCACGAAGAGCAAATGGTCGATCAGCTTCTTTTCGACGATGGCGGCGTTCTCGGCCCCGGTCAGGCACGGCTCAGCTGGCAGGAGAAGTTCGGAATGCTCCAACTCGCTGTCCGCACACACCTTCCGGCAAGCGGCACACCGGGAGCGCCCGCACGGGCGATTCGGCGAGCCGGGGTCGTGCGCGCCCTCGGACTGCTGGGACTGCTGTCAGGAGTCCTGAACTTCGGAATCTCCGTGGCACAGTCGTTGTGGGCGCCGTACCCGAACGAGCCGAACGTGCTCGAGGTCATGACGATGTGGAATCTGTCCGACATCGTCCCGATAGTGGCGCTGGTGCTCCTGGCGAAGGAGAAGCGCACTTCGGCCAAGGTCGCGATGGGCGCGTCGCTGGTGTCCTCGTGGGTCTGCATGCTGATCGTGGGCGTGGTACCGGAGTGGTTCTTGCTCCAGTTGCCGGCGGCAGTGGCGTTCGCGTGCTTGTGTTCCGGGTTCCACCGCGATGCACCGATGCCGTCTGTCCGCAGGCCAGCCATGTGGTCTGCATGGGCGTTCGCATTCCCGCTCGGTGGCGCGTTGCTGCACAACGGCTTCCTGTTGACGCCCTGGAACAACGTGATGACCGTTGCGGCGGCTGTGTTCGGAGTACGAGTCGTCGCGTTCATCCGTGGTGACGCGGCCCTGGGGCGCGCGCTGTCGTTGTTCGCGTTCTTGTTGGCGCCTACCGTGGCAGTCATCTACTACTCGGCACCCAGGCTGTACCTCGAATCCTGTTCAATCGCTGGTGCACTGCTGTTGCTGAGCGTCTTGCTGCCTGTCGGACGCGCTTCGATCCCGAGTGCCCGACTGCTCTGAACGGGTGCCTTCGGTGATGGCGGTGTCAGGCTTTCACAGTGCCGCTGCCCACGTTTGATCCGTTGGTCTCGCGCCTGAGTCCGGCCGGTGGCTGGTCGCGTGTCGATCCCTGGACAACGTCTTCCCGGGCAGGCCTGTCAGGTTTCGGGGCTGCCATTCCGGGCAGCGCGGCCGGACCGCACAGTCGGCTTGCGCACCGGCGCGGTGCCGGAGACCCTCGTGTCCACCGCCCGCACAGTGGATCCGGCCCGATCATCGCACGCTTCTTCGACTGCACGAGGCATTGCCCGTGTGCACGGTGGCCATGACGAGATCTGCGGGTCCACTGTGGATATGAACAGGACGCTGCTTGCATCTGCCATCACCGGCGTGGGTCTAGTCGCTCTCACCACCGCCTGCGGTCCGGGCGGTTCGACCACCACGACGCCGAGCTCATCGTCCGCCACCTCCTCCACGGCTTCCTCCCCGGCAGCGGTCGTCCCCGGAGAGAAGCCCGTCGGCGGACCTGCCACGTGCACCTCCGTTGAGGTGATCCCCGGCGTGATGGGCCCTGTCGACATGCCCGCTCCCGAACGGACTTTCGCCACGGTGCCGTTGGCACTGCGCAACACCGGTTCGGTCGAATGCACGCTCTTCGGCTTTCCCGGTGTGTCCTTCACCGGCGAGGACGGCCGCACTTTCGACGCACCGCGGTCTGAAGTCCCGCACTCGGCGGTCGTGCTGGCCCCTGGCGCCACCGCGCACGCCACATTGCGTGTACACCTCGGCGACAACGGCACCGGATGGCACGTGCGGTCCGTATCGGTCACGCCACCGAACACCGACCAGACCCAGAGGTTCGAGTGGAAGTGGGGTCCGTTGGAGGCCTACAGCCAGGTGATCTCCGCGGAGACGGTCGTCCTCCCGGTCACCGCTGGCTGAACACGGCCACAGGTGCAGCCCGAACGGGCAGGGCCTTCGCGTGCGCGGACCCGGTCACGGTCGCGGAGGCTGACGTGAGCAAGATCGTCGGCAGCGACGTCACGATGCCGGGTGGCAAGGTGAGCGACATGCTTCTGGTGCACAACTCCCGCGGCTCCGACTTCACGGGACACCAGTGACGCTCACCGACGACGTGACCGGTGTGCTCGACGATGCTTCCTGCAACGGTGACACAGCAGCAGACACGCCGGACACCACGGACGGTAAAGGTGCTGCCACAGAACGAGAAAGTGTCACGTCTGCCGTAATGACCGCTCCGCCTGCCTGTGATGACGGCAACACGGGCCTACCAGGAGGAGCCATGAGGCTGTTCAAGAAAATGATGGCTGTCGTCGTCGCCGGTGCCATCGGACTCGGTGGCGCTGGCGCGCTCTGGGCACCAGCCGCGACGGCGGACGGCTGGCGCCCATCCAGCCAGAAGGAGCTCTACGAGGACCTCATCCGGGCGTGTTCCGGCAATGGTCTCTACTTTCCCAAGGCAGACGGCTGCAACTGGGTCGGCGTGAGCACCCCGGATGCACAGGGCTACACCTACACGTACGACGACGACGTGCCGGCGTTCAAGGAGAAACTCGACCGCCTGGGCGTCCATCGCGACTACGGTTCGGCGGAGAGCGTGGTCTTCTCCGACTCTGTCAAGAAGATCTCGTCCGTCACGAACTGCAACGAGGGCACAGTTCAGCAGTCCATCTCGTACCGGCACGAGGACAGCACGTCCGACTCGTGGGGCGTCAGCATCTCCGCCGACGTCAAGCCGTTCGGCATCGGCGGCTCGATCTCCAGCACCTACGAACACCACAAGTCGAGCACCGAAGGGTACGAGGTCACTACCGCCTACGAGGTACCGCCGTACTCCTACGGATGGGTCGACGAACGCTCCGCGCACGTCAACGTGCGAGGCTATCTGCGGGTCAACTTCGACCACAGCGTCGATCATCCGAACCACGGGCTCGGCGACTTCAACGACTACTCCACTGCCAACAACGGTGACTACAGCCACTACTACTGGTGGGTTCCCGATGACCTGAACCTCGATGTGACACAGGCGAAGCAAGCCTGGTCGCCGACATCGGCGGAGACGCGGGCCACCGGCGAGTACACCTACCTGCCGCAATACCAGACGATGTCACCGCGTGACGTGCTCAACCGCAAGCCTCTCGACGGGAACAACCAGCCCGCCTGCACCGGAACCAAGCCGTACGAAGTGGCGATGGTCAGTGCCCATTGGAAACACCTCCAGGACACCTACCTCTGCATCGCGGCCGCGGACGGCACCGCTGACGGCGGTCCGGCCTACCACGCGACCGCGCGAGAGTGCCACAACGACCAGTCCACCGAACGGCTTCAGGAACAGATCCTGCAAATGCCGTTGCGTCCCGGTGACCGCACGCAGGACCAGCCGTTCCTGATCGGCAACGGCTACAGCGACAGCTGCTTGCTCGCCGACAACGGCGCGCTGACGTGGTCGCGCTGCAACTCGAAGGATCCTCGGGCAATCTGGTTCCGGTACAACACAGACCAGGGATCTGGCATCTACCGCTACGAGAACCAGTCCTCCGGCGCCTTCCTGGCTCTCAACGCCACCGGCGACCAGCTCGTCCTCCGACAGGCCGAAGCCGCTGACACCACGACGTTGTGGGGCGACAACCTCGGACAGGTGTCCGACTGGGCCGTCAAGCAGTCGTCCGCGTACTCAGGTCCCGCACGCCAGCTCGTCAACACGGTGGGCGACAGCCGGTGCTTGACAGCCGACGCAGTCGCAGGAGCCGCTCAGGCGGCGGCTTGCGCCACGGCGGACGCACCCAATCCTGGACAGGCATTCGTGCTGTCGCCGCGGACCGTGCCGAACACCACGTGCACGTCGGGTACCGGATCCTGCTTCTACGTGGTGCAGAACCCCGCGAGCAACACCTGCCTCACGGCGGTGATGTCGGTCGACACCACGTCCGCATCACCACGATTCACCCCTTGCCTCAGCAAGTCGAGCCAGCTGTGGAGCAGCACGCCCGGCAACGGCAAGCCCGGAGTGACCATGATCAGCCGCTACACGGGCCTCTGCCTCACGCGAGGCGCCACGGACGTGAGGCTGAGCACTTGCGACGGGACCGACGCACAGCAGTGGACCGACAAGGCCACGCAGGCTCTGCCGACGCCTGTCGAACCCGCACCCACTCCGGAACCGCAGCCCACTCCTGAACCAGCACCCGCGCCGCAGCCGACACCGCAGCCGGTGCCCACCCCGGTTCCCGCGCCGGCCGAGCGCGCCAAGGCCGCTCTGGTGGTCAACGCTGCTTCTTCCATCGACCAGAACGGCTTCAACAAGGCATACCTCGTCGACGGCCAGACCGACTCCAGTCAGTCCAGCATGGGCTGGAGCACGCCGGCCCACTGGTCGCCGTACGAGCCCGAGACCGTTGTCTTGGGACTCACCTCGCCAGGATTGGTGGACGAGGTGACGCTGTACCCGCGGTCCGACCTCGTCGACAACCAGCCGGGAGCGGGTTTCCCGCAGGACTTCACGGTCAGGGTGTCGGCGGACGGCCAGAACTGGACGACCGTGGGTGACTTCCACGACTACCCCAGGCCGGTTGCCGGAGCACCCCTGCGGGTCCCGTTCGCCGCGCAGCAGGTGGCCTACATCCAACTCAACGTCACGAAGCTGGGATCGATCAACGAGGGTGCGACAGGAACCGTCTACCGCACTCAGCTCGCGGAGGTCGAGGCCTACTACGCCCCCGCCAGTCCGAAGCTGACCGTCTCCAGCTCCGTCGAGGCCTGGGGTTGGGGCGCCGCGGCGGCAATCGACGGACGAGTGGACTCGTCCTCGAACAGCATGGGCTGGACC
>NZ_JYJG01000266.1 GCF_000955955.1 Lentzea aerocolonigenes
GAACAGCATGGGCTGGACCAGCGACGCACACGCGACGGCGGACGCGACCGAACAGGTCGTGCTCGACCTCGGCGCCTCCCGACGCGCGGGTAGCGTGGAGCTGCACGGTCGCACCGACCAAACCGGCGGTCAGGGTGCGGGCTTCGCCCAGGACTTCACAGTCGAAGTCTCCGCAGATGGTGTGCACTGGACGAAGATCACCGATCAGCACGGGTACGTCCGGCCTGCGGGTTCCACGACGGGTGCCTTCTCCTTCACGGAGCAGGACGTGCGGTTCGTGCGGGTCGTGATGACCAAGCTCGGCGCGGTGAACGAGGGCTCCACCGTCTATCGAGCCCAGTTCGCGGAGATCGTCGTGCGCTGAACACCGTGGCGCCGGACCGCATGCGGTCCGGCGCCACACACCGCTTCGTCACAACAACTACACAGTGGAGAGACCCTGGTGGCCCGCGAAGTCCCCTGCGCTGGCTGAAATGGTCAGTCGTACAGCTCGACCTCAAGAAGCTCGTCCTGATGGCCGAACCCGGCGAACCTGTGTGCCAGATGATCGACAGCGCGATCGACGAAGCCGGCACCGGCTTTCGCAGGGCCTTCGACGAGCTGGTCACCCGCGGGCTGAGGACCTGTTGCGCTGCCAACGAGTTCGCTGTCGTGACGCTGGAACACGTCCTCGGTGTCGCCTCGACGAGCCTGAACCCGCGTGCCGCGTTGGTCCGCCTGACCGAGAACGCGCGGGGCGTGCCCTGGATGAAGCTCGACGACAACGCCAGGCAGATGCGCACCATCTCGGTCGTGAGAGCCGGCGACGACGAGGGCGTGATGGAACAGATCACCCGGTTTCGAGAAGAGTCCGCCAACTGCGTCGATGCGCTCAGGAACCTTGGGACCATCACCCTGGTCTCGCCGGCGCCTGCGAGGTTCTGCCGGAACTGCGACCAGAACTGCATGGTCGGGCGGACCTGCGTACCGGCTGCGCGTGCCACCTCCCGTTGTGCGCTAAGTGTCTACCAGCAACCCCGCCGGTCGACTGCACGCCTCTCGAGCACTCCGAGCTCAGCACGACGGCAGAAGTGTCGGTCGGAATGCGCCCACGCCGCCAGGACCAGGCCGCCGACGCCGAAACCCGGTTGGACGCGCGGACGCACCGGTTCGAAGTACGAGGTCCACGAGGGCAACAGCAAGGGCACCTCTGAGCCGCGCATCTGCCTCGGCACACGCACGCCAAGCGCCGCGTTCGCCGTCCCGTTCGATCGACGATTCTGGGTGACCATCCGGCTGAGAGGCAGCGCGACCATGAACAACCGCACCGTCCAGCTGTCGACGACATTGCGTCAGGTGGACAGAACCGGTGGTGTGAGCGAGATGTCGGTCGAGTTCGGCTATGACGCGTCCGATCCGTTCGCGATCCACGCCGTGTTCCGCTCCGGCACCGGAACAGTGCACTGGGAGTTCTCCCGCGACCTCCTGGCCGCCGGACTGATCGGTCCCAGCGGTGAGGGCGATGTCAGGCTTCGGCCGTGCCACGACGACGAGCCCCACGTGCTGATCCTGCTGTCGCCTCCCAGTCGCACCGCCGAGTTCAGCGCGCCCCTCGGTGCCCTCGCCGACTTCCTCGACAGGACCTCCGAGCTCGTTCCTGTCGGCGATGAGTCGCGCTGGATCGACTTCGACACCGAGATCGCCCGGTTGATGGAGATCATCGACTGAGTTGCGAGCCCCCACAGGCGAACAGCCGGCAGCGCGGGCAAGACTGCCCCGCGGACCGCGTGTCGCCCACCCTCCCGCACCATCGAGCATCACGCCGCGATGGCGCCGACATCTCTGTTCTCGCGTCCGGCGTTGACGCAACGGCAATGCCAAGGTGCGTCACATCGGACTGTCGGGTCAACCGGGTGTGACACCAGAGCGACTGACCGAAGCGCAGCAGCACGCCGGGTTCACCCAGTCGTTCTGCGGTTTGTGCAGTCCGCGACGAGTAGTCGTGGAGCACTGGGAGAGGATCCACGACTCCCGCGCTACCGCACTCGGCGGGCGCGCCGGCGGTGAATGATGCCCCGGACGGTGCACGGCCGGGTAGGTGAGGCCGTCCTCGTCGTTCCTAGGCTGACAGCATGATCGCGCTGCGCCGTGCCATCCGTTCGGACCTGCCGTTGCTCGACGAGATGATTCGAGAGTTCTACCGGATCGATCAACACCACTACGACGAGCAGTTCGTCGCGGCCGCTCTTGTTCCTTTGCTGGAGAACGACGACTTCGGCGAGGTGCTGCTGTTCGACACCGGTTACGCAGTCGTCACGTGGGCTTACTCGCTCGAGTCAGGTGGCAGACACGCGGTGCTCGACGAGTTCTTCGTGCGGACGCCGGGGAAGGGCATCGGTGGTCAGGTCATCGAGGAGATCTGCGCGCGGTGTGCGGCACGTGGGATGCCACAGGTGGTGTTGGAGACCGAGAAGCACAATGATCTGGCGCGGAAGTTCTACGTACGACACGGGTTCGTGGCCGACGACTCGACGTGGTTCAGCCGAGGAGGACCGGCACAGCGGAGGTGACACTCGCACCCCCACCGCGGCCGCTCGGGCCGTACAAATGGCGGGCTCCTCCGTGAAGCCTGGCCCGAACCCGGCGATCAGCCCGACGCGCTCCTGGTTCGGCTCATCACCGTAGAACCGGACGTAGAAATCGAACACAGCCGCGGACGCGATGTTCCCGTTGCTCACCGGGCGCTGCGACGGGCGCGAGGCCGGATCGCCGAGGCGATCGCCCGGCACAGCGACTCGAGCGGCGCCGAGGCCCAGGTGCTCACTCGGCTGCTGAGCGAGGAGAGCGAGAAGATCCCCTGGTTCGACGACATCCGCAGGCTCGACCACACGGCCACCTTCCTCATCGCTCCGACCGCCACCATGTCGAGCGTGCTGAGCTGGATCTGGCACGAGCTCGCCCAGGACAGCGCACTCCAGGCCAGGGTGCAGGCGGAGGTCGACGCGGTGGTGACGCCTGGAGCGTCCGCGTCGGAGCACCTACCACGACTGGAGATCACGAAGCGGGTCGTCACCGAAGCACTGAGGATGTATCCGTCGCTGCACTTCGCACCGCTGCGCGTCGTCACAGAGAACACCGAGCTGGCGGGGTACGCGATCCCGGCGGGGACGGTCGTCGCCTACAGCTCGTACGTCGTGCAACGGAGTGCTGATTCGCCAACGGGCCAAGGCAGTGCATCGCCCGTGACTTCGCGTTCAACAACATGGTTCTCATCGTGGCCACGATCGTGTCGAAGTGGCAGGTGGAACCGGTGGCGGGCAGCCCGCTCGAAACACGGGCGTCGGTCAATCTGACACCACTCGACCTGCGACTGCGCCTCGTCCGCCGGGCATCGCCGGGCGACGCCCACGAGCCTCCGCCGATCCAGGCGGGAGGCAGGCTGCGGCCCAACCGGCAGAAGGTCTGGCGCATCTGACGGCACCGGCCACTCCACGCCGGCCGATTTGATTCCGGATGCGCCGCTCGCCGAGCCAGAGCGACGACAGGGCGGCATGCACGAAGCCCCGGCCAGGTCCAGGCGCGCACGTCGGTCGCCCGGTGCCGCGTGGCCGAGCGTTCCTGGCACCGGCCGCTGCACAGCCGATTCCACGTCCACCGGGTCAGCTGAACGCGTCGTGCTCGCCCTGTCCGGAGTCCAGGAAGGCCGCATCCGGCCGTCGTGCCCGCGCGGGTGCCCGTCCGGGCAGGTGCTCAGCCCACAGCGCTGACATCGACGAACGGACCTGGAGCGGCGTCGTTGAGCACCTTCGCGAACGGCGACCAGATGGCACCGAAGACCTGCCCGGTGGACACGGCGTCGTGGACCGTGCCGTCCGCACCGGTGATAGTGGCCCGCAGTCCTGGGTGGTCGGTCGTGAGGTCCACGGACGCCGGCGACACACCGCTGGGCAGCGGCACCTCGACGAAGTCGCTCCACGCGTCCGGTGTCGCTCCGCAGTGCCACAACCGGCCGGACGCGATCGCCATGAAGTGCACCGCGTCACCCGACGCCACCGCGGACACGTCCGTCACCGGGCCAGGTTCACCGCACTGCCACTTGATGTTGTAGAACGGCGCCCACGTTCGCTCGCCCAGGTTCCGGTAGGAGTAGTAGACGTTGCCGTCGTCGGTGACCGCGAACATGTTCATCCTGGCGGCCGACCGGGCGAGACCGATCTTGCGCACCGCTCCCCGCCAGCCGACCTCGTCGTTGATCGAGTGGAGCTGTTCCCAGTCCAACGCCCGGGCGTACCGGGTGGTGTGCACGACGTGGTGGCCGCCCGCGACAGTGGCGAGCACTTCGAGGTCGCCGTTCTCGTCGATCGCCGCCGCCGTCGTGCCGATCTCGAGGCCGGGGTGCGGGCCGGGGTCGGCCGCGCCGCCGTTGTAGCCCGCCACCGTGCCGAACCCCGACCAGCCTTGGTCGTCACCCAGCACGTGCAGCAGCCTGCCGTCCCGCGTGGTCGCCAGCAGGTGCAGGTCGTCGGCTCCGTCGCGCGCCGACGCGATGGAGACGACGTCCTGCCACTCGTGCGCCTGCTCCTGGATGTAGCCGTAACGGCTCCACACGCCGTCCGTCAGGCTCGTGTGGAAGACGCCACCCCACCCAGTGACCTGGAACTTGTCGAGCGTGGTGTGCCCCTCTGTGCCCGTGTACGACCCGGGGTCGGCGTGTGCTTTGCCGGACATCGCCAGCAGAGTCGCGACGGAGGCCCAGAGCAGCATTCGTATGACGGTTCGGGTTTTCATGACGACCTCGCCGGGGTGTGGTTCAGGACGCTGTTACCTGCCACCACACCGAACGAGCGCGGCAATTACGCCGAGGCCGGTGCCATGCCCCGAAGGGCAGTCATCCGGCCACCCGCCGCCACAGCAGCCCGCGCAGGAAGGCGTTGCCGAACCTGCCGCCGGGATCGGCGTCCCCGGCAGCGTCGAGGAAGTCGTCCCAGCGTGGGAAAAGGCGGGGGAAGTCGTACAACCGCGGCGTGAAGTGCTTGCCCCAGTGCGGTCTTCCGCCTTCCGCCGCGAGCAGTTCCTCGGCCTCGCGCACCGACCGCATCGCCGCGCCGGGGATCGAGCCGTCGGTGGCGCGGTAGACGACGAAACCGAAGTGGCAGGCGGAACCGCCGTACGCGGGGCTGAGCCAGGCCTTCGACGGACCGGTGGCGCGCAGGATCACCGGGTAGTGCAGCTCCGGGTGCCGTTCGTCGAACCACTCGCGGAGCACGCGCTGCACCCGGTGGAAGCGCTCCAGCGGCAGCGCGACCTCGAGGTTCACCTGTTGCACCGGGATGCCCTTGCACAGCAGGTCGTACAAGTCGCCCGTGACGTCGTGGAAGTCCATGAACCGGGTCACCGTGAGGAAATGGTCGCGTCTGGGGTCCGTGGAGTGCAGCTGGCGCCGCATCGCGGCCATCGTGGCGCGCACCGCGGCGTTGAGGTGGTGGTCCGCGCCGGTCAGCGGCACGGGCCGGTTGTCATTGCGGCGCAGGCGTTCCTGCTCGGCCGCGCTCGCGTCGCGGACTCGCCACACGTGCGCCATGCCGGTGTCGGGGAACCACCACGCCTTGCAGAACGGGTACTGCTCGTTCCAACGCGGGAAGCCGACGGCGAGCTCGGCTTCGGTGACTGCGAGCTTTTCGCACGTGTAGGCCGACCACGGCACAGTGCGGATGGTCAGCTCGGTGAGCACGCCGAACCTGCCGAGGTGCAGCCGCAGCGCGCCGAACTCCGGATCGCTGTGCCGCAGAACGCGCACGGCACCGGTGCCGTCCACGAACCGGACCGCCTCCAGTGCATCGCCAAGCGTGCTCTGCCGCAGTCCCTGCCCGTGCGTGCCGGTGCCCACGGCCCCCGCCAGCGTCTGTGCCGCGATGACACCCGGCGAGCAGTCCATCCGTCTGCCGATCGACCGCAGCAGGTCGTGCACCGTCTCGAGCCTCGTGCCCGCTCCGAAGGTCGCCGTGCTCGCGTCCAGCCGCACCAGTCCGGCCATTCCGGTGACGTCGAGCAGGAGCCCGCTGTCCGCGCGCAGGATGCGGGCGCGGGAGAAACCACCTCCCAGCATCGCGACCGGGGAGTCGCGGCTGTTCGCCAGCACCTCGCGGGCGTGCGCCTCAGACGCGATGTGCACCACGCGTTCCGGCGGCGCGAGCGAAGATCGCGGTGTCCACTCCAGCGGCGGCGCGTTCAGGTCGGGTTCGGTGGTGCGTGGCGGCACGACCTCGTGCGACCAGTGGAGGTCCTGCTCGCCCGCGACGAACTGCTTCATACATCAAGGACCTCGAATGGAGTAGTCCCTTGCGCGCACTGAACCGATTTCGGTGAAAGTTCGCCGTTTCCCGCCGTGTTGCCCGTTCCGCTGCCCGTCCGTCACTGGCACCGGCGGGACCGGCTGTCACTTGATGGAACCCCGACAGGGGAGGTCCGGTCCATGCCCGTGAACGCCGCCTGGGTGACGTTGCTGACGAGGTCGTCGTACCTCACCGGTGTGCGCACGCTGTGGAAGTCGTTGCAGCGCGCCGGATCAGCGCACCCGCTGGTCGTGATGGTGACGCCCGGCATCGACGCGTCGGCCCGCACCGCTCTCGTCGCGGACGGGTGCGAAGTGCTCGAGGTGCAGCCGGTGACGCCACCGGACGACCGGCCGACGCGGTACGCGGCCGAGCGCTTCAGCGAGGCGTGGACGAAGCTGCGGGTGTTCGAGCTGACCCGCTACGACCGGGTCGCGTTCCTGGACGCGGACATGCTCGTGTTGCGCGACATCGACGACCTGATCACCACACCGCTGCGGCAGGGCCACGCGATCGCGGCCTGCGCGGCGTGCACGTGCAACCCCAACCAGGTCAGCGGTTATCCGGCGAGCTGGACGCCGGCCACCTGCGCCTACACCCGGCGCGGCAGGCCGGCGCGCTACTTCAACGCCGGGCTGTTCGTGCTCAGACCCGATCTGTCGGTGGCGCTGCGGCTGCGCGAACGACTGGCGACCGCACCGGATCTCACCAGGTACGTGTTCTCCGAACAGGATCTGCTCAACGAGCACTTCGCCGGGCGGTGGACGCAGCTCCCGTACGTCTACAACGGACTCAAGACGCTGCCGCAGGCCCACCCGGACCTGTGGCGCGACGAGGACGTGCGCGTCGTGCACTACATCCAGGAGAAGCCGTGGGAGGTGAACCCCGACGAGCTCGCCCGCGACCACCCGTACGCCGCGATGTACCAGAGGTGGTGGGAGACCAATCGCGCCTGAGTCACCCGGCCGCGCCACCGCGCTGCTCGTGGCCGCGTGCTTCTTCATGGAACAGCTGGACGCCACGATCGTGTCGACGGCCGCTCCCCGCCTCGGGCCTGCGCTCGGCGTGCCACCGGCCGACATCAGCCTTCTCGTCTCGGTGTACCTGCTGGCGGTGGTGGTGCTGCTGCCGCTCAGCGGCTGGCTCAGCGCGCGCTGGGGTGCGCGGCGGGTGTTCCTGACCGCGATCGCCGTGTTCACCGCGGCGTCGCTGGCGTGCGCGACGAGCACGAGCCTCGGCGGTCTGGTCGTGGCACGCGTGGTGCAGGGCGCGGGTGGCTCCATGATGGTGCCCATCGGCCTGCTGGTGGTGCTGGGCACCGCGCGGAAGGCGGACATCCCGCGGCTGCTGTCCTACGTGGTGTGGCCGGGTCTGCTCGCCCCGGTGGCGGCACCCGCGCTGGGTGGCGTGATCACGACGTACTGGCACTGGCGCTGGATCTTCCTGATCAACGTCCCGCTGGGACTGGTCGCGCTGGCGCTCGCGTGGCGGCTCGTCCGCCCGGCCCGCCCCTCCGCCGCGGCGCCCCGCCTCGACCTGCCCGGGGTGTTGCTGCTGGGGCTGGGGCTGGGCGCGGTCACGACGGCAGAGCACCTGATGACGTCGGCGAGCGGCCCGGTCGTGGCGGCCGCGGTGGCCGTCACCGGTGTCACGGCCCTCACCGCCGCGACGCGGCACCTGCTGCGCTCCTCGCACCCGCTGGTCGATCTGCGGACGTTGCGCACGCCGACGTTCCGCGTCGCCGTGATCGGCAGCCTGCTCTTCGGGGCGCTGGTCGCCGCAGTGCCGTTCCTGCTACCGCAGCTCTTCAGCTCGTTCGGCTGGACCCCTGCTCAGTCCGGCGCGCTGGTGTTGTTCGTGTTCGCGGGCAACATCGGGGTGAAGCCGGCGACGACGTGGCTGGTGCGGCACGTGCCGTTCCGGCGCCTGATCGCTGTTCCCGCCGTCTGCCTGGCCGCGACCGCCGCGGGCTTCGCGCTGCTCACACCCTCGACACCGCTGCCGGTCGTGATCGGTCTCGCCGTGGTGAGCGGCTGCGCCAGGTCCGTCGGTCTCACCGCGTACTCGACGCTGGCTTTCAGCGACGTGCCGCCGCCGCAGATGCAGCACTGCAACACGTTGCTCGCGATGGCGCAGCAGATGTCAGGAGTGCTCGGGGTGTCCGCCGCCGCGGCGGCTCTGCACCTCGGTGAGGCGGCCGCGTTCCTGGTGCTGGCCGGCGCGGGACTGGTCGCCGCGGCACATGCCCTCCGGCTGCATCCGGCCGCGGGCAACGCCGTGCGAGCCGGGTGAGCTCACTTCCCCGCGGCCGCGTCGGCCTGCTGAACCTCGGGCTCCTCGACGACCAGGCCGCCGGTCACCACGACACCGAAAACCGTCGCCGCCATCCGCATCGCGTCCGCACCCATGACCCTCACCTCACCACTCGAACGAGCACTTGTACCCACCTCACAAGCCAACGCGCGGTCTGTTACGCCAACCTCACCAAGATTTTCTCCCGAGCCCGGGTCCCGCTCTCGGGTGCGGTCCGGCCGGACCCCGGCGGACAGCTGCGCCGATTCACGGGCGCGCCGCGTCGCCGCGCTGATGACCGGCTCCGGTGCGTGTGGACGGTCCGCGGTGCGGACAGGTCACCTGCCCCGACGTCTCGCGGGCACCGCTGAACGACCGTGAAGCGGCGGTGGACTCGACCGTGGCCGGGACCGGGATGTGACTCGTGCACGCGGGCGATCCCCGGTATCCGCTGCGGGTGTCGTGCTGTGGTTGTGCCAGTCACCGCAGGCGGCTGGACCACTTCCGCTCACGTCGCGACCGTCCCACGTCATGACCAGACGACTCCGGTCTCGCCAGGTACCCCTGGGTGGCAGCAGCAGGTCGTCCTCGCCGAGCGAACTCGCCGCGGCGGTGCGGCGAGCGGACGACGGCCGGCGGCGACGAGATGACATCCGGACACGTGCACGGAGATCCGCGTAAGAAGCGGCCTTCTCGGGTGTGGGAACGGCAAGAGCACCCGAGCGGGAGGACGAATCCCATGACTACGAACACGATCCACCAATCGACTGTCTTCGACCTGCACGGCGCTGACGACGTCAGCCGCTGCGTCCGCGTGGACCTCGGGTACGACGCGCTCGACCCGTACGCGGTATCGCTGGTGTTCCACCCGGTGTCCGGGCCTGTCAGGTGGCTCGTCGCCCGCGACGTGCTGATCGGGGGGTTGCTCGAGCCCTGCGGTGAGGGCGACCTCACCGTGCGACCATCCGCGGACACCCTGCTCCGACTGGAGATCCGGCTGACCACACCGGGCGGCAGCGCGCTGTTCGTCGCTTCCGCCTTGGAGATCGCCGCATTCGTCGACCGCACGCTCGCGCTCGTGCCGCCCGGCGAGGAGGACATGGGCGGGGCAGTCGAGGAAGCGCTGGCACAGCTGCTTCCCGTGATCGACTGAGCAGTGCGCGCGGGCGTGCCTGAAAGTGAAGCGGTGCCCGCACCTCCCGGTGTTCCCATGGCGTGGTGAGGCCTGACGACGTCGAGGGCGCGCGCCTGCAGCTGCGGGCGGCGATGTGGACCGCGCGGAACCGTGCCGACGGCCCGGAGTCGATTCCCCGGCTGCACAAGGCACTCGTCGCGCTCGGTGCGCCGGACGAGGAGACGGCGGCCCGGCTGCTCGCCGACTGGGGAGAGCGGAACGGCCTGCACCACGAGGAGATCATCGGCGCGCTGAACCAGTGGGGCCGGACCCTGTTGCTGGGCGAGGACGGAACCCGCGGCCGGACACTGGTGCACGAGGCGATCGCCGCCAGGCTCTTGTTGCCCGAACTGCTCGACGCGGTGGCACAACAGGAACGCGTCGAGCCGTGGATCGCCGAGGAGTGGCTGCTCGCCGAAGCGGGTGCCGACGACCCCGTGGAGGCCTATGACGTGCTCGCGGCGGAGCACGAACGGATCGTCGCCGCGGTCACCGGCGCGGTGCGGGCCCTGCGCGCCGACCTCGGCGACCGGGAGCTGACACTGCTCGACGCGCTCGGACACGGGCCGGACCCGCAAGCCGTGGCGGAGGCAGCCGACTGGCCGGCCGAGGACGTCTGGACGTGGGTCGACTGGGTCGCCGACCGGGTCGGGCTGGCGGGCGACAGGGCCCATCGCTGGCGGTTGCTGGCACCGGCGCTGGCGGCCACGAGAACGCCGGCCCCGTTCGCGAGCGTCGTGGAGATCTCGGACGACGAGAGCGACATCGAGGGCACCGAGGAACCTGTCGAATTCGACCCGACACCGCTCCTCATGTCCCCGGTGGACCTGCGGCTGCCGGATGATCCCGAGCCCGAACTCATGTCCGCGACGGACCATCCGCTGCCGGGCGCGGCACAGGACACGATCCCGGCGCAGCCTGCCGTCTCGCAGCTCACTCTCGCGTACGAGCAGATCGTCGCCGCCGCGCTGCACGGGGAGCGCTCGTGCCAGGCGGTCGCGGCCACGCTCGGTGTCCGGCACTCGGCCGCCCTGGACCTCGTGACGCGAGTGGCGACGGCCATGGGGGTCCATGCCGCGGGTGATGGTGCACTTCCCGCGATCGCCGCCAAGGCGCGCGAGATCAGCATGGTGCTCACCCCCGGTGTCACGTGGCCACCGTCCTCGTCGGCCCCGGCGACGCTGACGCCGCGGGAGTGGGTGCTGATCGCGGCCGCGCTGCACGGGTGCACGAACATCAAGACCGCTCGCCACGAGCTCTGGTGGCCTCCGCGGACGATTTCCCGGGTGCTCGACGACCTCGCCGCCCGGCTCGATTCCGACGCAAGCGGAGACGAGGTGTTCCCGCTGATCGTGACAGCCGTGCGGAACGGACGCCTGCCTCGTCTCCCGCAGGGTGTGACCTGGCCGCCGCCGCTGCGGCCCGACCTGGGACCTGGCGACTGGTCGCTCGTGCTGGCCGCGGCGCACGGACTGACGGCCGAGATGATCGCGGACAGGCTCGAGAAGCCGCTCAGCCAGGTCCACACGTGGCTGCTGACGCTCGGGGCCAGACTGGAGCTGCCGGGAGGCCCGGACGGCGTGCTGGCCGAGTTCGCGGCCGCGGTGCGCTCTGGCCGGCTCACCGTGCCGAGCAGCACCCGGTGGCCGCCGCCGGTCCAACTGTCGGAGACCGAGTGGACCCTCGTCGCCGCCGCCGCGGCCGGCGTCCGCTCATTGGGGGACATCGCGAAGGCGACGGCCACCAACTCCTCCACAGTGGTCAGACGACTCAACGCGCTGGCCCGGAAGGTCGGCATCCCGATCAGCGGTCCAGCGGTGCTGCCGCACCTCGCCGGGATGGTGTCATCGGGCCACCTGGTCCTCCCGGACGCCTTCCGGCCGGGGTGACCAGGTCAGGTCAAGCCGAGCACACCGCGTGCGCCGTCCACGAGCTCGGCCAGGCGCGCGTTCTCCTCGTCCACCTGGTCCGTCCAGCCGTGCACGTTCACCATCTCGCGCAGGCATGTCATCAGGTCCAGCTCGTCCATGTCGGCGAGTGCCCGCACCACGACCGCCCTGGCCGCCTCGGGTGTCCACGACGCAGCCTGCGCGCGAAGATCGCGCCACAGCGCGGCCATGCCGTCGTCGACCCGGCGGATGTGCGCCGCGAGCTCGAACCACAGGCTGTCGGCACCGAGCGCGCCTGCGAGCGGTTCGAGATCGGCGACGGGCACCTGGGGGCACGGCAGCGCCATCAGCCGTTCGCTCGCCGCACACAGCTGCAGGTGATCGTCGCAGCGTCCGGCGTCCACGCACGCCGCCATCAGCGCCGCGAGCACGTTCACGACGGACTCGGGGTCACACGGCGCCGACCGCACCGCCGCGACCACGGCGGCGCGCCGCGCGCACAGCTCGGCGATTCTCGACGTCAGCTCGTCGAAGACGATGACGTGGTCGGCAATCCGCCGCTGCGTGAGCACCCGCGTGACCCGCACCTCCTGCCGCACGTCGAGCAACACGCGGTGGTACTGGTCGACGGCGTGCACGAGCAGCCGGTTGACCTCCGGCATGAACGTGGTGTCCTCGCGCACCGATCGCGCGAGATCCGGTTCCGCCACCGGCATCAGCTCGACCTCGGCCACGAACGGGTCCTGCCCGACCCGGCGCCACGGCTCGCCCGTGTGCCGGTACCAGTTCTCCGAACGGTCGATCGCGAAGGCGATTTCCAGCAGGTCGTCCGGCAACACCGCGAGACTCGCGAGCCACTCGCGGGCGAACGGCGCGCGGCACGCCGGACAGGCCGGTGCGGCGGGCAGCTGGCCCCACTCGAAGTCGCCCTCGCTCGCGGCGGGCACGACCGTCGGTTCGCACGACATCCGCACGATGCCCGCCACGCACCCTGTGCACACCGCGCCGCCGCATCTCGGGTCGTGCCTCGCGAGCAGGGCTCCGGCCACCTCGTCCGCGCAGACCAGGCACGTCACGACATCGTTCGCTGTGATCAAAGGACACCTGCCCGAGAGTCGACGAACACCGCATCGGCAGTCTCGGCAACGGGCGGGCGATCCGCGTGCCCGATCAGGCAACCGGGAAGGCGATCTTCCTGAACGCGCAGCCCGCCGGGATCAGAACTGGCCGCGCCGCACGACGTTGTCCTCGGTGACCGACCGCAGCGCGTCCCGGAACGCGGGTACGAGCACGTGTTCGAGGCCTTCGTACAACCTCGCGTGGAACCCGGTCTGCACCGCCAGCCGCGCCTGCTCGAAGCGGGACACGAACTCGGCCTTATCGGCGTCGGCGGACCCGCCCCGCGCCTGCTCGTCGCACACCGCCTGCCACAGCGTCATCAGCCCGTCCGCCTCGGCGCGCAGATCGGCGGCGTAGGTCGCCAGGTCGGACAGTCCGAGCCAGCCGAGCGCCGTCTCGGTCTCCCCTCCCGCCCACAGCCCGGTGACGTGTTCGGCGTACTCCTCGAACGCGTACACCGCCGCGGGGCCGTCCACCACGACGTCAGGTGATAGCGCCCCGAGCCGGTAGTACGGCTCGGACTGGACCATCAGCACGAGGTGGTACAGGGCCAGCGAGACCGCGCTGCCCTCCTGCAGCCACAGCACGAAGAGGTTCTGGAAGGTCGTGACGCAGTCCATGTAGTCCTTCGGCAACGGCGGTGCGCCCGTGGGCGAACCCGCGCGCAACGCCTGCACGTGCGCGCGCCAGCCCTGCTCGGCGTTGACGAAGTCCGGGATCGGCCGCAGCGAACGCGGCGTGACGCGGTCCGGGTCGACGAACCGGTTCGCGCCCGTGCGGGCCCGCCTGCCCGCCTCCGCCATGAACTCCTTGATCGGCACCGAGCTGGCTTCGACGAGCGCGCGGGTCGCGTCGGGCAACGCCACCAGCGCCTGCCAGGCACGCAGGTGCTGGCGGTTCTCGATGAGCTGAGTGATCTGGATGGCGACCTGCTCGTAGTCGGCGAGCACACCACCGGCGCGCACGTCCGGCCGCAGTGACGGCACCGCGGCCGCCAGCACCTCGCGCTCGTAGAGCTGGCGGCAGTTGACCATCACGATGTGGTCCTCGGCCACGAGGTTGAAGATTCCGGCGCACTCCTTGGCGTGCACCCGGTTGCGGCGCGAGCACCCCGCGGTGCAGATCTGCCCGGCCCGCACGTCCTCGCCCACCTGGTACAGCGGCACGGCGCCGAGCTCTGGCCTGCGCGCCATGCGGGCGAAGAAGTTCTTCTCCTGGTCGGTCAACGGCGCCAGGCTGTAGTTGTGCACCTCCGGGCACGGTGCGCCCGGTGTCGCGGCCAGCACGTCCAGCACCTCGGCCTTTCCGTCGTCCCACGTCTCGAACGCGTTCCACTGGCCGGCGACCATCATCTCGAGACCCCGCTGCACGGCGGTGTACTCGCCGTCGAGCGAGCAGAAGGTCAGCGTGCGGCCCTCCGGCACGAAAGTCTTGCCGTAGCTCAACTTGCGCCCGCCGTGGCCCAGCACGAAAGCGGTGGTCATCGTCGGCCCCCGGTGGTCGGTGGCGGTGGTCCTCTTCATCGTGCCGCCGCGCCGGCGGCGAGGTCCTGCCCTTTTGGACGTGCGCTCTGCGCAGCCGCGCACTGTTCGCAGCCGCGCACTGTTCGCAGCCGCGCACTGTTCACAGTGGATGTTCACCGGCCGCGTGCGGCACGAGAGCCGCGCTGCACCTTCGGACTCCACCTCGGTGCGGCGCGGTGGTACTTGGGCAGCTCGGCCGGCGTCCCGGCAGCGGGTAGCTCGGGGCCGGTGTAGCGCCTCGTCCCCGGCCGGCAGCGGCCGCGCGTGCGGATAGAGCACGAGATCGGCGAGAGGAGGGCACCGCTCTCGCGGTCTCAGTCACGGAGTTCTTCCGATGGTGCGCGGAGGAACGAGCAGGTGAACCACGCGAGGCTCGCCGCGAAGATCAGCAAGGTGGCCCGACCGGCTGGGATGTCCTTCTCGCGCGTGAGTTGCCGAGGGTGGCACCCATGATCCCGCGCAGTGGTTCCAGCTCACGCCGGACACGGCCTGCGTCACCGGGACCGGATCCCGCTGCCACGCCGTGGTCAACCCGCCGCCGACCAATGCCTGACGTCGCCTGACGGGATGACCGCCTCCACCCTCGTGGGGACATCGGTTGCGCCGCTTCCCCCCCGAACTGCCCGATGTGCGCGTTCAGATGTGCGAGCCAACCTTCGCACCCCATTCCGGCCGCCTTCCACGGGTGGCGGTTCGAGCTCGCTCTCCCACACGGTGCACGATCGGCGGCGAGTTCCTGTTCGGACGATCGTCCAGGCTGCACCGTCGGACTCTCACGGAACGGATCTGGAGCGTTGTCTCGTCGTTGTCGACGGTGGCGTAACAGATGCGGCCCTGGGTTGTGAAGGAGGCAGGATGACGAACTGCGAACTACCGGCCGGCGCGACTGTTGTGGCGACGAGAGCCTGGACCGGGGGACGCGGGATGAGATCAGTAGACGCACAGCTCTGCGAGGACCTGAGTGGTACCAGCCGCTCAGGTCCTCTTTTTGTTGCCGTATGGCGCGTAATGGCCAGGCGTCTGGCTTGTGTGATGAGCAGGAAGGCACAGAGGCGGAGACAGCGGAACACCGCCCGCTGCACTTGTTGTGGCGACGAGTGCGGGTGCGGGCGGCGTGCGCGGGATGAGGTTAGTAGATGCGCAGTTCTGCGAGGTGGACGGAGTACCAGCCGCCCAGGTCCTCGAGGGAGGTGAAGTCGACTTTGAAGGTGGTGCCGGAGGTGGCGGGCAACGCGAGGGTGTAGGGGCCGCTCGACGGACGCGTCATGTTGGTGGCGGAGGCCAGCGTCTGCCAGGTGGAGCCGTTCTGGACCGACACGGTCATCGCCTTGGGGAACCCGCCGGTGAAGTCGGTGCGCGGCCAGAGTTCCAGCCTCGTTCTGGTGAAACCGGTGAACGTCATCGTCAGGGACTCGGTGTGGTTGGTGGAGCCGCCCGCCGCGATCCATCCGGTCGAACCGGAGATGCTGGAGGTGAAGAGGTCGTGCAGCTTCGACACGCCGTAGTTGGAGGTCTCGATGGAGCTGCTCGCGGACACGGTGACCGGGCGGCCGGTGAACGGGTTGAGCTTCTCGATGGCAGTGTTCTGCCGGTTGAGCGCCAACGTCACGTTGCTCTGACCGTTCGTTTGCGTGCGGCCTTGCGCGAGCTGCTGGTTGTAGTAGCTCGCGTTCCCGGCGATCCCGAATCCGCCGCCACCGTCGAAGTCCAGGTCTGATTTCGCTCTTGCCGAGATGGCGGCGATGTCCTGCTGAGCTGGGGGCAGGCTGCAGCGCGGCGCTTGCCCGCTCTGCGACACGTTGTAGTTCTGAAGACCCATGGCTGTGCTCATGTCGGTGTACGCAGCGTTTTGGTAGCTGCCCGACAGTGTCAGGGAGTTCGCGACGGTGACGTTGCCCGCGGCACCCGCGAGGAACTCGGTGCAGCGCATGTTGGCGGCATCCAAACTGGACGCCACGTCCGCCCGCGCTGCCGGCGAGATGAAGACGGCGAGGGCAAGGGTTGTCGCTGCGGAGAGCATGATGGCGCCTGCTCTGCGTGTCCACCTGCCTTGCGGTCGTTGTGGTGATGTGGTCACGATGGCTCCGAACTGTGGCGAGGACGGGAACATGAGGTCGTGCGCGTTTCAACAACCGCGCACCCGCTTACCGTCTGCCACGCGCCCGGCGTAATCAACGGCCGGGCGGGCATTGCTCGAAAGTGCCGTCCAAAGAGGAACCGACCTGGCTGTTCATCTGTAAGCGCCCGCCGAACTGTGCTGACACGATCCCAGAAGCGGCTCGACCTGATGGTCGTGGTGATCGTGCTCGACGGCGCCCGGTCCCGGTTCACCGCGCCGGCGTCACTGCCGCCGACGGTGCGGGCCCACGCCGACGGTGACCAGCCGGACAACGTCGCGATGGCCGTGTGCTGGTGGCGCGCTGGATGAAGCACCGGCCGAGGCGTTTCGCGTCTTCCACACCGAGACCGGCGAACCGCTGCATGTGCGGTGAAGTTTCGGCCTCCAGTCGTCCTTTGCAGACATGCCGCGTGTCCCCCACATGACCGCGAACCGCACTTGCGACGAGCCAGGTCCTGCTTCTCCTGCCCGTCATCGGTCAAGCGACCCTTTGGTCAGGACGGATGACCCGGCGCAGGAGCACCACCGACCATCGCACCTGCCGGAACCTTCAAGTGCGCTGACAGGTCGATGTCGGACAGACGTTGGCCGAGATGCCGCAGCACCTTCTTCGAACGCGTTCCCCTCCACACCTGGACGTCCACGATGTTCAGCGGGTCGAGAAGTCCCCAGCGAACCGTGGTGCCGTCTGACCGCGATGGTCAGACGGCACCACCCTCGGCCCCCTCGGCCGTCTCCGCCGTCTCGACGAGGAGCCCACCAGCCACCGCGGCACCGAACGTCGTGGTCACCAGCACCAGTGTCTCCGGGTTCATCACTGCCTCCTCGTCGGTTCGTCACCGGGTACACAGGCGAACCGCGCGGCCATTACGCCGTCGAGGCAGAAGAAGTTCGAACGAGTTGAGCGGCTCCCTCACCCCTGCGCCGCACGACGAACCGCAGCGCGGAAGAGCGGTACCAGGTGCAGGTTGAGCGCGGCGGTCAGCTCGGTGTGGACGTCGTGGACGAACGCCCGTGCCCGCACGAACGCCTCCAGGTACAGCTCGGCCCGACCGGCGTCGGCCAGCACGTCCGTCCACCGCTCGACGAGGTCCTCGACGAGCTTGCCGAGCACGTCCGGGTAGCCGGCGAGGCCGTCGAGGCCGAGCTGCGCGACGACGTCGGCCGCACGGCCGGTGGACCAGCACCGCTCGACCTCGTCGGCGTAGTCCTGCAACGCCCAGAGCGCGGCGGGTGTGGTGGCGTCCCGGTCGAGATCCCCCGTCTGCAGCGCCGACCGCCTGTCCGAGAAGGTCAGCAGCACGAGGTCGTGCAGTGCGAGCGGCACCTCGTCGGATTCCTGCAGCCACGACAGGAACACGTTCTGCCACGCGCCCAGGCAGTCCTCGACGTGCACCGGCAACGGCGGCCCGCCGCGAGCGCCCGCGAGGTGGGCGCGCCAGCCGCGTTCGACGTCACCACCGCCCGCCCCCTGCCGGAACGGCAGCACGCCCATCGAGTCCGGGTCCGGTCGCCAGCTCGCGCCGTGCCCGGCCCGCTCGTCCATCTGCCGCACGAAGTCGGCGATCGCCGGGTTGGACGCCGTCACCAGCGCGCGGGTGGTCGCGGGCAGCAGCTGCAGCGCCTGCCACGCGTCGAGGTGCCGCCGTTGCCCGATCAGCCAGGCGATCCGCTCGCGCACGGACCGGTGGTCGTCGTGGGTCTCGCCGTACCGCACCGGCGGCCGCGCGAACGACAACCAGCTGCCCAGCACGTCCTGTTCGCGCAGCACCCGGCAGTTGATCGCCAGCACGTCCGGTTCGGTGACCACGTTGAACAGGCTCAGGCACTCCTTGCGGTGCTCCAGCTCGCGCGGCGAGCACCCGGCCGTGCAGTAGCGGCCCGCGGGCACGTCCACACCGACCCAGTAGATCCGCGCGTCAGCCGCGCTCAGCACGGTGCCCAGCAGCGTCCGCTCGGCGGAGGAAAGGGGTGAGAGCTCGTAGTTGGGCACCCGACGGCACGGGCCACCCGCCGGGCTCGCGATCGTGTCGAGGCCGCGCGTCTCGCCTGCCGAGAGCACCTCGACGGCGCGGGTGAACGTCGCGTACTCCCCCGGCAGCGCCAGGAAGGAGATGGACCGGCCGGACGGCACGAACGTGTCGCGCCACCACATCGACCGCTCACCGTGTCCCAGGACGTAGGCAACCGTGGCGTCCTCCTCCGCTCGGCACCCCACCGTACGAAGTGGACGGACGAAGAGGACTGTCCGCGCGGGCAACGCCGGGGGCAGCGCGGGGGAACGTTGTGCTGCCCGTGGGCTTGACCGCGCCGGCCTGGCCGCTGGGATGGTCGGGAGCAGGCACCGCCGCACCGGTTCCGGGAGGAGCATCACCATGACGGACGCCGTTGACCGCCTCTGTGCGCTCATGGTCGAGCGGCGCGTCCCGCTGGACGCCGCCGTGGAGCTGCTCGCCTTCCTGCAGGACATCGCCGTCGGACTGGAGGCCGAGCGGCCCGGTTCCTCTTGGGAGGCTTACGTTTCCGCGCTGCTGGAGCTCGCCGCCGACCGATCCGTGATCGAGGACGTCGAGCGGTTCGCCGAACACGACGGCATCACCGACGAGGTCGTGCCCGCTCTCGTCACCACCAACCCGTCCGAGTTCGTGGAACGGCTCTTCGCGTTGTTCGTCCGCCACAACTGGGCGCTGTGGGACGGTTCGCCCGAGTCGTGGCTCGGCTACCGGTCCGCCTTCCTGAACGAGGCGATCGACACCGGCTACGGCGCGTTCGCCGAGGGCCTGCTCGCCGAGCTCGACCGCCTCGGCCACGACGACCGCGTCCGGTTGCTCCAGCGGTACGGGGTCACGCCGCCTACACCGCAGCCCCGGCCGCGCCCGGCGATGATGCAGCAACGGCCGGCGGACGAGCGAGGAAGCACCGCCCCGGCCGCCGCGAGTGCCTCGGCCCCTCCAGACCGGCCCCTGCACGAGGTGCTCGCCGACTGGCAGGTCGCCGCGCTGGACGTCCAATACCACTTCGTGGACTTCATCGCCGCGCTGCCGATGCCTGGACTGGAGTTCTTCGTGCACTTCATGCACGGCGTGAGCTCGGAGCACGAGAAGCGCCAGCGCGCCGGTGACGTGCAGAACCGCCTGCACGCCGAGCTCACGAGGTGGGCCAACGACTTCACCACCGCCTTCAACGGCGCTCCCCACCGGATGCGGCCGGTGCTGGCCGACGCCGTCCGCATCACGAACACGTACTTCCCGGACGGCACGGCACCGTGGACGATCCTCCGGCCCTACCTGAACCGCTGAACGGCTTGGGGCGCCTCGACAGCGGCCGGACACGTCGGTGTGCAACGCCACTGGCCAGCAGTGTCACAACCACTGCGCCCGGCGCCGCAACTCCGCCAAGTCACGCCGCACCCCGGCAACCCACCGCGGCAACCCGTCGAAGACCTCGCGCATCACCAGCACGGGCTCCGTGACGGCGGCGCACGCGTCCGCGAGCTCGTCGGCCCGGTCCGCCGCGTCGTCGGGTGCCGTGACCAGCGCGGTTCGCACCGCGCCTGCCAGCACCGGAACCGCGGTCACCGCGTCCAGCGCGGCGGTGAACCGAGGGCTGCCCGCGAGCCGCGCGAACTCCTCCACCTCGGTGAGCGCGGGCAGCGCGGGGAACTCCGCCACCTCGGTGAGGCCGCCGTCGTCCAGCGCGTCCAGCGCCACGGCGCACACTTCGAGCACCTGGGCGACCACGGTCTGCCAGTCGTCGAACACCTGCACGGCGGTGGCGGCCGGATAACGTTCCAGTGCCTCCAAGGCCTTTTCGTGTGCGTCGATGGCGGCGAACAGAGCGTCGGACGCGGCGGGGAGCTCACCACCGGTGTTCACGCGCTCGACCGCGGCCAGCAGCTTGCCCGCGGTCGGCACGAGCGCGAACGACTCGTGCAGCTTCGCCAGGTCGCGGGCCTCGACGCGACCGCTGCGGGCCATTGCCAGACGCAGGTCCGGCACCTCCGCCACGAGGTCCGGCCAGTACTCCTCGTACCGGCGCGCGACTGCGCCGCCGAGCACCAGCCGACCGGCCTGCACGCGCACGGAGAGTGCACTCGGGGACACCGGCCAGTGCGCGATCGCGCGTTCCAGCGACGCCTGCCACACGACTTCGGCCGCGTCCAGTCCGGCCGGGTCGAGCACGAGCAGGTCCGGCCCGCAGGCGCAGTCGAGCATCTGGTCGGACGTGATCTTCCGCAGCACCTCGGTGTTCCGGGTGTGCACGAGCGCGGTCAGCGCATCGTCCGTCATGCCCGCCGGGAAGTGCTCCACCCAGTCCTGGAGCATGTCGACCAGATCGGGCGAGCTCTCCCGCAGCACGCGGATGTCACGTTCCTCCAGCGCGGCGAGCTCCCGTGCGGCGTCGTCGGGCAGCCAGACGCCGTTGGTCCAGTTGCTCAGCCACGTGGTCGCGCCGTCCATCGCGTCGCGGAGCTCGTCGTCACCGCGCAGCACCTGCCGCTCGTGTTCCGCCACGAGCACGGCGTGCCGGGCGAGCGCGAACCGGCCCTCCTCCCACAGCGCCCGGCGGGCGGCCTGGACCGCGTGCCAGTGCTCGATCCTGACGTAGGTCAGCAACATCGCCTTCGTGCCCTGCGGCCACGCCTCCCACAGCGCGAGCTGCTCGGCCTCCGGTAGCACGAGGAACCTCTTGACCTGCTCTTCGAGGTACTCGCCGAGCGTGTCCTGCGAATCCTCACCCGCCATCGCCATCTGCATCTGGTCGGCGTAGACGCCGACCGGAGCCAGGCACGCGAGCACGTGCACCTCGGCCGTGTCGCTCAGCAGGTCGAGCCAGCCACCGCAGCTGTGTTCGCCGGCGGCCGCGCACTCGACGGGGTTCTCGCACAGCGCGAGTCCGTGGGAGTACAACGGGTAGCGGGCGTCACCGACGAACACCACGTCGCGATCGTCGACCAGGGCGCTCATCGCCTGCGCGATCGAGGCGTCCTCCCACGGCTGCAGCACGATGTTCGGGCAGTCGTCCGCCGACTCGCCGAACGACTGCAGCGACGGCCGTTCCGACATCAGCACGCCCAGGATCACCGTGTCCGCGAGCAGGTGACCCTGCGGCGCGTAGAAGTGGACCGTGCATCCCTGCGGCACCAGCACGGCCTCGTCCGGGTAGGCACCGCCGTGCCCGACCAGAAATCGTCTGCCGCCCATCGGATCGCCTTTCCACAGCAGAGCAACGGAATGTCCCACATTACGTTCACCGCTTTCACCAACCGCCCGGAAAATTGCCCGCTGGGGCAGGCAAAAGGGCAGTTGAACGACCTTTCCGCGCATCTCGTGAAGTGCGCCGTAATTCCGTCCGGGTGGCCGGGTCGTTCCTGCGGAAGCCGGAGATGGAGGCGTCATGCGCATTGCAAGGCGACGGTTCACCGCGCTCGTCGCGTGCCTGCTCGCCGTCTGCGCGATGACTGCACCGTTCTCGCGCGTGACGAAGACACGTGGCCAGCCGACCAACGCCCTCTCGGTCACGGCCGCAGTCAGCCCCGGTTCACCCTCGCTCACCGCCGGTGGTGGCTGGGACATCGGCTATGACGTCGTGGTCCGCAACGACGCCGGTTTCGACCAGGACACCAACACGGCGTTCACCCTCTACTTCGGCAGCCTCGTCAACGTCATGTCCACCGCGGTGACCGGGCCGGACGCGAACTCCAGCTGGACGGGCAGCGGCAACGTGTACCTGTCCAACACCATCGTCACCGTCAGCGCCAACAGCCAGATCACCTATCACGTCACCGTGCACGTCCTCGCCGGCTTCATCGCGAACCGGTCGTGCCCGGCCCAGCCGGGTGCCACCAACGGCGGCTTCAACGCGTCCGCGGAACTGACGCTGAACCTCAGCACCGCCTGGGTGTGCGCCGACGTCCCCGCCAACTTCACGAACCAGGTCGACCTCGCGCACGTCGTCGACAACGGCGACGGCACGATCAACGTGCCGTTCCTGATGACGGTCACCAACGACAGCACGCAGCAACTCGTCTACCAGCTCGACTCGTCGCTGGTCACCGGCGCGGGCGTCACGACGACCGCGCCGCTCCCCCCGTCCGGACCCGCGGGCGGCAACGCGGGCTGGAACGGCACGAGCGATCAGGTTGCCGCACAGAGCGTCGAGATACCGGCCGGTCAGCGACACACGTGGACGCTCGGTGCCCGTGTGCAGGTCGCGGCGGGTTCCGGCACACAGGCGATCTGCGGGCAGAACGCGGGTGGTGTCGCCACAGCGGGTTCGCTCACGCTCGGCGGCACCGCGTTCACCGCGGACGCCTGCTACTCGCCGCTGCTGCTCGACGTGACGAAGAAGTTCTCCTCGGGCTATCCGCGACGCAACCCGGACGGCTCGTTCCAGGTCGAGTACGACGTCGAGATCCAGAACTCCGGCGGCGCCGGCGTCTACGACCTCACCGACGCCTTCAAGTTCCCCGGCGGCTTCACCGTGTCCAGCCCCTCGGCGACCGGGCCGGTGCCGGCGTCGCCGAGCTGGAACGGCACCACCGACGTCGTGGTCGCCAAGGCTGTCGGAATCGCGCAGGGCGCGAGCCACACCTGGCATGTCGTCGCGACCGGCAGCGGCGCCACCGTGTCCGGCAGAACCGGGCTCGCCTGCGATCCCGCCGGTGTGCAGCCGGGCGGGCTGCTCAACTCCGCGACCGTCACCGCCATCGGTACGAGCCGCGAAGTGCACGCCTGCGCCTCACTGCCCGACATCGCCGTGACGAAGACGGTGTCGGCCGGCTCACCGAAGCCGAACGGCGACGGCAGCTACACGATCGACTACGACATCACGGTCACCAACTCCGGTCAGGTGGACGGCGGCTACGACCTGACCGACGCACTCGGGTTCGGCGCGGGCATCACCGTCTCGGGGCTGACCGCGACCGGGCCGGTCACGCCTAACGCGTCGTGGAACGGCACCACCGACACGAGCCTCGGCAGCGGTGTGGTGATCGCCGCGGGCGGCACGCAGACCTGGCACATCACCGGTGACGTCGCCGCGCCACCGGGCACGGAACCGACGTCGCTCGTCTGCAACCCCGACGGCACCACGGCGGGAGGTCTGCTCAACACGGCGAGCGCGCACTGGCTGGGTCTGGAGACCTCAGCACACGCGTGCGGGAGCCTGCCGATCGTCAAGATCACCAAAACCGTCACGGACGGCTACCCCAAGGCCAACGGCGACGGCACCTACACGATCGCCTACGACGTCACCGTCGACAACAGCGGCGCCGCCACCACCTACGACCTCACCGACCAGCTCAAGTTCGGCCAGGGCATCGACGGAACCGCCCGCGCCACCCTCAGCGGCCCCGTTCCCACCAACCCCGACTGGGACGGCACGACCACCACCTCCGTCGCCACCGGTGTCGCGATCGGCCCCGGCGACCACCACGTCTGGCACGGCACCGGCACGGTCAAGCTCCTCCCCGGCACGGAGGCGAGCGCGATGGTGTGCGCGCCGGACGGCACGACCCCGGGCGGCCTGCTCAACGAGGCGATCGTGACCGCCAACGGCGCCACCGCGACCGCGTCCGCGTGTGCGAACCTGCCGTTCGTGGAGGTCACCAAGTCGGTGAGCGCCGAATCGCCGGTGATCAACGACGACGGCACCTACACCGTGACCTACGAGATCGACGTGCGGAACACCGGTGGCGCGGCGACCACCTACGACCTCAGCGACGACCTGCGGTTCGGCACCGGCATCACGCCGTCGGTCACGAACGTCACCGCACCGGCCGGCGTCACCGCGAACCCGGCGTGGAACGGCACCACCACGACGTCGCTGGCGAACGGCGTGCCGATCGAGGGCGGCGGCGGGCAGACGCACAGGTGGGTGCTGACGATCACGGCGGCCGTGCCCGCCGGCACCGGCACCGGGCCGCTGACCTGCAGCTCGGACGGCAGCACGGCAGGCGGACTGCTCAACCACGCGACCGCGACGACGAACGCCATCCCCTCACAGGCGCACGCCTGCACCGGCCTGCCGTCGCTGACGATCACCCACGTCGTCGGCACGGGCACGCCCAAGCCCAACGGTGACGGCACCTACACCATCGACTACGACGTCGTGGTGACCAACACCGGCGGGGGGCGCGGGCAGTACTCGCTCACCGAGGGCTTCGACTTCGGCGCCGGCCTCACCTCCACCGCGGCCGAGGTCACCGGTCCGGCCACGCCGAGCGCGTCGTGGAACGGCACCACCGACACGACGCTCATCAGCGACCTCGCGATCGCACCGGGAGGAACGCACACCTGGCACATCACCGCGAAGGTCACGCCCGCACCGGACGTCACCCCGGCCGCACTGGTCTGCGCGCCGGACGGGACGACGGCCGGTGGCCTGCTCGCCATCGCGGACCTGCTCGTCGGCAAGACCGAGACCACAGCGCACGCCTGCGCGGGCCTGCCGCTGATCACCATCACGAAGACGCTGAACCCGGCGCAGCCCGTGGAGAACGGCGACGGCAGCTACACCGTCGGCTACGACGTGGTGATCACCAACGCGGGCTCCGAGGCGGGGGCGTACGACCTGGCCGACGAGTTCGGGTTCGGGTTCGGCATCACCGCCACCGACCCGAAAGTCACCCCGCCGACCGGCGTCACGGCGAACCCGTCGTGGAACGGCACGACGACCACCGGGCTCGCCACCGGTGTCGCGCTCGCGGCGGATGGGAGTCACACCTGGCACATCACCGCGCGGGCCGTGGTCGGGCCCGGTCTCACGCACGCCACGATGACGTGCGGTGCGAACGGCAGCACCACCGATGGTCTGCTGAACACCGCGACCGCCACGGCGAACGGCGTGCCGGTCTCCGCGCACGCATGCGCCGACCTCGCCGACGTGGTGATCACGAAGGCGCTCGCGGACGGCTACCCGCGCTTCGACGACTCCGGCCACCTCGTCGTGCGGTACGTGCTCACCGTGGCGAACTCCGGCGGTGTGGCGGCGAAGTACGACCTCACCGACGCGTTCGAGTTCGGTGCGGGTGTCACCGCGGGTTCGCCGGTCGTGACACCGCCCGCGGGCGCCACCGCGAACCAGGGGTGGAACGGTGGCACCGACACCGCGCTGGCCACCGGGCAGACGATCGAGCCGGCCACGACGCTGGTCTGGTCGGTCCAGGTGCCGGTGACCGTGGCGGAGTCGGCGACCGCCGCGGCGTTGCGGTGCCCGGCGGACCGGGCCACGCAGCCCGGCGGTCTCGGCAACACCGCCGGGCTCGTCGTGGACGGCGTCACCACCAAGGCGACGGCGTGCGCGGGCGTGCCGAGGCTGACGCTCACCAAGAGGGCCGACAAGACGATCGCGGCCCAGGACGTGCCGCTCACCTACACGGTGACCGTCACGAACTCCGGCGGCACCGACTACCCGGCCTCGGCGCCCGCGTCGATCACCGACGACCTGAGCGACGTGCTCGACCAGGCGACCTACCCCGGCAACGCCACCGCGAGCACCGGCTCGGTCACCGTCGACGCCGCGAGCCGCAAGCTCACCTGGAGCGGAGCGCTCGCCGTCGGCGCCACCGCGACGATCACCTACGGCGTCACCGTCAACCCCACGTTCAGCGGCGACCACGACCTGCGCAACTCGGTGACCGGGCCCGCGGGCAGCATCTGCCCGGCGACCTGCACGGTCACCGTGCCGATCACCCGGCTGGAGGTGAGCAAGCTCGCCGACGCCGACACCGTCGCACCCGGCGGCAAGGTCACCTACACCGTGCTGGTGCAGAACTCGGGCAGCGCCGCCTACACCGCGGACCGGCCGGCCACGCTGACCGACGACCTCACCGGCGTGCTCGACGACGCCACCTACAACGGCGACGCCAAGGCCGACTCCGGGCCCGCGCCCGCGGTCAGCGACGGGAAGCTCACCTGGAGCGGCCCGCTCGCGGTGGGGGCCACGGTCACCATCACCTACAGCGTCACCGCGAAGCAGCCGACGACCGGCGACGGCGGGCTGACCAACACCGTCACCGCACCGGACGGCAACTGCGCCAAGGGATGCGCCGTCACGACCAAGGTCAGTGCCGGAGCCGCACCCACGACTACGACCACGACGACGGCGCCCGGCACCTCCGGCAACGGGAAGCTGCCGGTCACCGGCACGGCCCTGCTGGGCATCGCGCTCACCGCGGGCGTACTGCTGCTGGTCGGTCTGGTGCTGCTCACCGTCGTGCGCCGCAGGCGCTCCTGATCGAGAGGAACCCCCATGCTTTCGCTGTGCACGATCTGCCAGGAGAACATCAGGTCCGGCGAGGAGACGGTCCTGCGCCCGTGCGGGCACGAGTTCTGCACCGGCTGCCTGAGCGAGCACGTGCACCGGCTCGATCCCGTCATCGCGCTGACGTGCCCCAACTGCCGCGGCGTTCCCGCCGGCGCGGTTGTCCGGGAGGTGACCGTTCCGCTGGCGCACACCGACTTCCTCGGCGACCGCGAAGATCCGGTGGCGTTGACACTCATGACCGACGCGCGCATCTACAACTGCGCTGTCATCCCGGAGCTGGACGCACCGGCCGACTGGGCGCAGGCTGCCAAGAACCTGCTGGACACCGTGCACGCGAGAGCTGTCGCGGTCAGCCGGGAAGCCGAACTGCTGATCTCGGCGCTCGGCCTGTTGCGCGAGTCGGCCACCGACTTCGACGGCGCGCGCACCTGGTGGTCCTCGCTTGGCATGCAACTGCGGCGCAGGCGCGACATCGCGGTGCTCACCGACGCGCTCAGCCCGACCGCCCGCGCACTGCACGACGAGTACCTGGAGCGGTTCGTGAAGATCGGTGCCCAGCTGAGCACGCTGCCAGCCGACATCTCCGACCCCGGACTCGCTGCGGACCTCGGCAAGCTCGCCGAGCACGGGGAGGTGCTCACCGCGACGTGGTCGCGGATCACCGCCGCCGGACCTGACACGAGAAACCTCTCCGACCTGGCCGACACGATGACGGGGCGGTTCGGGCGGGCGTCCGTGCTGTTGCCGGGCATCACCGACGTGGTGAACAGGACGATCGGCTTCTACCAGGACGCCGTGCGGGACCACGAGACGTTCCTCGGGCAGTTCGCGGCTGAGTGACGCCAGGCCCGCGGGCGCCGGTCACGCGCCGGCTCGGCCGGTCACGCTCACACCCAGCTGCGCGAGCAGCTCCGCGTTGTGCCTGACGTGCCTGGCCAGCTCGTCGCTGCTCGTGGCCTGCTTCACCGCGTTGTCGACGAGCTGCACGAACTTGCCGTGCGCCTCGAGGCCGCGGGCGGCGGTCGCTCGGACGTCCTGCGCGACTTCCTCGTCGAACGCTTGTCCCCCGCCCCCTTGGCTGTCGCGGTACAGCACGTCCTTGACGAGACTCAGCACAACCGCGACGTGAGCCAGGAACTGCCCGAAGGAAGCCTTGACCTCGTTCCCGTACAGCGGAACCTCGTCGAGCTGTGGCATCAACATCTTCAGTTCGGCCAGGTCCTGCTGCGCTTCGGCCAGGCCGATGTCGTAGAGAGGTCCCCGGTCCCGCTTGCGCAGGAACGTCACCAGGTCCTCGCGGCAGTGGTCGGTCCGCGTCAGGAACTCCCGTGAGCGCTTCTTCGCATCGGTGACGGCGGTTGTGGACGTCTCGCACATCTCCTCCGCCGCGGTGATGGCGTCGGACTGCGCCTTCAGGCAGTACTCGACCTGAACGCGCCAGTTCCGCAGCTGTTGCCGATAGGCGTCCAGGTTTCCTGGTTCGAACGCGGCGCAGGCGACCTCTGCCGGCGGGTTCGGGTCGACCGGCAGCTCGTCGTTCTCCATCTGCTCGGAGAGGCCGTAGTAGGCCGAATACCACCGTTGCAAGGCCTCACGCAGTTCGCCGATCGACCTTCTGACGTTCGCGAACCCCTTCTCGAGCCGACGGTAGTCGGTCTTCCAGGCTTCCACGGCCCATGCGGCCACCTCGTCGGGAGCGTCGTGCTCGAGCCGGAACCGGTACTCCCGCACGAACGTGCTCACGAAGTTGTCGATCAGGTCGAGCCCGACGGCGACGTCGTCGCCCACGACGACGAACTCCGCCATGTCGAACAGGAGGTTCTTCGCCGCTGTCACCGCGTCGTGCAGCTCGGCGGCGAAAGAGGAGGGCACATCGGTCCTCGCGGTCACGGCAGCGTCGATCTGGGTGCACGCCTGGTGCACGTCGCTCACCGCCGAGCGGAGCGTGTCCGGCATCCTCTGCAGGCGGACGAGCACGACCGTGGTGTCCGAGACGCAACGACGGAGCCGGGCCCACTCCGGTGCCAGGACGTTGTCGTAGTAGTCGAGGTAGCGCAGGTGCGCCTCGCGCATCTGGTCGTGGTATTCCAGCACCCCGCGAAGCCGGGGGTCGTAGAAGGCACCGTTCGTCAGGTAGCCGCTGAGCGCGGTTCCGATCGGCTTGAGGCCGTCCGTGTCGACCACATCACGCTGTGACGGGAACATCCGTGCCTCCTGGTGCGCGTCCAATACCTCAACGAAAGCACCCGCCGGGGCCTCGCTTCCTGCGCGTTCGCGCACTTGTGGGTGCACAGACCCGGTACGAAGCCCCGGATGCGTGGGCCGGCCGCCCCGGCAGTCGCATCCGGGACCGCGATCACATGAACGGCTGAGGGTCCGGCTGGAACAGCGAGCCCTCCGGGGCAGGTGCTGCTGACGGCGGGAAGTCCGGCGATCGCGCACTGCACTACCGGGCAGCAGCGGTGCCCGTGTGGACAGCGCTTTCCGACCGGTGTCCGGAGATGCTCGTGTCCTCAGGCCGAGGGAGGTCTCCGATGCCCGCCACCGAACGTTCCGGAACGGCGCTGTGGGTCTGCACCGCCGTCGTCTTCCTCGGCCTTGTGCTGACGGCGTTCGTGCGTGACGTGCGGCTGGTGCTGATCGTGGCTCAGGTGGGGTTCGCGCTCTGGCACGGCGGGCGGCGCTACGGCTGGCGCGCGGTCGCGGTGTTCCTCGTGGCAGGCCTGGTGATCAGCAACGTCATGGAGAACCTGTCGATCGAGACCGGCTTCCCGTTCGGTCACTACCACTACACCGGCGCGGGCAAGATCTTCGAGGTGCCTTGGTTCGTCGGTCCCGCCTACCTGGCGACCGGTTACCTCGCGTGGGTCGTGGCCACGGTGCTGCTCGGCGACGTCCGCCGCGACTCACCCGCCGTGCTCACCGTCGGCACACCGGTGGTCGCCGCGTTCGCGATGACGGCCTGGGACCTCGCGATGGATCCGATCGCCGCGACCGTCGACCGCGCCTGGGTGTGGGAGCACGGCGGCGGGTTCTTCGGCGTGCCACTGGTCAACTTCTTGGGCTGGACCCTCACCGTCTACCTGTTCATGCAGGTTCTCGCCGTCTGGCTGCGCATGCGCGGCCCGGAACCTTCCGCAGAGGGACCGACGCCGGCGAGCGATGTGCAGGCGGTGCTGCTGTACGCGGCGACGACGATCTCCTACGTCGCCAAGTACTTCACCGGCGAACGCGGGAACGTCGTCGACGCCACGGGCAAGACGTGGCACACGGGCGACATCTACGAGACTTCGGCACTGCTCGCGATCTACGGGATGGTGTTCATCGCCCTGCTCGCACTGCTGCTCACCGCCCGTCGTGGCGTCGACCGACGTGGCCGGCAATAGAAGCGCGGCCACGCAGAGGTTCTCGCGTTCGCCCAGGTAAATGCCTGATCGCCGGCGTCGCACGAAGGTCCGGTCGGCGGTGTCGGCCGTCGCGGGAAACGTCGACAACCACTGTGTGGAACAGCTGTTCTCGCCTTCCCTTCCGGCGGAGAACAGGTGGTGCACAGCGAAATCCGGCAGCGCCCGTCGACACTGCCGGATCATTCCCGAACGCCACCCCCTGCCGGTGCCGTCCGGGACCGCTGGTCATCTGCTCCGAATTCGCCCTCTCCCATCCGGCGATGACGGATGAATTTCTACGCGACTTCTCGGCGGTCGGACAATCAGGAGAACTCCTGATCATCAGACCAGCCGCCGCATCCGGCGGAACCGGTCGCCGCCGAGCCGATGCGCGCGCTCGCCGGCCACCTCGAACCCGAGCCTTTCGTAGAGCAGTTGCGCGCGTGGGTTCGCGGTCGACACGTCCAGCTCGACGACGCCTGATCCGCTTGCTCGTGCCAGCGCGACGACGTGCTCGACGAGCGCCGTCCCGATCCCCTGTCCCCGCACGCTCTCAGCGGTGCAGAGGTTGGCGAGCAACAACCCGTCCCGCGCTGGCGGGGAGAACGCCGCACCCACCGCGAGCGACCGCCGGAGCACCCGTGCGGCCGCCGCGCCGTAGTGCCGCACGACGGTGAGGGCAGTGGCGGCGCTGAGCGTCCCGGCTCGCCCGCCGCGGTAGACGGTGCAACTCGCCGCCACCGCGCCACCGACGTCGACGACGAGCTGCTGACGGAAGCCGTAGATCCCGCGGCCGTACCGGAAGTCGCGGGCGAGGAAGGCGAGGACGTCCGCGCCGAACACCTCGTCGAGCAGATCCGGGGCGGAACCGTGCTGGAGTTCGGCGACTCCGGTGTCGGTGCGGCGGGCGGGGCGGATGGTCATGCGGCCTCTTCGAGTGCTTCGCCTTGCGCGGGAACTGAGATGGCTGCCTGGACGCGTGAGTGCCTCGACCCGTCCGCGAACCAAGCCGCACCACCGTGACAGGAACGCGCCGGGCACCTCGCCGCGTGGCCGCCGATGTGACCGCCCGGTTGCCCGATCGGGCACGCGGCGGCCCGGCCGCGAGGCGTCGGATTGGGAACGATCACATCGGCCCGAGAGGAGTACGCCGCATGCCGTCAGCCCGTACGCAGGACCAGCTGACCCTTGGCACCCACCAGGTCAGAGCCGCGGTGACGGCGATGCACGACGCGTTGCTCGCCGGTCTGGGCGAGGCCGAGCTGGGCACGTTCGACATCGGCCACACCGCAGCCCGCGACGCGCTGGGCAGCCTGGGCGAGACGATCGCGCGACAGAGCGGCGAGCCGGAGCTCACGCACGACGAGGCGTACCTGTTCGCGGCGTTCGGCGAGGAGGTGCTGCGCATCGCCCGGCTGCTGGAGACGCTGCACCGGCACGGCGCGGCCATCGCGGAGGCCGAGCGGGCGCGGCAGTCGGTGCTCGCGCACCTGTGCAAGACCGACGAGGACCTCGCCGACCTGATGCTGGTGGCGGCACGGTTGCGCGAGCTGGTGGCGGCCAGGGGCGGCGAGGTCTGAACCGGGCCGCGGTGCCACGGCCTCGGTGCGTGGACGGGCAGCATCACGGCCTGCGCGGGCGGACAGGCAGCGCCGATGCGTGGCGGTAGGCCGACAGGCGGCATCACCGCCCACACAGACAGACAAGCAACGCCGATACGTGGCTGTGGGCGGCACCGCGCTGGGCAGGCAAACGGCGGACGTCGAACGGCACCGCTACCCGCACTGGCCGAGCACGCGGGCACTTCCGCCGGGTGGCGGCTCGCCGGCCACCACCCACATCCAGTCCGCGGGCGTCCCCGCATCACACACCCATCACCTGCAACCGCCCCGCCAACGTCACGGCGTCCCGCTGCGCCGCCGCCATCAGGTGCGGCACGTCCGCGAGCTCTGCGAGCACCGTCGCCACCGCCCCCGGGACCTCTTCGTGCCACAGCTGCGACACCTCCTCGAAGCGGGCGGTGTCGCGGTCGGCCCACGCGGACCACAGCTCGGTGGTGAGGGTGTCGACGTGCTCGGCGAGTGCGGCGGTGCCGTCTGTGAGCAGGAACGCGGTGAGCACCGACATCGTCACCTGCGGCAGCACCTCGCCGTCGCGTGGTGCGATGGCGAAGTCAACGACGTGCCGCCACCACGTCGTGATGTCCTCGTACGCCGCGTGCGACCACTGGCTGAGTTCCCCGGCCAGTTTCGTCCGCGCACCGATCGCGTCGTCGACCACGAGGACGTGCCTGGCGGGTGAGTCGCCGTGCGCTAGTGCGTGGTTGAGGCGGTCCAGTGCTTCGAGCAGGCCGGAGTTCACGCCTCGCAGCAGGTGCTGGTGGTGCAGGGTGGTCAGGTCGGCGTGCTGGATCTCTGCGACGCCTGCGCTCACGACGGCGGCGAGGCGGCGCAGGTACGCCGCCGCCGGTTCGTCCACCGCGCCGACCACGGTGCGGCCGGTGACCAGGTCGAACACCGTCAGGTCGGCGGTGGCGGCGGTGGCGCGGCGGACGTGGCGGCGCAAGGCGGGGCCGGTGCCGACCTCGAAGCCGTTGCCGTCGTGCAGTGCGAGGATCCTGCGGGGTTCGAGCGCGACGATCTCGCCGAGGACGGCGCCTTTGAGCACACTGCCGTCGCCCGCGATGCGCAGGATGCCGACGTTGTGCTCGTGGACGAGCTCGGCCAGGCGCTGCGGCGTCATGCCGTCGGGGAAGTCGGTGATCCAGCGGGCCAGCCGCGCGGCCATCTCGGGTTCGGTGTGGGTCAGGCCGAGGCGGTCGGCCGCGTCCAGGTCCGCCCACGCCGCCGCGGCCTTCTCGGCGCGTGCGCTGCCCGCGTGGTCCCACAGGTCGAGCCACCGGTTGGCGCGTGCCTCGGCGTGCCGCACGCTCGGGTCGGTGCGGCAGATCTTCGCCTCAACCCGGCTCACCGCCAGCAGGTAGGCGCGGAGGCTGAACATGCCTGCCTCCGCCAGCACGGTGCGCGCGCCGCGGATCGCCGTCCACTCCTCGACGACCCGTTGTGTGCGCATCAACGCCTTGGTGTCGTTCGACCACGAGTCGAACGTCCGCTCCTTGTCCGCGTAGGACAGCTTGGCGAACCTGGCGGCGGTTTCCTCGAGCTCGGTGACGAGCGGCCCTGTCGCGTGACGACCACCCGGCCGCAGCGCGTCGGGCACGAGTTTGCGCCATCCCCGGTGCCGGCGGGCCTCCTCCTCGCCGGTGTGCCTGGTCCGCGCCGACGCCTCGTCCTCGTCGTCCAGCAGGCAGGTCACGAAGTGCAGGTCCGATGCCCGGCCGGCGAGCACGTCGAGCCAGCCGCCGCACGTGTGTGCCCGCGCGGCACGGCAGGCCGAGGGCGCTTCGCACAGCGCGAGGCCGTCCGGCGGCAGCGGCACCTCGGGGTCGCCCGCGAAGATCGCGGTGCCCGAGGCCACCACGCTCTCGAACACCAGGCGCTCGACGTCCGCCATCGCGTTGATCGCCACGTTGCGGCACCGCACGCTGTGCCGCGCGGTCCCGGCCGACCACACCGGACCGGTCCCGCCCGCCGTGCTCAAGGCAGCCAGGCCCAGCCCGAGCGGCAGGGCGGTGTGCTTGTGCGCGTAAAAGTGGACGCGCTGCCCGGCGGGCACGTACACCTCGCTGCCGAGCAGGCGTCCGTGCCCCACGATGAACAGGTCCGCCACCTGTGCTCCCTTCCGCGCTACCTCCACGAGAGCACCGGCGCGGGCCGCGTGACCAGCACCTTCGTGCACCTGCGGGTGCACGAAGCGCACCCCCAGGAGTCCGGGGGTGCGCTTTGGTGCGAGCCGGGGCGCGGTCGCGCCCCGGCTCATCGGGCCGCTGCCGTCACTCCCGCCTGCGGCGGCGAGCCGCCGACAGGACGAGGCCGGCTGCTCCGAGGAGTGCGAGAAGCACACCCGCCAGAGCGATGCCGGGCAGCGGCAGCGGAGGTCCGGTCAGCGCGAGCTGTCCGGGCTTGGCCGTCCCGTTCGGCGTGAACGGCAGCGGCGGCGCCTGACCCAGGTAGTGCGACAGGTCGTCGGCCGTCACCTTCTTCGCGCCGTCGATCGGCGTGCCGTCGGCCTTCGACGGTGCGCCCTCGACCGTGCCCTTGTTCTCGTACTGCCCGAGCACCGCGGTGCCGTTCTTCGTGCACGTCATCGACTCACCGGGCTGGAGGTCGTTCTTCGGGCACGAGATCGCGCCCTCGATCGAGTCCGTCACCGCGACCGACGTGAGCCGCGTGTTGCCGGTGTTCGTGACCTCGTAGGTCCACGTGACCTTCGAGCCCTGGGTGACCTGCGGACCGGGCGCTGCGTTCGCGTCGTCGCCGTTGGTCTTCTTGACGATCTTGATCCCAGGTGCTGTGCCGAAGTAGTGCGCCGGGTTGTCGGCGGTGACCTCGGGTGCGCCGGGAATCGGCTGGTCACCGTTGTCGACGGGCTTGCCCGTCACCTTGCCGACGTTCTCGTACTGACCCGCCTTGGCCACACCGGTCAGGGTGCAGGTCATCGACTCACCGGGCGCCAGCGTGGCGGCAGGGCAGGTGACCGCGCCTTCCGGCGTGTCCACCACCGTGACGTCCACCAGCTTGGTGTTGCCGGTGTTGGTCACCTCGTAGGTCCAGGTGACCTCCGACTTCTCCGGCACGTACGGTCCGGGCGCGGTGTCCGCGTCGTCGCCGTTCACCTTCTTGACGATCTTGATCGTCGGGTGTGCGCCGAAGTAGTGCGACGGGTCGTGCGCCTCGACGGGGCCGGAGCCGGGGATGGTGCTGCCACTCCCGTCGATCGGCGTGCCGGTCACCTTGCCGTCGTTCGCGTACTGGCCCTCGACCGCCTTGCCGGTCTTGAGGCACTCGAACGACGCACCGGGTGCGAGCGTCTGCGGCGCGTTCGGGCAGCTGATGTCGCCTTCCTTGTCGTCGGTGATCTTGATGTTGTTCAGGTCGGTGTTGCCCGTGTTGGTCACCACGTACTTCCAGGTGACCTCACCGTCCTTGAGCACGTACGGCCCCGGTGCCTCGTTGGCGTCCTGATCGTTGGTGTACTTCACGATCTTGATCGCCGGGGAGGCGCCGTAGTAGTGCGCCGGGTCGGTGTCCGTCACGGGGCCGACGCCCGGCAGCGGCGTTTCCGCGTCGTCAGCCGGAGTGCCCGTGGCGGTACCGACGTTGACGTACTGGCCGGAAATCGCAACACCGGTAGCGGTGCATTCGAGCGACTCACCGGGAGCCAGGGTCGTGTCCTGCGGGCAGGACACCGTGACAGCCGGGTCGTCGTCGGTCACCTGGATGCCGACCAACGTGGTGTTGCCGGTGTTCTTGACGACGTACGTCCACGTGACCGTCGCACCCGTGGGAACGAACGGACCCTTGGGCGTGTCGGCGTCGTCACGGGTGGCCGCGCCGCCGGTGACGTACTTCTCGACGTCGATCGCCGGCTTGGCCGCCGTGACACCGAGGTCCCACGTCCGGTCGACCTGGATCTGGCCGAGCGTGAACACCGCGGTCTGGCCGTACGCGGGGCTCGCCAGGGCGGGTTCGCCGTCCGAGTCGAGCGCGTTGTCGCCACCCTGGTCCTTCGGGGAGACGA
>NZ_JYJG01000267.1 GCF_000955955.1 Lentzea aerocolonigenes
GGCGGGGTGAACTTCACGAAGTAGTCACCCGCGCCGAGGTTCTCGAACAGGTACTCGCCGTTCGCGTCCGTGGTCGTGGTGCCCACCGACACGGGCCCGTTCGGACCCTGCCGGAAGAGCTCCACCGGCACGTTCGGCACGCCCGCCTCACCGGCGTCCTGGACACCGTTGCGGTTGACGTCGTCGAACACCTTGTCGCCCACGGCCCCGATCGGCGGCACGAGACCGAAGTCCCACGTGCGGTCCTGCTCGAGCTGGTCGAGCGTGAACACCGCGGTCACGCCGGTGGCGTCACCGTCGGAGTCGGCCGCGTCGTCGCC
>NZ_JYJG01000268.1 GCF_000955955.1 Lentzea aerocolonigenes
GCCCTGGTTCTGCGGCGACACCAGCATGCCCGCGGGCGGGGTGAAGCGGACGAAGTAGTTGCCCGCACCCAGGCCGCTGAACAGGTACATGCCGTTGGCATCGGTCACCGTCGTGCCCACCGACTCCGGCCCGTTCAGACCGTTGCGGAACAGCTCGACCGGCACACCCTGGACACCGGACTCGCCGTTGTCCTGCACACCGTTGCCGTTGGCATCCGACCACACCCGGTCGCCGACCGAAGCCGAAGCCGGGATCAGACCGAAGTCCCACGT
>NZ_JYJG01000269.1 GCF_000955955.1 Lentzea aerocolonigenes
CGGGCGGGGTGAACTTCACGAAGTAGTCACCCGCACCGAGACCGCTGAACAGGTACATGCCGTTGGCATCGGTCACCGCGGTGCCGGCCGACTCGGGCCCGTTCGGACCGTTGCGGAACAGCTCCACCGGCACGCCCGCGACACCGGGCTCACCGTTGTCCTGGCCGGGATCAGACCGAAGTCCCACGTCATGTCCTGCTCGATCTGACCCAGGTTGAACACCGGAGTCACACCCGTGCCGTCACCGTCGGAGTCCAGCGCGTCATCACCCTGGTCCTGCGGCGACACCAGCATCCCGGCAGGCGGGGTGAACTTCACGAAGTAGTCACCCGC
>NZ_JYJG01000270.1 GCF_000955955.1 Lentzea aerocolonigenes
CGGCAGGCGGGGTGAACTTCACGAAGTAGTCACCCGCACCCAGGCCGCTGAACAGGTACACGCCGTTGGCATCGGTCGTCGTCGTGCCCACCGACACCGGCCCGTTCGGACCCTGGCGGAACAACTCGACCGGCACGTTCGGCACGCCGGCCTCACCGGCGTCCTGCACACCGTCGGCATCGGCGTCGCTGAACACCTTGTCACCGACGGCACCGGTGGCCGGGATGAGACCGAAGTCCCACGTGAGGTCCTGCTCGGTCTGGCCGAGGCTGAACATCGGGGTCACGCCG
>NZ_JYJG01000271.1 GCF_000955955.1 Lentzea aerocolonigenes
GCAAGATCAGGATGGAAAAGGCTCACCACCAACTGCGAGTTGGTGGTACTTGCAGACGCCAAATCAGCCGGGGAAACCCGAGGCGCGCCAGGCGCCTGGTCCGTGTTGGAGAGGGCGCCGAACGCGACGAGCCGGGTTCGCCCACTCCGAGCGTTGTGCAGGCTTGTCCTCGACGGGCGCGGCCGCAGCCAACCCCGCGACAACAGCGGTCAGCGCCGCCAGTTCGTAGTCGTCCGGCGCGCCCTTGACGACGCGCAACAAAGGCTGGTCGGCGGTCACAGCGGGATGTTCCCGTGCTTCTTGGGCGGCAGCGTCTCCCGCTTGTCCCGCAGCATCGACAACGCCCGCGCCACGTACCCGCGCGTGTACGACGGCGGAATCACCGAGTCGACGTACCCGCGCTCAGCCGCGACGTACGGGTTGCACAGCGTGTCCTCGTACTCCTGCTGCAACTGCGCGCGCAACGCGTCGACGTCCTCACCGGCAGCGGCTGCCGAAGCCAGCGTCTTGCGGTGCACGATGTTCGCCGCGCCCGCCGCGCCCATGACGGCGATCTGCGCGGTCGGCCACGCGAGGTTGATGTCGGCGCCGAGGTGCTTGGAGCCCATGACGTCGTACGCGCCGCCGTACGCCTTGCGCGTGATGACGGTGACCAGAGGCACCGTGGCCTCGGCGTAGGCGTAGATCAGCTTGGCGCCGCGCCGGATGATGCCGTTCCACTCCTGGTCGGTGCCGGGCAGGAAGCCGGGCACGTCCACGAACGTCAGCACCGGGATGTTGAACGCGTCGCAGGTGCGCACGAACCGCGCGGCCTTCTCGGAGGCGTCGATGTCGAGGCAGCCCGCGAACTGGGTGGGCTGGTTCGCGACGACGCCGACCGAGTGGCCGTCGACGCGGCCGAAGCCGACCAGGATGTTCGGCGCGAAGAGCGGCTGCACTTCCAGGAAGTCGCCGTCGTCCACAACACGAGAAATGACCTCGTGCATGTCGTACGGCTGGTTCGCCGAGTCCGGGATGAGCGTGTCCAACGAGCGGTCGTCGTCGGTGATCGAGTCGGAGATCGATCCGGAAGCCAGCGTGCCTTCAAAAGCGGGCGAGTCCGAGAGGTTGTTGGACGGCAGGTACGACAGGAGTTCCTTGACGTACGCGATCGCGTCTTCCTCGTCGCTGCCGAGGTAGTGCGCGTTGCCGGACTTGGTGTTGTGCGTGCGCCCGCCGCCGAGCTCCTCGAACGTCACGTCCTCGCCGGTGACCGTCTTGATGACGTCCGGGCCGGTGATGAACATGTGCGAGGTCTGGTCGACCATCACCACGAAGTCGGTCAGCGCCGGGGAGTAGACGTGCCCACCGGCGTTGGAGCCCATGATCAGCGAGATCTGCGGGATCACGCCGGACGCGCGGACGTTGCGGGTGAAGATCTCGCCGTACAGGCCCAGCGAGACGACGCCCTCCTGGATGCGCGCGCCGCCGCCCTCGTTGATGCCGACGATCGGGCGGCCGGTCTTGATCGCCAGGTCCATGATCTTGACGATCTTCTCGCCGTAGACCTCGCCGAGCGACCCGCCGAAGACCGTGACGTCCTGGGAGAACACGCACACCGGGCGGCCGTCGACGGTGCCGTAGCCCGTCACCACGCCGTCGCCGTACGGGCGGTTCTTCTCCTGGCCGAAGTTGGTCGAGCGGTGCCGCGCCAGCTCGTCCAGCTCGACGAACGAACCGGGGTCGAGCAGGAGGTCGATGCGCTCGCGGGCTGTCTTCTTGCCCTTCGCGTGCTGCTTCTCGACCGCGCGTGCCGAGCCGGCGTGAACCGCCTCGTCGTTGCGCCGGTAGAGGTCAACGAGCTTGCCCGCGGTGGTGTGGACGTCGGGCGCGTTCGCGGGGACGTTCCCGATCGGCTCGGTCGCACTGCTCATGGGCTCGCAGCCTAACGAGAGCATTGCTGAACTGCCCCGTGCAGTTGTCCAGGTCACGGCAACCTGTTGGCAATCTCAAGTCGCACGTACTCTCTTCCGTTCCAATAGCCTGGCCCGATGGACACCGCACTCGACGCCGAGGCGCTGCGCGCACGGCTGGTAGCACCCAACGGCCCGTATGCCGCGCTCGACGTCGTGGCGAGCACTGCGTCCACGAACGCGGACCTGGCTCAAGCCGCTGCAGCAGGCGCGAAGGACCGCACGGTTCTCATCGCGGAGGAACAGACCGCCGGGCAGGGCCGTCGTGGCCGCACCTGGTCGTCGCCTCAGGGCGGGCTCTACCTCAGCGTGCTGTTCCGGCCGAGCGAGGTGCCGCCGCAGCAGCTGCCGTGGCTGAACCTGATCGCGGGCCTGGCTCTGGTGAGGGTCGCTCAATCGGTTGGTGTCGAGGCCTCGCTGAAGTGGCCCAACGACCTGCTGCTCGGCCCGAAGGCGGAGAAGGGCGCCGGGATCCTGTCCGAGATCACCGCCGGTGTCGCGCAGGCCGTCGTCGTCGGCATCGGCCTGAACGTGGCGAAGCTGCCGGACGATGTGCAGCCCGCGCCGGGCGGACTCCTGCCGACCTCGCTGGAGGACGCGGGCGCCGACGAGCTCGACCGCGAGGAGCTGGCGTTCCGGCTGCTGGTCGAACTGGCTCAGCTGGAAGGCGTGTGGCGCAACAACGGTGGCGACGCGGTCGAGTCGGGTCTGCTGGAGGAGTACCAGGAGCACTCGGCGACCCTCGGCGAGCGCGTGCGCGTAGAACTTTCAGGTGGCGTTCAGCTGCTCGGGGTCGCGCAGCGCATCGAAGCCGACGGGACGCTGGTCGTGCGCGGGACCGACGGGGTGGATCACGGCGTGTCCGCTGGTGACGTGGTGCATTTGCGCCCCGCGTGATTAGGGTTGGCCCATGGCCTACCCCGACGACCTGCTGAGCCCGAGCGAGCACGTCGTGATCCACCGGCATCCCCACTGGAAGATGCTGCTCTTCCCGGTGTTCTGGCTGCTGGTGGTGGTTGCGATCGGCACCTACCTGGCCGGGCTCGTCGTCGACCAGTCGTGGGCCACCATCGCGTGGATCGCGCTGGCCGTGATCGGCGTGGTGCTGGTCATGTGGCTGACGATCGCGCCGCTGGTGCGCTGGCGGACCACCCACTTCATCGTCACGTCGGACCGGGTGATGGCGCGCGAGGGCGTCTTCAAGCGCACCGGCCTCGACATCCCGTTGTCCCGCATCAACAGCGTCCGGTTCGAGCACAGCCTGCTCGACCGGGTGCTGGGCTGCGGCACGCTGATCATCGAGTCGGCGTCGGACGAGCCGCTCGAGTTCGACGACATCCCGTCCGTGGAGAAGGTGCACTCGTTGCTGTACCGAGAGGTCAACGACAACCCCGACGACGACTTCCACCCGAGGACGCTCGATGGGCGCGCGTGAGGCCGGCCTGCCCGACGTGGTGCCTTCCGGCTCGTTGCCCTCGCGGGTGACGATCTGGGAGGTCGGTGCGCGGGACGGGCTGCAGAACGAGTCCACTGTGGTGCCGGTGTCGGTGAAGCTCGAGTTCCTCTCGCGGCTTGCGGCAGCCGGACTGTCCGTTTTGGAGGCAACGTCCTTCGTGCACCCCAAGTGGGTGCCGCAGCTGGCCGACGCCTCCGAGCTCCTGTCCGGTTTGGACGCTCGGCCCGGGGTGATCTACCCCGTGCTGGTGCCGAACGAGCGTGGGCTCGACCGGGCGTTGGAGGCCGGGGTCGAGCACATCGCGATCTTCGCCTCGGCGACGGAGACGTTCGCGTCCAAGAACTTGAACCGGACGCTGGACTCCCAGTTCGAGATGTTCGAGCCGACGGTGAAGCGCGCTCTCGCGGCCGGCATGGACGTCCGGGGCTATGTCTCGATGTGCTTCGGCGACCCGTGGGAAGGTGCCGTGCCGCGTTCGCAGGTCGTGGCCGTCGGCGAGCGGTTGCTGGAGATGGGTTGCTCGCAGCTGTCGTTGGGCGACACGATCGGTGTGGCGACGCCCGGTCAGGTCGAGTCGCTGCTGGAGGGCTTCCGGGACGTGACCCGGCTGGCCGTCCACTTCCACGACACCTATGGGCAGGCGCTGTCGAACACGTTGGCCGCTTTGCGTTGCGGCGTCACGACTGTGGACTCGTCGGCCGGTGGGCTCGGTGGGTGTCCGTACGCGGAGTCGGCGACCGGCAACCTCGCGACCGAGGACCTGGTGTGGATGCTCGACGGCCTGGGCATCGAGACCGGCGTCGACCTCGACAAGCTCGTCGAGACTTCGGTGTGGATGGCCGAGCAGCTCGGCCGGCCGAGTCCGTCGCGGGTGGTGCGGGCGCTCGCGAAGTAGTCACCCGCGCGCTGTGAACATCCCGGTGGCGACGAACTTGTAGACCAGCTCGTCGCCTCGGTGAGCCGTGCCCGCGAACTCCACGAGCCCGAGTGTCGGCCTGCTCTTCGACAGCCGCGCGCTCAGCACCTCGGCGGCGAACGTCAGCGTGTCGCCCGCGTAGACCGGTGCCAGCCAGGACAGCTCACGCCCACCCGGCGATCCCTGCGACGTCGAGTCGGACAAAACCACGTCCACCCACCGGCGCATCCACAGCGAGGCCGTGTACCACCCAGAGGCGGACAAACCGCCGAAAATCGAGTTTCGTCCCGCTTCCTCGTCCAAGTGGAACGGCTGCGGGTCGAACTTCTTCGCGAAGTCCACCATGTCGTCCCGGTCGACGATTACCTCGCCGAGCGGGATGATTCGGCCTGCGGGCAGATCCTCGAACGCGATCACACGTTGATCGTACGTAACTGAATCCGCTGGGAACCGATCTAAGGGCGACGGCGTCCAAGAGCCCGAGCCCAGGGCTATGCGTGTGAGGGGGACTCGGTGGACGACCACCGTGCGCAGGTCGAGGAGCTGCTCGCCGACTACCGGCGCAGCCGTGAGCAGCTGGCGTCGGTCCAGCGCGAGCTCAAGGCCGTGTCCGGGAGGGCGTCCAGTCCTGATGGGACGGTCACCGCGGTCGTGGGGGCCGGGGGGAAGCTCGCCGCGCTGGAGCTGTCCGAGCTGGCGTACCGGCGGCACCGGCCCGAGCAGTTGGCGGAGCTGATCGTGCGGACTGTCGCCGCGGCCGCCGCGGCCGCCGCCGAGGACACCTATCAGACGTTGAGCGCGGTGTTGCCCGCCTCGACGGATCCCGCCGCGCTCGTCGCGGGCACGGCCGACCTGCGGCCCGCCGAGTACGAGGCGGACGACACGGAGACCATCGATCTGGGGCGGCAGCCTGTTCGCCGGCGCGTGGACGACGACGAGGACAACGAACAGCGGGAGAGCTGGCTCGACTCCGAGCTCATCAACAGGAGGGTTCGATGACCGGGTACGAGGCCGACCTCGAGCGGCTGGACACCGGCGCGCGGGAGTTGCGCGGGGCCGCCGGCCAGGCCAAGGAGATCGCGGGAACGCTGGACAAGGCGCTGGCCGCGTTCGGCACCTGCTGGGGGGACGACGCGGTCGGGCGCAGCTTCGCGGCCACGCACGAGAAGCCTTCCGGTGACACGGCAGGGGCGTTGTCGGGGCTCTCGACGACGCTGGGGGACGTGGGCGACAAGCTCGCCGCGACGGCTGAGACGTACCGGCACGTCGAGCAGAGCAACGCGTCCGCGATGAGAAGGCTGGACGGCTGACATGGGCATCGAGCTTCCCGTCGAACTCACCGACGTCGCCGCCAAGGCAGGCGTCGCGTGGCCCAAGGCGGACGAGGACGCCATGCGCTCCAGCGCCACCGCGTGGCGCGAGGCGGGCGACAAGATCAAGACGCTGGGCACCACGTCCGACGCCTCCGCGAACCGGGCGCTGGACGGCGTCAAGGGCGGGGCCGGCGACGCGGCACGCGGCCGGTGGGCCGCGGTCGTGGCTCCGGACGGTGACCTGCAGCGCGCGGCCAAGGGCTGCCACGCCGCCGCCGACCGGCTCGACCACGCCGCCCAGCAGGTGGGTGCCGCGAAGGTCCAGATCGTGCAAGAGCTGGTCACGCTGGCCAAGAACAACGACGCCGCCCAGGCTTCGGCCTCCTCTGGCAACCCCAACGCGCTGCTCGGCCTCGACACGCTGACCCGAGGCACCGCGGCGAACGTCGCGAACCTCCACAACACCCTCGCCTCGGCCGTCAACCTGGGCAGCGGCGTGGACATGGGCCAGGCCTCGCCGCCGGTCAACACCTCACCGGGCGCCCACGGCCCCGGCGGTGGCGGTGGCCTGCTCTCGCCGGTGACCGACGTCGTCGGCGGAGTGGCGGCTCCGGTCGCGGGTGCCGTCGCGCCGATCGTCGAGCCGGTTGCCCAGGTCGTCGCTCCGGTGACCGACACGGTCGCCCCGGTCGTGCACGCCGCGACCGCGCCTGTTGCTCCCGTGGTGCACGCCGCGACCGGTCCTGTCGCGCCGGTGGTGGGCGCGGTGACCGACGCTGCTGCTCCCGTGGTCGACGCGGTGCCGGGTGGACGCGAAGCCACCGGCCCGGTGTTCGACGCGGTCGACGGCCACGGCAAGGGCGAGGGCCACGACGGTCCTGGTCGCGTCGACGGTCCCGGTGACGGTCCTGGCCGCGGCGATGGCCCAGGTCGAGGCGGACCTCAGATCCTGCCGGGTCTGGTCGCCGACGTCGCCCAGCCGGTCGGCCAGGTGACTCAGCCGGTCGTGGCGGCGGTCCAGGACGCGATCCCGAGCGTCCAGGGCTCCCTCGGCCCGGTCGCCGAAGGCACGACCCAGGCTTCGGCCGCTGTGCTGGACCAGCCACTGGTCCGCGGCGGCGAAATCCCTGGTCAGCAAGCTTCCGCACCCACTGCTGCCGCCCCGGCGGCTCCCGCTGCTCAGGCTGGACCGACTCTCGGTGGCGGCGCCCCGGTGGGTGGCGCGGTCGGTGCCGTCGGTGGCGCTGTGGGCGGTGCTCTGGGTGGTGTCCCGTCGGCTCCGGCGGCGAGTGCCCAGGTCGGTGCGGTCGTCGGCCAGCAACCCGCTGGTCAGGCACCCGGACAGGCTGCTCAGCAGGGCCAGCAGGCGGGCAAGGCGGCGGACGCCAAGGCAGCCGCGGAAGCCAAGGTCGGCGAGGCCAAGCAGGGTGCTCAGGCCGTGGCGGGCAAGTCCGGTGCGCCGGGCCAGGCGTCGAGTGGTCAGGCGGGTCAGTTCGTCCAGGGCACGCAGGCTTCGGTCAGCAACCAGCCCGGAAGCCAGGCCCCCGGTCAGCCGGGCCAGGCGCAGAGCGGCAACCAGGCTCCCGGCCAGGGCCAGCCGGGCAACAAGGACGCACTCGCCAAGGACCCGAAGGACGCCCTCAAGGACGGGTTGCTCAAGGACCCCGCGCTCGGCGACCTCAGCGCCGACGGCCCAGGCACCCAGAAGGTCGGCGACACGATCGCCGCGCCCGTTGCCCCTGGGGCCGGCGTCGACCTCAACGGTCATCAGAGCGGTTCCCTCACCGACCGCCTCGACAACCGCGAGCAGAACCAGGCGCTGTCCGGCGTCCCCGGCGTCGCGTTCGACGTCGCCCGCCACACCTACACCGCCGCCGCGACCGGCAGCTGGTTCATGGCGATCTTCCTGTCGGCGGGCAAGGCCCCGCGCCTCGCCCCGAAGCCCGCGAGGCAGCTCCCGCCGCCTCCGCAGCAGGAAGAACGTCAGATCCCCAGGTTCGCCCCGCAGGACCACCCGCAGGCAGACCTGGTCATCGCGTCCGACTCCCAGCCCCAGGACCCCTCCGAGGGCCTCGGCAAGGACCACCCGATCGTGCAGGAACTCCTGACCGGCTACGACCCGTTGGCGGGCATGCACGAGCGCGACTGGTCGAACCTGTTCGAGCACGAGGACGGCTCGACGATCTGGCCGGTCGAACGCGAAGGCGGCTACGAGGACAGCCAGCCCGAGATCCTCAAGGCGGGCGCCGAGCTCGACCGGTTCGGCACCGAGGAAGGCCGCGTCCTGGCCAAGGCCGGCACCCCGTTCGCCCACCGCTCGCTGCCCCCGCAGGCAGCGGACGAGGGCTACCGCAGGTACCGCGTCGAGCGGGACCTGCCCGTCCACCGCACCATCAGCGCACCCTGGTTCGGCCAGCCCGGCGGTGGCAGCAGGTACCGCACCACCTACCCCGTCGCCGACCTGGTCGCGCTCGGCTACCTCACGGAGATCACCGCATGAACGTCGAGAGCCTGCCCGAGTGGCTGACGAAGATCGGCGTGCCGGACGACGTCGTCAGCATCGGCGAGGAGGCGGACCAGCGCTGGTGCCTGCTCGCCGACGAGGACGGCAAGGGCGTCGAGGTGTTCTGGCAGGAGCAGGGCAACCGCTACGACTGGGCCCGGTTCGACGACGAGAGCGTGGCGTGCCACTACCTCTTCGGCCGGCTGGCCTGGGCCCAGGTCGCGCGCGGAAGTCTTACCGTCCAACCAGCTTGAGCGCGGAGTCGTGCAGGTGGCCGTTCGACGTCAGCACGTCGCCGCCGTCGTAACGCTCCTCACCCCGCAGTGAGGTGAAGCGGCCACCCGCCTCCGTCACCAGCACCTGGAACGGGGCGATGTCCCACGGGTTCGCCACGCACTCCGCGGCGAGGTCGAGCGCACCCTCGGCGACCAGGCAGTGCTGGTAGAAGTCGCCGAACGCACGGCTCTCCCAGGTGGCGTCCACGAGCCGCAGGAACGCATCGCGCGTGTGGTACTCGACCCACGACTTGAGGTCGGTGGTCGACACGTACGCGTCCTCGAGAGAGCGCACACCGGACACGGAGATCGCGCGCTCACCCGCGTGATCCGACATGAACGCGCCACCACCGGCGGCGGCCCACCAGCGGCGGCCGAGAGCGGGCGCCGACACGACACCGACGACCGGCACCCCGTCGACGACCAGCGCGATCAGCGTCGCCCAGACCGGCACGCCGCGCAGGAAGTTCTTGGTGCCGTCGATCGGGTCGAGCACCCAGACGCGTGAGGCGTCCAGCGTTCCGCCGCGTTCCTCGCCCATGACGACGTCGTCAGGACGTTCCGAGGCGAGCACCGCGCGCACCGCGTCCTCGACCGCGACGTCGGCGTCGGTCACCGGCGTGCGGTCCGGCTTGCGCTCCACCGCGAGGTCGTGAGCGCGGAATCGGGCTGAGGTGATCGCGTCGGCGGCGTCGGCGAGGCGGAGGGCCAGTTGGAGATCAGCATCGTGGCGTGACACGCGGCGATCGTTCCACGAATACGCTGGGCGCCGTGAGCGTGGTGTTGCTGGCCGAGGACGACCCGGCCATCGCGGAACCGCTCTCCCGCGCGTTGACGCGGGAGGGCTATTCGGTGCAGGTCGTCGCAGATGGGCCGAGTGCCTTCGAAGCCGCCATGGTCGGGGGCATGGACCTCCTGGTGCTCGACCTCGGTCTGCCCGGCATGGACGGGCTGGAGGTGTGCCGCAGACTCAGGCAGAACGGCAGAGGCATCCCGGTGCTGATGCTCACCGCCCGTGCCGACGAGGTCGACTTCGTGGTCGGGCTGGACGCGGGCGCGGACGACTACGTGGCCAAGCCCTTCCGGCTGGCCGAGCTGATGGCCCGCATCCGGGCCCTGCTGCGCCGCCGCGCGCCCGGCACGCTGGAGGTCAACGGCGTGCGCGTCGACCTGGCCGCCCGCCGTGTCACGGTCGACGGCGGCGAGATCCAGCTCGCGAACAAGGAGTTCGAGCTGCTCAAGGTGCTCATCCAGCGCGCGGGCCAGGTCGTGAGCCGCGACGAGATCCTGTCCGAGGTCTGGAACGACCCCGACCTCAAGGGCAGCAAGACGCTGGACATGCACATGTCGTGGCTGCGCAGGAAGCTCAGCGACGGCACCCCGAACTCGGCCGAGAAGCGCATCGCGACGGTCCGCGGGCGCGGTTTCCGCTTCAACGCCGACTGATGCGCCGCCGAATCCTGCGAGCGATCCTGCTCGCCGTCGCCGTCACGGGGATCGTCCTCGGGCTCCCGCTGGGCTACTCGGCGTTGACGCTCGTCGAGGACAACGCCCGCGGCGACCTCACCGAGAACACCCAGCGCATCGCGACCAAGTTCGACGACCAGCTCGCCAACCGCGAGGGCATCAACCTCGAGGCCGTCCGGTTCGCCATCCCGACGGACGGCCGCCTCACCGTGGTGTCCGGTGGCGCCACCACCGTCACCGGCCCCTCGCCGGGCGACGACCCGCTCAGCGCGGAACTGCCGATCGCCCAGCAGGGCACGGTCCGGCTGGAGATCCCGTCCGCCCCGATGCACACCACCCAGGCCCAGGTCGCGGGCCTGGTGCTGCTCCTGCTCGCCCTCTCCGTCGGCACCGGCACGGTCGTCGCACTCGTGACAGCACAAACGCTTGCGCGCCCGCTCGGCCACGTGGCCGCTCGCGCGTCCCGTCTCGGCGCGGGCGACTTCCGCGCCGACGAGCAGCGCTACAACATCTCCGAGCTGGACGCCGTCTCCGAGGCCCTCGACACGTCCGCCACCGCCCTGGCCCGTCTGGTCCAGCGCGAACGCGAGCTGGTCGGCGACGTCTCCCACCAGCTGCGCAGCCGCCTGACGGCTTTGCAGCTCAGACTGGAGGCGTTAGCCGAGCACCCGGAACCCGAAACGGCTCTGGAAGCCCGCGCGGCCCTCGAACAGGCCGAACGCCTCGCCGCCGTCCTGGACGAGCTGTTGGCCGCCGCCCGCAAGGCACGGGCGGTGGGCGCCGAACCGCTGGAACTCCGCCCGGCCCTGAACCTCATCGCCGAGGAGTGGCGCGAGCAGGTGAAGAGCCACGGCCGCACGTTGCGCGTCCGCGTCCCGGACGGCCTGCTCGCCCGCGCCACCCCGGCCCGCCTGCGCGAAGCCATCGGCGTGCTGCTCGACAACGCCCTGCGCCACGGTGAAGGTCCCGTCGTCGTCTCCGCGCGCAGCGAAGAGGGCACGGTCGTGGTCGAGGTCAGCGATGGCGGCGCGGGCGTGCCGGATGAGCTGGCCGCGCACATCTTCGAGCGAGGCGTCTCCGGCGGCGGCTCGACGGGCGTGGGCCTGGCGCTGGCCCGAGCGCTGGTCGACGCGGACGGCGGCCGGTTGGAGCTGTCGACGGCTCGCCCGGCGACGTTCGCGGTGTTCCTGCCGGTGCCCAAGGCGCAGGACGTGGTCGGCATCCCGTGGAAGGCGCCGAGCACCCCGCGTTAGCTCAGGAGTGGCCCAGGGCCTCTTCCTCGTCGATCGGCCGCCTGCGGGCGTTCTCCTCGGGGAACACCCACTTCTTGTAGCCGTACCAGCGGAACGCCATCGCGACGAGCGTGCCGATGATCTGCGCGGCCAGGAAGTCCGAGAGCTCCTCGGTGAACCGCGACACGTACGGCTCCTGCAGGTGGAACAGGTACCGCGAGACGTACAGCGGTGCCGAGTTCAACACGATGCCGATGCCGTTGACCAGGAAGAACAGCGCTGCCTCGTGGTGCCGCTCGCGACCGCCGCGGGTGCGGAACGACCACTCCCGGTTGAGGACGTACGACACGATCGTGGCAACCAGGGTTGCGATGATCTTCGCCGTCACCGGGTTGTTCGGCAGGATGACGGTCTTGATCCCGAAGAACAGGACCGTGTCGATCACGAAGCAGGTGCCCCCGACCAGGGCGAACTTGACTAGTTCACGATGCTTCAGCGCGATCGACCGGATCGGCTCCGGCAACCTGGAGACCACTGTTTCGGCTAGGGACACGGGGCGAGTCTACGGAGATCGGGTGAACGCGCCGGTCAGGACGAGCGCCGGCGTCCGGGAAGACCCAGCGCCGCATCGCCCAGAACTTGAAGCCCGTGGCGAGCAGCATGCCGATGATCGAGCCGGAGACGAAGTCCGCGATCTCCTCGGTGAACGCGCTGACGAACGGGGCCTGCAGGCCGAACAGGTGCCGCGACAGGTACAGCGGGAGGATGTTGATCCCCACGCCCAGGCCGCTGACCAGGAAGAACAGGGCTGCCTCGTGATGGCGCTCGCGGCCGCCACGGGTGTGGAACGACCATTCGCGCGACAGCACGTACGAGGCGATGATCGCCACCAGCACGCCGATGACCTTCGCCGTGACGACCTTGTCCGTCAGCACGGTGAGCTTCAGCGCGTACCAGACACCGTTGTCGATGACGAAGGTTGTGCCACCCACCAGGGCGAACCGGATGAGCTCGCGGTGCTTGTGGAGCAGGAACTGGAGTGGTTCTGGCATCCGGCTCATGGCACGGCGAACGACTGGCAGCACCGCGCCAGCTTACGGATCAAGGTAACGGCGCTTGCCTCCGGGTGTTACCAAAGTTCACTCGGAGGCAACTGACCTGCACGTTCAGTAGCTGACAAAGATCAACATTTGATCAACTTCGGGCCGGCGGGCACGGCTTCCCGAGCAGATCCGGGAGCAACCACGGCAGCAGGCCCGGCCTCGGCTCGCACGGTTCCTCAGACCTCGGCGGCGCGGTCGGCACCGAGGTCGACGGCGGCACGGACGGCGTCGGCACCTGGGTCGACGGCGGCAGCACCGGCGGCAGGTCCGGGGTCGGCAACGGCAGCGGCAACGTCGGCGTGCCGGGCTTCGTGGGCTCGGACGGCTTCACCGGAGGCGTGGTCGTGGTCGGCGGCACCGTCGTCGTCGGATCAGGCGTCTCGGACGGCGTCGGCTTGGGCAGGTCGTCGACCGGCGGGTGGTGCGGCCACCCCTTCACCGGCACGGTCACGGACTTCGTCGCATTGCCCAGCGTGGCCGTGACGGTGATTTCCCCGCCGCGGTGCCCGAACGCCCAGAACGACATCCAGAACTTGCCGCCCTTGTCCAGTTCGGCAACGCAGTGGATCGACTTCGAGCCGTTCTGCGAGCACTGGCGGTAGGGCGTGAAAATCACGACATTCTCGGACGCCGACACGTCCAGGTTCAACGTGCCCGCGCGCGGGCCCTTGTTGCGCACCGAAACATCCGCGCGCGGGTGCCAGTACAACTGCTCCTGCCACGTCCTGACGGCGAGGTCGAGGTCGTCGTTGATCGGCGGCACGTCCACCGCGACGCTGACGTTGACCGAGATCGCGGTACCCGCGGAGATCGTGCCGGTGATCGTTCCGGGCATCGCTTCCGGAGTCGCGCGCAGCCGGAAGAGGAACGTCGCCTGCCCACCGGGCGCGATGCCCTGCGGAGTCACGCACGTGATCATGCCGCCGCCGGCCGGGCAGTTCACCGTCTGGTCGGCAGATCCCTCCTGCAGCAGCCGCGCCGCGAACGACGAAGGCCCACCGGTCGACTGCACGCCCGGCGGCAGGTTCAGCACCATGCTCGCGGGTGGTGCCGCGGTGCCGCCCGTGTTCCGGACGGTGATCGGGAAGTCCTTGGGCTCCTCGCCCGGCGTCAGCGTGAACCCGCTCGGCGTCGTCGGCGTGAGCGACGCGGGCGGAGGCGTCGGCGTCGGCTCCGGTGGGGGAGTCGGGGTGGGAGCAGGCGAACTGGGCGTCGGCGACGGCGTCTGAACAGGCGGCTCGGTCGTGGGCGCCGGCGGCACCGGCGGCTTCGGCACCGGCGGCTGGACCTGCGTCACGGCGGGTGGCGGCGGTTCGGCGGCCTGCACCTGCGGCGACTGCTGGTCGCTCGTACCCGCGGTCAGCGCGATCACGACGGCAGCGGCCACGGCAGCGGCGGACCCGCCGACGGTGATCAGCTGGCGGGGGATCGAGGCACCGACGGCACCCGCGCCACCAGCGGCGGCACCGGCACCGACGACAGCCGTGGTCGTACCGGCCGCCACCAGGTAGGTCGTGGCACCGACACCCAGCACCAGCGGCGCGACGAAGATCCGCAGCGCGCCGTTGACGTCCGCCAGTTCTGCGGCCAGCGCGCGGCACCGGCCGCACTCGTCGAGGTGCGCCTCCACCTGCGTCGCCTCGCGCTTGGACAGCCCGGCGCGAGTCCACGCGCCGAGCTTGTCGACGGTCGCCTTGCAGCGTTCCGCGTCGGTCTCGGCCAGGTGCATTTGCAGGTACTGCTGCTTGAGGCCCTCACGGGCGCGGTAGGCGAGCGCGGACACGCCGTTGGCCGTCAGCCCGAGCAACGGCGCGACGTCCGCGGGCGACTGGCCCTCGATCTCGGTGTGCCAGAGCACCATCTGCCAGCGTTCCGGCAGCGCGGCGAACGCGCGGGCGGCCAGGCTTCGTTCCAGTCCGGCCACCGCGGTGTCGCTGAACTGGACCGCCGGTGCGACGTCGGTCATGTCCTCGGTGAGGTCGACCTTCTTGTCGCGCCGGGTCTTGTCGTACGCGGTGTGGCGCAGGGCCGTGAGCAGGTAGGCGCGGAAGGCCGAGTCGGGGCCACGACCGGCACGCAGCGTGTCCAGCACCTTCGCGAACGCCTCGGACACCAGGTCGTCGGCCTCGGCCTGCGAGCGGGCCAACTGGCGGGCGAGGTTGTAGGCCGCCGAGACGTGCCGTTCGTACAACTGGCCGTAGGCGTCGATGGTCCCTCCGCGCACGGACTCGATGAGTTCCGCGTCGCTGGGCCCCTGGACGTCTGCAGGAACGGTCGCCAAGTCTCTGTCCCCTCCTCGCGGCGCTCAGTGTGACGCACGACGCGGCACAGAGTCATCTCAATCCCCCACGCGGGTTGCGTCACGAATCGGAAGTGGCCGCGTCTCCCACCTGGAATCGGGAGAGCTGAAGGGAGACCGGGTGGGTGTCGCACAAGCGGAACGCCTGCTGAAGTCGAGGTGGCGGACCGCCACCATGGCTGCCGGCTGGGCGTTCCCCGCAGACTGGCCGCTCGCCGAGGTCGACGACGTGTGCGCGGCGATGCTCGAGCACACCGACCCCGCCGACGCGCTGATCCGGCTGGGCCGGGCGCGTGCCGAGGCGGGAGCGGGGCTGAGCGAGACGCTGCTGGACCTGGCCGCGCTGCACGCCGTGCTGACCGACGCGTCGCACATCGTGTCGCCGAACGTCGACGCGCTCCCTTCACGGATGCTGCGCATGACAGCGCTGGGATGGGCGGACGTGGTGACGAAGCAGGCCGGCGACTGCGCGGCCGAGGACCCTCTGACCGGGCTGGCGACGGCCGCGTACCTGCGGACCCGCCTGGGCGAGGTGTACCGGGAGACCCCGGTGGCGCCCCTGGACTACGCGCTCGTGTTGCTACGTCTGGACGTGCACCGCGCCTCGGGTTGGTCGCGCGTCGTCGCGATGACCCTCGTCTCGGACGCTCTCCGCACGGTTTTCGATGGCGGCGAGACGTTGGCGACCCTCGGCCCGTGCGTGGCCGCGGTCCTCGTACGCCGTGACGAACTGCTCGCGCGCCGCATCTCCAACCTGCGCGTTCTCGCCGCGGACCGGCTCGCGGACGACCCCAACGTGCGGCCGGTCGGGCCCGCCAAGGTGTGGACCGAGCGGTTGCCGGACACGCACGCCGAGGCGTGCGCGCTCCTCACCTCGCTTGGGCGCTGACTTCCCCCTGTCCCGCGCCCGAGTGCTTCCCGTCCCCACCGGGTTGGTTCTGAGTTCTCTTCACAACGCCCTGAGAAGTGTTCTATTGTCTTAGTTCAGTAGAACAATCTGGGGAGCGTGTGTGGTCGAGTTCCACGTCGACCGTGGCAGCGGTCTTCCCGCGTACCTGCAGCTGGGGCGGCAGGTCAGGGAGGCCATGAGGCTCGGTTGGTTGCAACCGGGTGATCGCCTGCCCACGGTCAGAGACGTCGTCGCCACCAGCGGCGTGAACGCGAACACCGTGCTCAAGGCCTACCGCGAACTGGAGCTCGCCGGCCTCGTCGAGGCGCGGCAGGGCTCCGGCACCTTCGTCAAGGCGTCCCTGGGGTCCGCTGCCCCCGAGGACCTCGATCCGCTGCGGGCAACTCTTGCCCGTTGGGTCGCGGAGGCACGCTCCGCCGGGTTGGAGGACGAGGACATCTACGCGCTGCTGCGCGAGGTGCTGAGTGGGGGAGCGCAATGAGCGTGGTCGCGGCCGAAGTGTCGAAGTGGGCGGTGCGGGACGTCTCCTTCGAGCTGCCGCCGGGCAGCGTCACGGCACTTGTGGGGGCCAACGGCTCCGGCAAGTCGACGTTGCTGAACGTGCTGGCCGGGCACCTGCCACCGGAGAACGGGCACGCGTCGATCGCGGGCCGCGTGGCGTACGTGCCGCAGCACAAGCCGATGTACAAGAACTTTAAGGTGGCCGACGTCCTGCAGTTCGGCCGCCGCATGAACGACGTCTGGGACAACGAGCGCGCCGACGGCTGGCTCACCCGGTTCAAGGTGCCGCGCAGGTTGCAGATCGGCGACCTGTCCGGCGGCCAGCGCACGCACGTGACGCTGGCGCTGGCCCTGGGATCCAAGCCGGACGTGCTGATGCTCGACGAGCCGCTGTCCGAACTGGACCCGCTCGCCCGCCGCAAGGTCATGCGGGAGCTGCTGACCGAGGTCACCGACAACGGCATGACGCTGATCTTCTCCACGCACGTCGTCGCGGAGATCGGCGGCGTGGCCGACAGGTTGCTGCTGCTCGGAGACGGCCGCCTGCTGGTGGACGGCGACACCGACCAGCTGCTCGAACAGCACGTTCTCTACACGGGTCCACGTGAGGAGACCTCGCCTGTGGAAGGGCCCGTGGTGCTCGCGAAGCACAGCAAGTCGCAGTCGCAGTACCTCGTGCGCTCCGGCGGCACGCAGATCGACGAGCCCTGGACCGCCCGGTACGTGACGCTGGAGGAGCTGGTCGTGGCCCACCTGGAGCGTGCCGCATGAGCGCACTTCTCTGGCTGACCTGGCGTCAGCACCGCTGGTCGATCGCCGGCGCCGCGGTCCTCGCCCTGTTCTGCGCCTACGGCCTCATCAGGACCGAGACGTGGGCCACGGCGGACAACTCGATGCCGATGAGCGGCTTCTACGGCCTGATGGTGCAGCTGATCTTCGGTGGCGTGATCGGCGTGTTCTGGGGTGCTCCGCTGATCTCCCGCGAGCTGGAGGAACGCACGTACTTCGTGGCGTGGGGCCAGGACGTCACACCCGTGGACTGGTTGCGCGGCAAAGCGATCGTGCTCGGCGTGCTGGCAGCGCTGCTCGGTGTGGTCGTCGGGCTCGGTGACGGACACGTGGGTTCGCAGCCGGCGTGGTCGTCCTTCGAATCGCACCCGGTCGTGCAGATGGGCTACGCGCTGTTCGGGCTCGCTCTGGGTGTGTTCATCGGTCTGCTCACCAGGCACGTGGTGACGGCGATCGCGGCGACGCTGGTCTTCTACACGTTCTCCCGCATGCTGCTGTCGGTGTTCCTGCGCGACCACTACCTGCCGACGGCCCGAGTGGTCTCCCGCTGGGAGAACACCCCGGACATCCCCAGGGGTGCGATGGAGCTCGGCGGCGGCTTCGTCGGCAGGGACCTGAGCCCGGTGTCGGTGACGGACGCGTGCGAAAAGCACGTCAACCTGAACACCTGCATGCGCAACTCGGGCAGTGCGGTCGGCACCTACGTCGACTACCAGCCGGTCGAGCGGATCACGGCGTTCCGGTTCATCGAGTTCGGCGTGTTCGCGCTGCTCGCCGGTGGGCTGTTCTACCTGACGTTCCGGCTGCTGCGACGCGGCGGCGGGTGGAAGCCGTCCCGTTCCCACCGCCGCATCTCCTCTGCCGCCGAGTCCTCAGGCGCCGAGCCGGTTCAGAGCACGCCGGCCGTCGCCGCCGCCCAGGCCGAGGGGTAGCGCGGCCGGAAGCCGAGTTCCCGTTGCGCGCGGTTCGTCGACGCGATGCCGTGCCACGGGTCGAACTCCTGCTGAACGGTCTCACTGGGGGTGAGGCCGTTCAGCAGGTGCAGTTCAACGGCCGTGGCAGGGCTGTCGTCCGCCACGTTGAAGATCCCGCTCGCCCCGGTGTCGAGGACCTGCCCGATCGCCTGGGCGACGTCGGCGTGGTGCACCAGGTGCAGCCGCTGGTGGCCGGGCCAGTGCGAGGCCCAGCGCATCGCTTCTTCCAGGTGCGGGTCGCCGTCGCCGTAGACGAAGGCCAGCCGCAGGACCGTGGCCTCCCTGGTGTCCAGCACCGCCCGCTCACCGAGCGCCTTGGTGCGGGCGTACTCGCCGAACTCCTGGCCAGGGCTCGCCGGATCGTCCTCGGTCGCGGGCCTGCCCAGGCCACCGGGGTAGACCAGGGTCGTGCTGATGTGGATGAACAGCGGCACCTTCGCGCTGGCCTCGGCGAGTGCTCGCGTGCCGTGCACGTTCACTGCCTCGTGGTCGGTGCTCGTGCGGAGGGCGGCGGCAACGTGCACCACTGCATCCACGTCGTTCACCAGCTCCTCGACCGCCTTGGTGTCCGCGAGCCGGTGTTTGAACGCGCGCACGTCGTGACCCTGCTCCTGCAGCCTGGGAAGAAGCCTGCTGCCGACCCGTCCGGTCGACCCCGTCATCGCGATCTTCATGTGTCCCAGCGTGTTCTCGCACTGCCGACGCAGCCAGGGACGATCGATACCTGGTTACGGTGGTGGCATGCGTGAACTGGCCGGCTTCCTGCGCAGCCGCCGCGAGCGGATGGCGCCGATCGGGGACGGGCGGCGCCGCACTCCTGGCCGTCGCCGGGAGGAGATCGCGGCCGCTGCGGGCGTGTCGATCGACTACTACACACGCCTCGAACAAGCCCGTGGACCGCATCCGTCCGTGTCCGTGCTGCACGGCATCGCACGCGCGTTGGAGCTCAATGCCGATGAGCGCGCGCACTTGTTCCGTCTGGCAGGTGAAGCGGTGCCGGAGGAGCCCGCGTCGCGCGAGGTGCGGCCCGGTGTCCAGCTGCTGCTCGACCGGTTGCGCGACGACATCGCGTTGGTGATGACCGACCTCGGTGACGTCCTCGCGTGGACTCCGCGAGCCGCTCTGGTGCACCCCGGCCTGCGTCCGGGCCTGAACCTGCTCCGGGCGTTCTTCCTGACCGAGTCCGGCCGGATACCGGAGGAGGAGCGCGAGGACGCCGCCCGCGCCCATGTCGCTGATCTCCGGGCCACGCTCGCCCGTCGCCCGGCTGCGCAGCCGCTGGTCGACGAGCTGATGGCGAGCCCGCTGTTCGCGCGGCTGTGGGCGGAGCACGACGTGGCGGTGCGCCGGTCGGACCGCAAGCGGATCCGGCACCCCGTCGCGGGCCTGCTGGAGTTCGACTGCGAGGTGCTCGGCGCGCCTGAGCACGACCAGCGGCTGGTGATCCACACCGCACCTGAGGGCAGCGTCACCGCGCGACGGCTGGCTCTGCTGGTGAGCGCGGAAGAAGCCGCAGGTAGGATGCCTGAACCGTGGACTCCCGTACCCGTCTCCCCGTCGTCGGCATGATCGGCGGCGGGCAGCTCGCCCGCATGACGCACCAGGCCGCGATCCCGCTCGGCCAGTCGCTTCGCGTGCTCGCCGTCTCCGAGAACGACCCCGCCGCGTTGGTCGCGCGGGACGTGGTGCTCGGCACGCACACCGACCTGGACGCGTTGCGCGCGTTCGCGAAGGGCTGCGAGGTCGTCACGTTCGACCACGAGCACGTGCCGTCCGAGCACCTGCGCGCGTTGGTCGCCGAGGGCGTGAAAGTGCATCCGGGGCCGGACGCGCTGCAGTACGCGCAGGACAAGCTGAAGATGCGGGTGCGGCTCGCCGAGCTCGGGCTGCCGGTGCCGCCGTTCGCCGAGGTGCACGAGGTCCGCGACGTCATGAAGTTCGGCGCGGCGCATGGCTGGCCGTGCGTGCTGAAGGCGATCCGCGGCGGCTACGACGGCCGCGGCGTGTGGATGCTGAACCAGCCGCACAGCGCCGAGCTGGTCGTCCCCGAGCTGCTCGAGGCCGGGACGCCGTTGATGGTCGAGCAGTGCGTGCCGATGCGCCGCGAGCTGGCGGCCGTGGTCGCGCGCTCACCGTTCGGGCAGGGCGCGGCGTGGCCGGTCGTCGAGACGGTGCAGTCGGACGGCATCTGCGTGGAGGTGCTGGCGCCGGCTCCTTCTTTGGACGGTGCCGCCGCCCAGGAGCTGGCTCTGAAGGTCGCCGATGCGTTGGGCGTCGTGGGCGTGCTGGCCGTGGAGCTGTTCGAGACGGCCGACGGGGTCGTGGTGAACGAGCTCGCGATGCGCCCGCACAACTCCGGCCACTGGTCGATCGAGGGCGCGCGCACCTCGCAGTTCGAACAGCACCTTCGCGCGGTCCTCGACTACCCGCTGGGCCGCACCGATCTGATGGCTCCTGCCGTGGTGATGGCGAACGTGCTGGGCGCGTCCGATGTTCCGGCGATGGGCCCGGACGAGCGCTTGCACCACCTCTTCGCGCGCTTCCCCGACGCGCACGTGCACCTCTACGGCAAGGAGGAACGACCGGGCCGCAAGATCGGGCACGTGACGTTCCTCGGCGACGACATGGCTTCGGTGCGTTCGCGCGCCCGCTTGGCGGCGGACTGGTTGTCCACCGGCGTTTGGTCTGACGGATACGACATTCACGGGAGCTCGGAGTGACTCAGGTTGGCGTGATCATGGGCAGCGACTCGGACTGGCCGGTGATGAAGGCGGCCACCGAGGCGCTCGCCGAGTTCGACGTCTCGTTCGAGGTGAGCGTCGTCTCCGCGCACCGCACCCCGCAGCGCATGCTGGATTATGCAGTTTCCGCTGCTTCGCGGGGCTTGCGGGTGATCATCGCTGGGGCCGGCGGCGCTGCCCACCTGCCCGGCATGGTCGCCTCGGCCACCGTGCTCCCGGTCATCGGCGTGCCCGTGCCGCTGAAGTACCTCGACGGCATGGACTCCCTGCTCTCGATCGTGCAGATGCCCGCGGGCGTTCCCGTTGCCACTGTGTCTGTTGGTGGTGCTCGCAACGCGGGTCTGCTGGCCGTGCGGATGCTTGCTTCTGGGGATGCCGCGCTGCAGGAGCGCATGGCTCGTTTCCAGGCGGAACTCGAGCAGCTCGTACTAGACAAGGACGCGGCGCTGCAGAAGTCCCTCTGAGTGCTCAACAGCACACCAGCGTCTCGTGTGAACGGGCGCTAACATCGTGCTGAGTACTCGCTACCGGGAGGTAACAAAGGTGAACCCGAGCTTCGGCACCTACCAGCTCGCCGAGGAGCACGAGGCGCTGCGAGAGGCCGTCCGCTCGCTCGCCGAGAAGGAGATCAAGCCGTTCGCGGCCGAGGTCGACGAGAACGAGCGCTTCCCGGTAGAGGCCCACAACGCCCTGGTCAAGTCAGGCTTCGCGGCCGTCCACGTCCCCGAGTCGTACGACGGCCAGGGCGCGGACTCCGTGGCCACCTGCATCGTGATCGAGGAGATCGCTCGCGTCTGCGCGTCGTCGTCCTTGATCCCCGCGGTCAACAAGCTCGGCACGATGCCGATCCTGCTGTCGGCCTCCGAGGAGCTCAAGCAGCTCGTCATGCCGTCCATCGCCTCGGGCGAGGCCATGGCGTCCTACGCTCTCTCGGAGCGCGAGGCGGGTTCCGACACCGCCTCGATGCGCACGCGTGCCGTTCTCGACGGCTCGGACTGGGTGCTCAACGGCACCAAGTGCTGGATCACCAACGCCGGCGAGTCCACCTGGTACACGGTCATGGCCGTGACGGACCCCAAGGCGCCCAAGAAGTCCCAGGGCATCTCCGCGTTCGTCGTGCACAAGGACGACCCGGGCTTCTCGGTCGGCCCCAAGGAGCGCAAGCTCGGCATCAAGGGCTCGCCGACCCGCGAGATCTACTTCGAGAACTGCACGATCCCTGCTAACCGCATCATCGGTGAGCCGGGCACGGGCCTGAAGACGGCTCTCCGAACCCTGGACCACACCCGCCCGACGATCGGCGCGCAGGCCGTCGGCATCGCGCAGGGCGCTCTCGAGGCAGCCGTCGCGTACGTCAAGGACCGCAAGCAGTTCGGCAAGTCCATTTCGGACTTCCAGGGCGTGCAGTTCATGCTCGCCGACATGGCGATGAAGATCGAGGCCGCGCGCCACATGGTCTACGTCGCCGCTGCGAAGGCCGAGCGTGGGGAGCCGAACATCGGTTTCATCACCGCCGCTGCCAAGTGCTTCGCCTCCGATGTGGCCATGGAGGTCACCACCGACGCGGTGCAGCTGTTCGGTGGTGCGGGGTACACGCGGGACTTCCCGGTGGAGCGGATGATGCGCGACGCCAAGATCACGCAGATCTACGAGGGCACGAACCAGGTGCAGCGCGTCGTGATGTCGCGCGCGGTGCTCAACGGCTGAAACAGCAAGATCATCACTTCGGGTCGCGGCCTGGAGGCGCCTGGTTCTCATGATCGGGCCGCCCCCAGGCCGTAATCTTGTGAGCCGCCGAACACGGCGTTGGTAGCCAGCCGTGCCCGCTCGTGGCTGGACGGCACCAGGTGCGTGTACGTCCAGGTTGATGCCCGAGGTGTGGTTGATCAAATCCCAGGCCGTCCACAGGCCGTCGAACGTCAGAAAGCGTCGAGAATCACCGAGGGCACGAACCAGGTCCAGCGCGTCGTGATGTCGCTCGCCGTCCTCGACGGCTGAACTCGTGCTGAGGAGCCGGTCACTGCCGGCTCCTCAGCTTGCGCTGTGCGACGGCGAGATCGTCCCAGCCGTCGCTGAAGACGGTGTGGAAGAACTCCTCCGACGCACCGTAGAGACGTACATCGGGCGTATCTCGACGTACGCGGCCTTCCAGTTCGGCGACGTCACTGCAGGCTCCCGGTCTCGGCGGCGGTGCACACACTTGATCGGGAGCCGCGCGAGGAGCATTACAAGCCAAGTCGCGTGGCATTCTCCTCGACCGGTACGAGGGTGCATCCGCGCAGCTCGCGGACCAGAGCAGAAGCGAGAACCCGGCGCACCGCAGGATCGTCGTAGGCGAAGTTCCCTGCGGTGACCGCTGACGGTGCCAGCACGCTTCGCCGGTACAGCGCCCCGCGGACACCCGCGATCGGGCACTCCCTGACGCGAACCACCACTGCGCCGCGCCTCAACGCAGGGCACAGCAGCATCGCGACCGGCACGCACGACAGGCACACCGGCGGCTCCACCGATGCCATGCCTTCCGGCCACTGTGGCCAGTCGTCGCTGTGATCCCGTTGCAGCCAAAGGACACCGTCGTCGTTCTGGTCAGCGGGTCCGCCACAAACCTGACACAGCAACAGTTCCATCGCGCGTCGCTGTCGCAGCGGATGTACCCGAGCGAACTCGGGCCGCCCGACGCCACGCCGCAGAGCGGTCTGCTGCCACAGCACACCGTGCCGATCGCGGTCGCTCAGCAGTTCGTTTGCGTATCCGATGCGGTGATCCGGCCGCTCCACAAGCACGCACGGCAGATCTTGTTCGGCACTCCACGCGGTGATGTACGGCGCGACGGGCACGCTCGGCATGTTGACCACCTGTTCTGTACAGAACTCAGCCACGACAGTGAAGCGCAGTTCTGTACAGAAAGGCAAGTCAGTCTTCGGTTGTGAACTTGTACTCGAGCACGTAAGCCGCCGAGTCGAGAACCATCTCGTTGACCTCGACTGGCTGGTCATCGGCTGTGAAAGCCGTCCGCACGATGAGGATCACCGGCGTGCCCTGGGCGAGGCCCAGCAATTCACGTTCGGTGTCTCGCGGCATGCGGGCGCGGAGCTCCTCGCGGAAGCGAGTGGGCCCGTGGCCCAGCTCCTTGAGCCTGGCGTACGCGCCACCGTCGCCCGTGTTGATCTCAGCGATCGCGGAACCCGCGACGAGCGCTTCCGGGTAGTACGACGTCGCGAGCTGCACCGGCTTGTCGTCGACTACGTACCTGCGACGCCGCACCACCACGCGGGCGCCGTCGTCGAGCCTGAGGACCTCGGCGACCGCGGCCGGCGGAAGCTCGACTTCGACCGTCACGCCCTCGGTTCGCGGCCGCGTGCCGACGTCGGTGTTCCAGATCGGCTTGCCTGATCCCCAGGAAGTGTTGGCCTGCAACCGGTCGGGAGACACGCGCCTGATCGGCTTGAACTCGCGGACGAACGTTCCGGATCCGCGCTTGGCGGCGATCAGACCCTCGTTCTTCAGCACGTCCAACGCTCGGCGGGCGGTTGGCTGCTCCACTCCGTACTGGCTCATGAGGTCGTTCTCGCCGGGAATGCGGCTGCCGGGCGGCAATGAGCCGGCGTCGATCTGCCGGCGGAGGTCGTTCGCGATGTCCCGATAGCCAACGCGCCCTGGCTGGGCGTTGTCGGTCATGAGCCATCTCCTCGGCGGGTCGCAGTTCTGTACAGCGACCAAGCTACCCCGCGTGAGTGGGAGGCTTCAGGCAGCCACGCAGGTGCCGAACGCCTCGCCGATCGCACCCTTGGCGCCCAGCACGCACGGCGACTGCGGGGTGAGCGACTTGTCCGAGAGCTGCTGGGCGAACGCGATCGCGACGTTCATCATCCGGGTCGGGCTGCCGCTGTCCACGGCCTCCTTCACCGCCTTGGCGCGGGTTTCCTCGGTTGTGCAGCTCAGGTCGGTGCCGAACTTGTCGACGCGCGGTAGCCACAGCGCCTTCGAGCCGGGCGGGCACGGGGCCACTAGCCAGTGTGTGCCGTCCGAGGCTTGGGCGAGTGGGGCGGAGAAGACGACAAAGCCCACCATCAGAGCCAGAGCTGCCAGGAAACGTCCCATGAGGCCGAACGTAACCGCAGCACAGAGCCCCTACTGGGGGAACCGTGGTCACAAAAGGTGACTACGCTCCGTCCAGCTTCACGCGCACGTCTGCCGCGTCCTGATGCGGCACGCCTTCCAGGATTTCCAACGCTCGGCGCCAGGACGAGCGCGCCAAAACACGATCACCAAGCGCCGAGAGGCGTCGCCGAGGCCGTCGTGCAGCACCGCGATCGAATGGCGGTCGCCACCCTCCTCACGCAACGGCAGAGCTCGCTCGTACAAGGAGACGGCCTCGGCGAACGAGCCCAGGCGGTAGTGGGCGTAGCCGAGGCTGTCCAGCACGATGGCGATGCCCTGGGTGTCGCCGAGCCGCTCCATCACCTCCAACGCCGAAGAGCAGAACGGCACGGCCTCGGATGCGCGGTCCATGACGGCCAGCTTCTCGCCGAGGGCGTTCAGGGCGCGGGCTTCCGCGTATTCGTTGCCACACAAGCGGTACAACGAGAGAGCACGCTCGTGCTGAAGAAGCGCGTCGGTGTCCTTGCCGCGCCGTGACAGCAGCCACGCCAGGTTCATCCGCGCGTGCCCCTCGGAGATCTCGTCACCCAATGACGAGGCACTCCAGCCTCCAGAGCCGCGGTGTACGGCACGTCCAGAAGGCGCTCAAGGCGTACGTGGAATGCATGCGCGGCAACGGGTTCCGCGTGAGCAGCCCGGAGGGCATCTACGAGCTGGGCGAGCAGGCGGAGAAGGCGCACGACGAGTGCGTCAAGCCGTACGACACCGTCTACGACAAGGCGTATCTCAAGTACGGCCGCTAGGCGAGGTAGAGCGCGGAGGGGAGGACGACCAGCGTGTCGTCCTCCCAGCGTGCCGTGCGGCCGAAGCAGATCGCGGTGATGGACTCGCCATCGGCGAAAGCGGCGGACGCCGAGGCTGTCACCCACGGCCGAGGCACGGAGAACCTGACTCCGGGAGCCGTCACGGTGATGTCGGTTTCCCGCAAGGTGATCCGGAACGAGGCCTTGATCTTCACGTAGCCCTGCACGGCCGGATCCAGGTGCGCCAGGGTCAAGTCCACCTGCGTGAGCTCGGAGTTCGCGGCGAGGTGCTGGAGCACGACGTCGAGCGCGCGAGCGGCGTTCGTCTCCGCCTCGAACGTCTCCCGCACGGTCTCTCCACGCGAACGCTTGCCACCCGCCTCGACCAGCGAACCGCTCAGTCCCAGCGATCCCTCGCGGTGCGTGCCGCGCTCGACCTCGCGTATCCGAGCCTCAGCCGCGGCCTGCGGGGTCTGGCTGTACATCGTCATGATCGAGCTCTCGTCGAGCATCAGGAACGTGCGGATGCGTCCCTGTTCGAGGTCGGCCGGCGGTTGGTGGGTCGTGGCGGTGACGATCGCCAGCTTCGCGGCCTCGACCGCGGTGGCACTCCTGGTTTCCGCACGCCGAGCGGTCCGGCGCGACGACCACACGGCGGCGGCGACGACCGCGAGCATGATCAGGACGACGAGCAGCAGGACTGGCGTGGCCATGGACAACCCTCCGCGTGACCGGTCACGCGGAGCATCGCCCACCCGCCGGCACTTATTACTCCGCCGAACGGGTCACAGCGACGCCAGCACCTCGCCCAGCCGCTCGTAGCTGCGCCCCGCCCCGTCCGACATCCCGGTCGCCAGCACCGCGTCCCGGGCCTCCTGCGACACCAGCCGCATGGTGGTGGTCATCGTCGTCCGCCCATCGACCTCGACGAACTCCACGGTCGTCACGGCAGGCGGGTTGTCCTCGAAGTGCTCGGTGTTCACCAGCCGCGAGAACGGCGTGACCTCTGTGTACTCGCCGTACATCTCGAAGGCCTGCGAACCGTCCGGCAAAGCCCACCCGTAGCGCCACTTGCCGCCCACGCGCAGATCGACCTCGCAGATCGGCATCTCCCAGCCGTCGGGGCCGAGCAGCCAGCGTCGCAGCAACGAAGGCTCGGTGAACGCCTTCCACACCAACGAAGCGGGCGCGTCGAACGTGCGGGACATCGCGATCTCGTTGTTGGACGGCAGGGTCACGGTGGTGCCGAACTTGACGGTGGTCATTGCTCGTTCTCCTTCATCTCGGTCAAGAGTGCGTCCAGGCGCGTGTAGCTCGCATCCCAGAAGCGGCGGTAGTTCTCAGCCCACGCGGAGACCTCCCGGAGAGGCGTCGCGTCGAGCTGGCAGGGGCGCCACTGGGCCTCCCTGCCACGCGTGATCAGGCCTGCCTTCTCCAGCACGCGCAGGTGCTTGGAGATCGCCGGGCCGCTCATGTCGAACGGCTCGGAGAGCTCCTTCACCGTCGCGGGCCCCTCGGTGAGCCGCGCGAGGATCGCCCGGCGGGTCGGGTCCGCCAGTGCGGCGAAGGTGGCGCTCAGCTGGTCCATCTCATACCTGACCACTTGGTTATCTAACCGTGAGGTTAAGTACAGTCACGAGCGACCCGCCTGTCAAGCCCCAACTTCAAGATCAACTCACTGGATAGCGCTTTCCGATCCTGCACATTCAACGTCGAAATGACCCGGACGGACCTTTTTCTGGCAGGCATGGAATGGGAGTTGTGCTGAACAGAGCAACTTCAAATGCACCGCTGGACACCAGGTCAGAGGCATCGCTACGTTCGCGTTGCCGCAAGTTAACCTCGTTTAGTGGGGTATTTCGAATGAGAGCGAAAAGAACTGTTTCGTTAGCGTTTGGATTCGTTCTGGCTGCTTCTGTCTTCGTGCCGACCGCGCAGGCGGCACCGAACGGCAGCTCAGCCAGCCTGGCCAGAACCTCCGACAACAAGATCCAGACGGCTGCCGCAGCCGAGGCTTACTGGACTCCGGAGCGCATGGCCGGCGCGATCCCGGCCGAAGGTCCTGCCACGGTCAAGGCGAAGTCCGCACCCCAGCCCTCGGGGCGTGCGGGCAGCATCGAGGGCGTTGCGCCCTCGGTGAAGGTCAAGACCGAGCAGGCCCAAGGCATCGGGACGATGCTCAACGAGTCGCAGACGGTCGGCAAGGTGTTCTTCACCAACCCGGCCAACGGCCTGAACTACGTGTGCTCGGCCGCGACTGTCAGCAGTGCCAAGAGAAAACTGGTCCAGACGGCGGGGCACTGCGTGCACGGCGGTGCCGGTGGCCAGTGGATGTCCAACTGGGTCTTCGTTCCCCGCTACCGCAACGGCGCGCGGCCGTTCGGCACGTGGAGCGCGTACCAGCTCACCTCTCGCACGGCCTGGATCAACTCCAGCAACAGCGACGAGGACATGGGCATCGTGATCATGCAGACCCTCGGCGGCAACTCGATCGCGAACGTCGTGGGTGGCAACGGTTTGCGCTGGAACTGGGGCTACTCGGTGGCGGTGACGATCCTCGGCTACCCCGCGGGTCCTCCGTTCACCGGTGAGCTGCAGTACTTCTGCCAGGGCACGACCTGGAACGGCCACGCCCAGCAGGTCCGCGCCTGGTGCAACATGACCGGCGGATCGAGTGGTGGTCCGTGGTTGCAGGAGTACAACGACGCCAACGGGCTCGGCTACATCAACAGCGTGGTCAGCCACCGGCACAACGACCCGAGCCAGATGGACGGGCCGTACTTCGACAACGACATCAAGAGCCTCTACGACTTCGCGGAGTCCCTGTCCCCGTGACGTCGAATCCTGTTGGCCGGACACGGCGATCCCGTGTCCGGCCTTCGGGCAACCCAGGAGACCTCGTGTTCCGTCCTCTTCGCATGAGCTACCGAGTTCTCGTCGCCGCGATCGCCGTCGCCCTGCTCGCCACCGGGTGCGGTAACAGGTCCGCCGGGCAAGGGAGGAGTGACGTGCAGGGAAAAGTGTTCACGTCCACGTCCGTCACCGAACAGGGCAAGCCGCGTGCCATGGTCGAGGGCACCAGGGTGGAGCTGAGATTCACCGACGACGGACGCCTGCTCGCCAATGCCGGCTGCAACCAGATGCAGGGCCCGGTCACGCTGGACGGCGGCAAGCTCCAGGTCAGCGACCTCGGCATGACCGCCATGGGCTGCCCGAACCCCGATCTGCACACCCAGGACCAGTGGCTGTCGAAGCTCCTCAGCGCGGGCCCGGCGTGGAAGCTCGACGGCGGCACGCTCGTGATCACCGGTTCTGGTGCGGAGATCGTGCTCACCGCGGAAGCGCCGGCGAAGCTCGAAGGCGGCACCTGGAAGCTCGAAAGCCTCATCCAGGCCGATGCCGTGTCGTCGGTCCCCGGCCGCGTCCCGGCCACGCTGAAGTTCGAGAACGGCAAGGTGAGCGTGTTCACCGGGTGCAACGACGGCTCGGCTTCGTACAAAGTGGACGGTCAGACGATCACGTTCGAGTCGTTGGTGCACACCGACAAGGCGTGCGGCGCGGATGAGACGTCAGTCGAGAAGGCCGTGCTGGCGGCGTTGAGCGGCCAGGTCACCTACAAGATCGACCGCAGCTCGCTGACGCTGACGAACGCGAAGGGTGAGGGAGTGCAACTTAAGAGTTAGCTGTTGGGTTCCTGTCGTTTTCATGAGGTCGTTCAAAACTGTACTAGTTTTGGTTCGAAGTTGAACGACCAACAGCAGAACGACAGGATCGGGGAACAGACACCATGGTGAAGGACGTCGCCGCACTCATCGGGCGGATCGGCATCGGCATCGTGTTCGTCGCGCACGGCTGGCAGAAGTGGACCGAGTACGGTCTCGCCGGCACCGGCGCGTCGTTCGAGAAGATGGGTGTGCCGCTGCCCTCGGTCTCGGCCGCGTTCGCCGTGACCGTCGAGCTCGCCGGTGGCCTCGCACTGATCGCCGGGGTGGCGCTGCCGATCGCCGGAGTGCTGCTCGCCGTCGACATGCTCGGCGCGTTCTTCCTGGTGCACATCTCGAACGGTCTGCTGGGCGAGGGTGGCGGAGAACTCGTCGTGGTGCTCGGTGCCGGCGCGCTCGCGCTCGGCTTCAACGGCGGTGCCTACGCGCTGGACCGCGTGCTGTTCAAGAACAACAAGGTGCTCAACCCAGCTGCAGCGTGACGTGCTCGCTCTCCCGGCGCGCGGCCAGCAGGCCCGCGTCGGGATTGCTCACCTGCACCAGCGAACCGCCTGCCGCGAGCACGGCCAGGAAGCCTTCCAGGACACCGGAAGGCACCTTCCACTCCAAAGTGGACAAGACGCGCGGTTCGGAACCCAGCTTCGCGCCCAGTTCGCGCGCCTCGGCCACCACTTCATCCACAGTGGACTCACCGAGTGCCGGAGTCGAGCCGGGAACCGCGGACCACGGCGTGAAGTCGTCGCCGTGCACGCGCACGTCGTCCAGGTAGTCGACCGGGGCACCCGCGCCCAACCCCATGGGGTGCAACGAAGCCACGGCCACGACGTCCGCGGCAGCCGTGCCACCCGGCGGAACCACGGCCACGCGGGCATCGTCACCGGCGCCGACGACGCGGGCACCGCACCACCACGCGCCCAGCAGCAGACCGACGGTCTGCCAGTGTGCGGGCAGCAGCACCGCCACCGGATCGCCGGGCTCGATGTCGTGCTCGTCCCGCAGCCAGTTCGCCGTCTTGGCAGCCCAGTTCGCGATCGTCGCGCGGGACAGCTCCACCCGCGAACCCGTCGCGTCGTCGTAGTGCGTGATCAGCGGACGACCGGAGTCGGCCTTCAGCAACGGCGTGAAGAGGATCTCGGTCACGCTCACGCGGCACTCCTAGTCGACGCAGGGCACATCCTGCTGGGCGACGGCGGTGTGCGCGCCGTCCAGCGAGAGAAGCTTGTCAGGACCGAACTTCGAGGCCGACGTGGGGGTGGAGGAGGGCGCGGGCTTCGGCGTCTCGCCGATCAGCTGCGCCACCCACGCCTTCACCGCGTCGCGGTCCACCGTGACCACGCTCTGGCCGCGCTCGTTGCGCGCGTCGATGTTCGTGACCGGGATCGTGGCGAACTCCATGTTGCCCGACGCGAGGCCCTGCGCCTGCGCGGCCAGCGTCGCCAGGTCGAGCTTCTGGTCCACCACCACGGACTTCGAGATGGCGTCCAGCAGCCCGTTCAGCCGTCCGGGGTCGGTGAACGTGCCCGCGGACAGCAGCTGCTTCATCGCCTGCGACATGAACACCTGCTGCCGCGCGATGCGACCCAGGTCACCGCCGGGCATGTTCCGCTGCCGCACGAACGACAGCGCGTCACCACCCGAGATCACCTGCTCGCCCGCGCGGAAGTTCGCGCCCGAGTTCGGGTCCGACGTGCCGGCCTTCAGACACACCTTCACGCCGCCGATCACCTCGGTCAGCAGGTAGAAGCCGTAGAGGTTGATCTCGGCGTAGTGGTCGATCCGCATGCCGGTGAGGTCCTGCACGACCTGCACCAGCGCCTTGCGCCCGGCCTCGTCGGACTTGCGCTCGCGGTCCTGCTGATCCGAGACGCCCTCGGCCTGCAGCCGTTCGGCCGTGAGGTACTTCACCGCGCCGTACGCAGAGTTGATCTTGTCTTCGCGGAAACCGGGGATCGGCACGTACGTGTCGCGGGGGATCGAGATGGCACTGGCCTTGCCGCCGTTGCGCGGGATGCGCATCACGATGATCGTGTCCGTGTTCACCGTGTCCGTGCTCTCGGTGCGCAGCTTGCGCAGCACGTCCGCGGGAAGTGGCCGGCCCTGTGCGTCCGTTCGGCTGTCGCTGCCCACCAGGAGGATGTCGAGCGCGCCGTCCTCTGCCGGTGGCGAGTTCGGGATGTCGTCCAGCACTTCGAGGATCTGCGTGGTGTTCGTGTTCTGCTGCACCAGCCGCAGCGCGGTCCAGAAATAGCCGGAGAACGCCAACGTTGTCACGGCGACGAGCGCGACGACCGTCCGGCCCATGACCAGGGCGGTCTTCTTCGCGCGGGTGGCAGCGCTCAACGTCGGTCCTCCGTGTACTGGATTTTCCTGCTCAGCGTAACTATCGGAAGCTCGTTACGCCTGGATTTCAGTTCACGCAGACCAGTCCGCCCGCCGTGATCGGCGGCACGCTGCTCGACGGGACGCTCGACGAAGTGCCGGGCACACCCTGGGCGTCGACGTCCTCGCCGTCGTCCTCGGCCGGGGGCGAGTAGTCGGTGCCGAGGAACACCTGCACCTGTCCTTTTCGGACGGACGTGTCCGGCTCGACGCCGACGTTCGGCCCGAGCTCGGCCGCCACCTTGCGCGCGGAGCCCTCCTCACCGGCCGCGAACTTCACCACGGTGGTGTCGCCGGTCTGCGGTGCCGAGGCGAAGGTGCCGCGCTTGAACCCCTTGGCCACCAACGTGTTCAGCACGGTGCTCGCGAGACCCTGCACGCCTGCCGCGTTGTAGACCTGCACGGTGATCGACGAGTTCGGCGGCGCGGGCAGCGTCGTGGTCGGCGTCGGCGGCGACGAGCTGGCCGACTTGTCCGAGGCGAGGCCGGTGAGGAACTTCCGCACCTGGGACGGGTTCACCGGCAGCACGTTGCCGTCGCCGTAGGTGTCCATCGGGTCACCCACCGGGATGGTGCGGAACTCGATGTTGCCGCCCACCAGGCCCTGCATCTGCTCGGCGAACGTGGTGATGTCCCAGCCGGTGCTCAGGATCACCGACTTCTGGATGGCCTCGACCAGCCCGTTCAGCTTGTCCGAGTCCGTCAGCGTGCCGGTCGACAGCACCTTCTTCGCGAGCGCGCCGATGAACACCTGCTGGCGCACGATGCGGTCCAGGTCGCCGCCCGGCAGGTTGTGACGCTGCCGCACGAACGACAACGCCTGCGCGCCCTCGATCGTCTGCGGCCCGGCCTTGAAGTTCGCGCCGGAGTCGGTGTCCGAGGTGTCCTCCTTCACGCACACCTCGACGCCGCCGATGGCCTTCGTGACCTCGTAGAAGCTCGCCAGGTTGACCTCGGCGTACCGGTCGACGCGCACGGTCCCGCCGGTCATGTTCTCGATCGTCTTGATCAACGTCTTGCGCCCGGCCGCCATCGACTCGGTGCGGATCTTCTGCTCGTCCGTCTCGCCCTTGGCGCGCAGCTGCTGGTCGACGGTGTTGCGCTGGCGGGCGAACGCGGAGTTGAGCTTGTGCTTGCCGAACCCGTCCGCGATCTCGACGTACGAGTCGCGCGGGAACGAGATCGCGACCGCGCGCGTGCCGTCGACCGGGATGTGCACGAGGATCATCGTGTCGGTGTTCTGCTCGCCGTCGGCGATTCCGCCGTTGAGCAGCGCCAGCGCTTCCTCCGACAGCGGCTTGCCCTGCGCGTCGGTGCGGCTGTCCATGCCGACCAGCAGGATGTCGACCGCGCCGTCGAGCGGCTTGGGGCCCTGCTTCGCGAGTTCCTCGGAGATGACCTCGGTCTTGACGATGCCGTCGTTGGCGTTCTTGATCCTCGCCCAGCCGTACGACGTGACGATCAGCACAGCCGCCGAGGCGAGCGCGACGAAAATTCGCCCGGTCACCAGGAACGCGCGGAAAGCCGTCGTCGGCCGGGTGGTCCCCTCCACCCTGACCGGCAGACTTCTGCCTTCCACAGTCGTTTCCTCCCCCACTACGCCGAGTTTAGTCGTTTATAAGACACACGACGTGACGTCGCTGTGGGTTGCAGCGATTGAGTACGTGACAGACTGCGAGCGGTGGAACACCACGGGAGGAATTGAGCATGCGCGTACTGGTGACAGGTGGGGCCGGGTTCATCGGCTCGCACTACGTGCGGGAGTTGGTGAGCGGCTCGTACCCGGCCTTCGCGGGTGCCGAAGTGGTGGTGCTCGACAAGCTCACCTACGCGGGCAGCGAGACCAACCTGGCTCCGGTCGCCGGCAAGTTCGAGTTCGTGCGCGGCGACATCTGCGACCCCGCCGTGGTCGCTGACCAGATGCGCGGCGTCGACGTGGTCGTCCACTTCGCGGCAGAGTCGCACGTCGACCGCTCCATCACCGGATCCGCGGACTTCGTGCTGACCAACGTCCTGGGCACGCAGACACTGCTGCAGGGCGCGCTGAACGCGGGCGTGGGCCGGTTCGTGCACGTGTCGACCGACGAGGTCTACGGCTCCATCGAGAGCGGGTCGTGGTCGGAGGAGCACATCCTCGAACCGAACTCGCCGTACTCGGCTTCCAAGGCTTCTTCCGACCTGCTCGCCCGCGCGTTCCACCGCACGCACGGACTACCGGTGAGCATCACCCGGTGTTCGAACAATTACGGGCCGTACCAGTTCCCCGAAAAGGTGATTCCTCTCTTCGTCACCAATTTGATCGACGGCAGGAAGGTGCCTCTCTACGGTGACGGCCTGAACGTGCGCGACTGGCTGCACGTCGCGGATCACTGCCGCGGCATCCAGCTCGTCGCGGAGGCCGGTCGGCCGGGAGAGATCTACAACATCGGTGGCGGCACCGAGCTCACGAACCGCGAGCTGACCGAGAAGCTGCTGGCCGCTACCGGGCGCGACTGGTCGTCCGTCGAGCCGGTGCAGGACCGCTTGGGCCACGACCGCCGCTACTCCGTGGACATCTCCAAGATCGCCTCGGAGCTGGGTTACGCGCCGCAGGTCGACTTCGCCGTCGGGCTCGCCGACACGGTCGAGTGGTACCGCGAGAACCGCGCGTGGTGGGAGCCGCTCAAGGAGCGCGCCGCGCTGGCGAAGGGCTGATCGCGTTGATCCTCGTTCCCGGTGGTCGTGGTCAGCTCGGCCGCGACCTCGCTCTGCTGTCTCCCGACGTCCGCGCGGTGTCCTCCGCCGAACTCGACGTGACTTCCGTTGCGGCTGCTGATCTCTCCGGTGCTTCCGCGGTGATCAACTGTGCCGCGTACACCGCCGTCGACGCGGCCGAGACCGACGAGGACCGTGCGTTCGCGGTCAACGCAGTCGGGCCCGGTCTGCTCGCTTCCGCGTGCGCGTCCCTCGGCATTCCGATGATCCACGTGTCGACGGACTACGTGTTCGCCGGTGATGGGACGCGGCCGTACGAGCCGTCCGACCCGGTCGGTCCGAAGTCCGCTTACGGGCGAACGAAGCTCGAGGGCGAACGGCGTGTGCTCGACGCGGGCGGCTGGGTCGTGCGCACCTCGTGGGTCTACGGCGTGCACGGATCGAACTTCGTGAAGACCATGGCGGCGCTGGAATCCTCACGTCCTTCACTGTCCGTTGTGGACGACCAGCGCGGCGCGCCGACGTGGTCGCACGACCTGGCCGCCGGACTTCTCGAGCTCGCCTCGGTTCTTCCGGAACAACGCCTGCTGCACGCGACGGGCGGTGGCGAGACGACGTGGTTCCGTTTCGCACAGGCGATTTTCGAGGAGCTGGGTGCCGACCCGGCCCGCGTGCAGCCCTGCACCACCGCTGACTTCCCCCGACCGGCTCCGCGGCCCGCCTACTCGGTGCTGTCGGGTGCGGCATGGGCAGCAGCGGGACTGCGCCCTTTGCCGCACTGGCGAAGCGCCCTTTCAGAGGCATTCAAAGCGGGTGTGGTAGCTCCGCGTACTGGTGCTGCGCCATTGGAGTGACCGGTCTGGCACGGCCGTTTCAAGTACGAGAACCTGTTCGGCATGTTCGATTCCGGGCGCAACCCCCAGCGTCCCGCGACAGCGGATTCCGATCGGCAGCGCTTCCTGAAGTGCGTTGCTGTTGTCACGGGCTCACGGCAGGTGTCGATGAGCCAGCTCGACAAGCATTCGCCGAGGCCGCACTCTCGGTAGGAGCTTGATGAAGGGAACCTTCATCCACGTCAGGTGGATGAAGG
>NZ_JYJG01000272.1 GCF_000955955.1 Lentzea aerocolonigenes
GATGAAGGTTCCCTTCATCGTTTCAAGCCCGGCTTTGCCGGTACGCCTCGACTGTTTTCTCCGCGCATCGGCGCCAGGTGAAACCGGACGCGTACGCCCGCCGTTCGGCCTGAGCGGCAGGAGTGGCCGGTGCCGCGACGGCCTGAGCCAGCGCTTCGGCGAGCGCTTCGACATCACCGACCGGCACGTGCAAAGCATGCCCGCCAGCGGTCTCGCGCAGTGCGGGCACGTCCGAGCACACCACGGGAACGTTGCACGCCAACGCTTCCAGCACGGGCAGCCCGAACCCTTCGTCCCGCGACGGCATCACCAGAGCCGTGGCCCCGGCCACCACCGAACGAAGATGCACGTCCGACAGGTACCCGGTCCGCAGCACTCGTCCGTCCACACCGGACCGGCCGGGTCCGACGATCACCAGCGGTGGCAGCGACGGATCAGCCGCGTGCGCCTTCACCAGGTACTCCAGGCCCTTGCGCGGCCCGTCCGCACCCACGAACAACAGGTACTCCGACGGCAGGCCCAAACGCCCGCGCAACGTCACCGAAGGCGGCCGGGACGCGAACCACGCGGGATCGACGCCGAGCGGCGTCACGACGATCTTCTCCAGCGACACCGAGAACCGGTCCGCCACGACGGAAGCCACCGCCGCGGTCGGCGTGCAGATCACGTCCGCGCGCTGAGCCGACAACCGGACCAGCTCCGGCAACCGGCGGTCCGACGGTGGCAGGTCACCGGGCGCGTCGAGGAACGCCAGGTCGTGGATCGTCACCACGCGCCCGGCCCGGATCGTCGGCGGCAGCACGAAGTTCGTGCCGTGCATGACGTCCGAGAAGCCGGCGAGCATCTCCACCGGCGGGAACGGGGCGTTGAGCCACATCGCTCGCAACGCTCGTGCCGCCACGGGCAGCCCGCGCGCGGTGACGTCGTGCGGCAACACGGTCCGCAGCGCCCGCCAGCCGCGCAACGTGAAGGCGACCGCGCGTACGTCGGCCTCCTCCGGCATGGAAGCCAGTTCTTCGGCCAGAGCCGCCGTGTAGCGGCCGATTCCGGTGCGAAGTCCGAGCAGGGGTGTGCCGTCGAGCAGCACAGACAACGGTTTTGGGGCTCTAGCCATTACGTCCACCACGCGCGATCTTGCGCAGACGCCCCGTCGCCCGCTTGGCCAACTCGGACGGGCCACCGGCGTCCAGGTACTCGCGCACCAGCCGCAGGTCCCGCTTCATCTTGTCCGCCTTGCTCAACCCCGGTGTGCGCACCAGTGGTGCGGAGCCCGGCAGACGGTCCGCGGCGGGCCTGGGGTCGCGGCAGAACTCCGCCAGCGGCGCGAGCGCCGTTTCCCAGGTGAACCGCTCACGGACGACGGCGATGCGCTCACGGCACGCGGCCGCGAACTCCTCGTCGTAGAGCACCTTCTCCAGCGCGTCGGCCAATGCCTCCGGGTTCTCCGGCGGCACCACGACGCCCAAACCTTCGCGCAGCACCAGGTCCGCGAACGAGTCGCCGGACGTGGTGACGATCGGCAGGCCCGCCCACAGGTAGTCGAGCACCCGCGTGCGGAACGCGAACGTGGTCTCGACGTGCTCGTAGTGCGTTGTGACACCACAAGAAGCGTCGAGCAGGAAGTTCTGCCGGTCGTTGTACGCCACCCAGCCGTCGTTGAAGAACACGGTCTCGCCGGTCAGCCCCAACGACGCGGACAACGCCCGCGTCTGGCCGGCGATGTCCATGTCCGGCACCTCGGGATTCGGGTGCTTCATGCCCAGGAAGAACAGCTTCGCGTCGGACCGCTTCGCCCGCAGCTGGTCCATCGCGCGGATCAACGACAGCGGGTCGAACCAGGAGTACACGCCACCGGCCCAGATCACGACCTTGTCGGTGTCCGATATCCCCGGCACCACGCCCTTGATCGCGGGGGCGGTGCGCTGCGGCGGCTTGCCGGACAGTCCGAAGGGGACGATCCCGAGCAACGACTCGGTCGTGGGGTCGTTGTCGTAGAGCATCGGCGTGAGACGGCCCAGTGAGGCCAGGTGGCCGAGCCAGAAGTGCCGCTGCCGTTCCGACGCGCACAGGAAGAAGTCGCCGCGCTCGAGCTGGTTGTTCAGCACCCGCGTGATGGTCTCCAGGTCGAGAGCGCGCTTGTCGTCCTTGTCGTCCTTGCCCTGTTCCAGCAGTTCCAGGTGCATCGGGTCGTACATGTCGCAGACCACGATCTTGGACGGCGCCGCGTTCTTCCCGCCGATCATCTCCAGCGCATGACCCTGCAGCACCACCACGTCCGCCCACTCGACGTGCTGCGTCAGGTCCTTCGGCCGGGCCCGCTCGACGGCGAACGGCGCGTCCGGAGGCACGCACAACGGGTTCGTCGTGACCAGCCGCACCTGGTGTTCGCCGGACAGGACGTCGGCCATGTGCCACGCGCGGATCGCCGGGCCGGCCATCCGGTCCGAGATCGCGTCGCCGGTGATCACCAGGATCTTGCGCGGCTTGCCGAACACGTCGTCCAGCGCGAGCACGTCGACGAGGATGTCGTGCGCCGCGAGGTAGCGCGGCAGGGGATAGGCGGGCTCCAGCGCCTTGCGCATCAACGGCACCAGGTCGGCGTCCGACCGCGACCTCGCCGCCTGCTCGATCTTGCGCGACTCCGCGAGCGACGGCATCAGCTCGACGAACTGGTCGATCGCGAGGAACCCGGCCAGCGCCTCACGCGACATCCCGACCGGCTCGCGGTCCAGCGCCGGGTCCGACGGCCTGCGGGTGATCTCGAGCTGCGTCGCGTCGATCTCCCCGCGCGCCGTCGCCCTGCGCACGCACAACGCCAGCGCGGCCGGCAGCACCTTCGCCAGCGTCTCATCGGAGAAGTTCTTGTACAGCGCCGCGAGTGCGTTGCGCTCCAGCAGGTACAGCTCGCGGCTGTGGTCGATCGAGCTCATCGACGCGTGGTGGCGGTGGAAGGTGAGCGACGCAGGCTCGTAGCGAACGCGCCAGCCGCGCAGGTTGAGCCGCCAGCCCAGGTCGACGTCCTCGTAGAACATGAAGAACCGCTCGTCGAACCCGCCGAGCTCGCGGTAGACCTCCGCGCGCACGAACATCGCCGACCCGGTGCCGAACAGCACGTCCCTCGGGTCGTCGTGCGAGCCGTCGTCGTCCATTCCGGCGTGGCGCTTGTAGCCCATGCCGAACCAGGTCAGCCCGCCGTCCACGAAGTCGATCTTCTGCCCGTCCCAGTCGAGCACCTTGCTCGCGACCGCGCCGACGGCCGGTTCGGCGTGGAAGACCCTGATCGCGGCCTTGATCCACCCGCGGTCCGCGCGCGCGTCGTTGTTCAGGAACGCGAGCACGCTGCCGGTGGCGTGCTCGACGCCGAGGTTGCAGCCGCCCGCGAAGCCCAGGTTGGCGTCCGAGGTGACGATCTTGGCGCCGGGGAGGTCCTTCTTGAGGCGTGCGGTGTCGTGCGCCTCGTTGTCGACGACGATGACCTGCAGCAGCTCAGCCGGGTAGTCCACCTCGGCGAGTCCGCGCACACAGGTGATCGTGTCCTCCGCGCCTCGGTAGTTGACGACGACGACGGACACGACGGGCAGTGATGCGCGATCCACCTCCTAAGCCTGCCTCATCACTCTGCGCGCCCGCAGTGCGGTTGCGCAGATCAACAGCAACAAGATCGCGATTGGTACCCCGAACACCCACTCTCCTGACCAGTCGTTGCGGTCCGCGAGCAACGGCCGCATCACCGGGTGCCGCAGCACGGTGGCCGGACCTGGCTGCAGCTTCTTGTCCTGCTCACCGGGTACGACGATCCGCAGCTCGGCGCCGTCGGGGCAGGTGACGTAGTGCGCGAACGCGGGGTTGTCCGGGCCGGGGATGTCCTCGACCTTCGTGATCACGCACTGCTGCGGTGTGGCGAGCAGGTCCATCAACGCTCGGTGGCCGTCGCTCACGAGGACCGCTGTGCCCGGAATCACGACCATGAACGCGGGCAGCACCAGCCACGCCGGCCCGAGCTTGCCGACACCCCACGCGAACGCGAGCGACAGCAGGCAGCACGGGACCAGCACCGCGAGCTCGTAGCCCCTGGGCACGATCGCGCCGAGCACGACGGCGGCGGCGATCGCGGCCAGCCCGGCCACGATGAGTGGCACCGGCCGTCTCACGGCACTTTCCGGAGTGCTCTGGCGACTGGAATGAGAAGAATCATCGCCAGGGGGACGCTTGTGACCAGGAGCAGGTTCCATCTGGTCTGGTCCGCGAACACCGGCTGCAGCGGCTCTCCGATGAGAACGTCCGCTTCCATGATGTTCAGCCGCTCGTCCCAGTTGCGGTCGAGCTCGACCGTTGTGGACGGGCAGACCAGGGTGTAGTCGACCGACGGGTGCTTGTTGAACGGGTGCTCTTGCGTGTGTGTGACCGTGCAGTGCTCGACGTGCCCGATCCGCTGCATGAGCACGCTGTGACCGCCGAACGTCAGCAGGAACGGTGCCGCGGCTCCGAGCAGGAACGCCGGCAGTGCGATCCACTTGTGCTCGGCCAGGCCGGTCACGCCGATCGCGCAGGCGAGGCCGCCCAGGAACCCGATGAAGAGGAAACCCGTGGTGAGGGTGATGCTGAGTGCTGTTCCGGCCGCTACTCCGCCGAGCCCGCCCGCGATGAGCAGCCACGCGGTGCGCTTCGGCACGGGTTCGTCGTTCGGCTCCCGGATCACGCGGGCTTGCGGCTGCGGCTCATCCTCTGGTGAGGAGCTTCACCCGCAGTGTCAGCCCGGCCTTCAGCAGCAGCCGGAACGGGGCCCACAGCACGCCCTGGTGCCGGTCGGCCAGGTACAGATACGCGCTGCGGTGGTGCTCCCGCAGCATCCGGTCGCTCGATCGCGCCGTCGAGTGGCCACCGATGTGCGTCACCTCGGCGTCCGGCACGTAGACGTTCTGCCAGCCGGCCTTGGCGACCCGATCGCCGAGGTCCACGTCCTCGAAGTACATGAAGTAACGCTCGTCGAAGCCCTTGACCGAGTCGAACGCCTCGCGCCGCATCAGGAAGCAGCTGCCCGACAGCCACTCGGCCGCGCGCTCCACCGGCGTCTGCTCCTGCCGGTACGCGCGGGTCCACGGGTTCGACTTCCAGACCACGGCGAACAGCGCGTGCCCCAGCCCGCGCCCGAGCGAGGGCAACAACCGCGCCGACGGGTACACCTCACCGTTCGGCTCGCGGATGAGCGGCCCGAACATGCCGCCCCTCGGCCACCTGTCCGCCGCCTCGATCAACGTGTCGACGCTGCCGGGCGCGAACTCGATGTCCGGGTTGGAGATCAGCACCCAGCCGACGTCCCGGCCCAGCGCTTCGACCCCGCGGTTCGCGCCGCCGCCGTAGCCCAGGTTCCCGCCGGTGGGCACGAACCGGACGTGCTCGCGTTCGGCGGCGACCTGCTCCGGCACGCCGTCGGTGGACCCGTTGTCGGCGAGGATCACCTGCACCGGGCGTGTGGTCGCCTTCGCGAGGGTGTCCACGAACGGTGCCAGCGTCTCGCCCGGCGAGTACGTGACCGTCACGACACCAAGTCCGTCGCCGTAGTTCACGCGGGCCACAGTAGTGCGTCGCGTTTCACCGACGGCGGCGCACCATGACCGCGCGCTCGTAGGCCAGCCGGTGCCGGTCCGCGCTCATGGCCCAGGAGAAGTCCTTCGCGCGTTGCTGCGCGGAAGCTGCCAGAGACGAGCGGCGGGCCGGGTCGTCCAGCAGGTCGGCGATCGCCGCCGCGATGTCCCCCGCTCCGACACCGCAGTACGCGACCGCCTCGCCACCCACCTCGGGCAGCGACAGTCTTCGGGTGGTGAGCACGCACGCGCCTGCCGCCATGGCCTCCAGCACCGGCAGGCCGAAGCCCTCGCCGAGTGACGGGTAGGCGACCAGTTCCGCACCGCCCAAAAACCCGGCGAGCTGTTCGAACGGCAGGTAGCCAGCGCGGATCACGCGGATCCGGTGCGGCACCGAGTCGAGTGCCCGTTCGACCTGGCTGTCCCAGCCGGGCTGGCCGGCGAGCACCAGTGCGGGCGGGTCGGAGCGGCCCACCATCGCCTGGGCGAAGCCGCGGATCAGCGCCGGCACGTTCTTGCGCGGTTCGAGTGCGCCGAGGAACGCGACGTATGGCGTGTCCCCCAACGACAACGTGCGCCGCACCGCCATGATCTCGTCCGGCGACGGCGGGTGGAAGCGCTCGGTGTCGACGCCGTGCTGGGCGATGTGCAGGCCGCGGCGATCGGCACCGGCGACGCGCGCCAGTTCGTCGGCGGTGGCCTGGGACGGCACCACGCACAGGTCTGCACGTCGCAGCGAGGCACGGGTCCACGCGCGGAAGAAGCGCGCCTTGACCGAGGAGTGCAGCACGGGGTCGGTGAAGAACGTGGCGTCGTGCAGCGTCACGACCGATGCGGCCTTGCTGGCCAACGGAAGCGTGTAGTGCGGTGAGTGCACGACGTCGACGCCAAGAGACCGAACCAGGCGCGGCAACGTCGTCTGCTCCCAGGCCAGCCGCGCTGTCCTGGTGGCGACGGCGTCCGCGGCGCGCACCACACGGGCGTTCGGCGCGATCTTGGTGAACAGGTCCTCGTCGCGCGGCTGGCACACGACGGCCAGGTCGGCGCCGTCGGCGTCCAGTGCGGCGACGAGCGAATCCACGTAACGGCCGACACCACCACGATCTGCGGGAACCGCGGTGGCGTCGATCAGCACGCTGGGTTCGGCGGTCGGCACGATCAGTCAGCGTAATGTCATTCGCGAATGCGTTTAGCGGGAATGCGCCAATCCGGTCGTCACAGGTGGGTCTCCCAGACACCGAGCGCGGTCTTTTCCCAGGTGAACTCGCTCGCGCGGGTGATACCGGCCTCGATGGTGTGATGCGAATCCATCAGAACCGAACGCAGTCCTTCCGTCAACGAGGCCAGATCGCCCCGCCGCACGACCGTTCCGGCGTCTCCCGCGACCTCCACCAGAGCCGGGTCGTCGGAGTGCACGACGGGTACGCCGGCGGCCATCGCCTCCAGCACGGGCAGCCCGAACCCCTCGGCCAGCGACGGCGCCGCCAGCACGGAGGCACCCGCCAGCACCGACGCGAGCCGGGCGTCGGAAACCTTGCCCAGCAACGTGACGTGCGCCGCGCGGAGATCGACACCGCCCCACCCCTGCGGCCCGATCACGACCAGCGGGACCTTGAGCCGCTCGGTGGCCCGTACCAGCAGGTCGAAGCCCTTGCGGGGCTCGATGGTGCCGACGGCGAGCACATAGCGATCGAACAGATCGTCCGCCGGAGCCCCTTTCAGCGGAGTGACCCCGTTGGGCACCACGTGCACCGGAACGTCGATGCGCACGTGAGCAGTCAGTTGGTCGGCGACAGCCTGAGTCGGCACGACCAGAGCCTTCGCCTGGACGGCGGCCCTGGCGATGACCTTGCGATGCCACGCGACCCCGCGCGGCGTCAGCGTTTCCGGATGCGTCCACGGCACGACGTCGTGCACCGTGACGACCGCGCCCGGCAGCGGGGCGAGCGGCGTGGGAGCGTGCACGTGCGGCCCGAGCCGCGGCGGCAGCCCCCGTTCCCACAACGCCACCAGCGCCCGGCGCGGCAGCCTGATCACGCGATCCGCACGAGCCGTCGCCGCGCTGGTCACGCTCCAGCCCGAAGGCGCCGTGTCCTTCAGGGCCTGCAACAGCTCGGCCGTGTACCGGCCGGTCCCGCCGGGGACGGGCGCGTTGAGTTGCTCGGTCAGGACTACCAGCTCTGGCACGTCGCGTACCGTCTCACGCCGTGTCCGCACTCAGCACCGTGGTGGTCGTGACGTGGCGCGGCCGTGACCACATCACGGCGTGCCTGGACGCTCTCGAAGCCCAGAAGAGTCCGCATAGGACGATCGTCGTCGACAACGCCTCCGACGACGGCACAGCCTCGTTGATCAGCGGACATGAGGTCGTCAGGCTGCCGGAGAACCGCGGCTACGCAGGCGGTCTGGCGGCGGTGCTCGACATGATCGACACCCCGTACGTGGCATGGCTCAACGATGACGCGGTACCGGACCCGTCGTGGCTGACCGAGCTGGAGAACGCGCTCGAAGGTGATCCCGGCGCGGCCGCCGCCACGTCGTCACTTCTGCTGACCGACGGCTCGACGCAGTCCGTGGGTGTGGCGTTGACCTCAGACGGCCACGGAAAGGACGTCGTGCTGGCCGGGCGCGAGGTGTTCGGCTTCTGCGGTGGCGCTGCTCTGGTCCGAACCGCGGAGCTGCGCGCGGTTGGTGGCGTGCCGGCGAGCTTCTTCTGCTACTACGAGGACACCGACACCGCTTGGCGGCTGCGGCTGGCCGGGCACCGGGTGATCTCGGTCGGGCCGGCACGGGTGCGGCATCGGCACGGCGCGAGCACGCGGCCGGGTTCGGAGTTGTTCCACCGCTGGAACGAGCGCAACCGCTTGCTGATGCTGCTGCGGTGTGCGCCTGCATCCGTAGCGGTGCGAGAGCTGGCGCGGTTTCTGGTGATCACGGCGCTGCTGCCGTTGCGCGAAGACGTGCCGGAAGCGGCCAACTTCAAGCTCGGGCTGCGGCTGAAGGTGCTCGGTGAGGTGCTGATCAGGCTGCCGGCGACCGTGTTCCAGCGGTTCGTGATCGGCTCGCGCTCGAAGATCGCGCGCCGCCAGGTGTGGCAGGACTGGGCCGGTCGCTAGACCGTCACATGCTCCCGTTCAGGCGCTGCGTCAGCGAGTTGCGCGTCTGCTGGTGGTTCGTGGCGGTGGGGATCACACCCTGCTGTACGACCTGAGTGATCTCCGCGTCATCCGCCACGGGCATCGGCTGGGTCGGCATCGGCTGGGGCATCGGCTGCTGCGGCCGCGGCTGATGACCCATCTGGGCCGGCGGAATGATCATGGTCGAGTCCGGGTCCTGGCGCGGATCCATGGCGTTGACCAGCGTGCGAGGGACCTGCTGCGTGTCGGACGCGTCCATCGGAGATGTCATGTTGTCCGGCGTCACGATGTGCCGCCCACGTGCACGGGCGCGGGCGAGCATGGCGTCGGCCCGGTCGCGGGGGTCCATGTCGGATTTAGCTCCTTGCCGGGACCAGATCCCGTATGACGATCTGCTTCGTGTCAGAGTATTCCGTCGAACGGCTCGCTGTAACGCGGAGGAGGAAAAAGGTGCACGGCGTCGAAGCTGTGGTGCTGGTCGGGGGCAAGGGCACCCGTCTTCGCCCGCTGACCCTGTCCGCTCCCAAGCCCATGCTGCCGACCGCGGGGGTGCCGTTTCTGACGCACCTCCTGTCGCGGATCAAGGAGGCCGGCATCACGCACGTGGTGCTCGGTACGTCCTACAAGGCCGAGGTGTTCGAGGAGTACTTCGGTGACGGCTCGCGGCTCGGCCTCGAGCTCGAGTACGTGGTCGAGGAGGTGCCGCTCGACACCGCGGGCGCCATCCGCAACGTCGCGGACAAGCTGCGCGAACCCGACGTGATGGTCTTCAACGGCGACATCCTCTCGGGCGTCGACCTGACGGGGATCGTGGACACGCACCGCGAGCACGAGGCGGACGTCACGCTGCACCTCGTGAAGGTCGCGGACCCGCGCGCGTTCGGCTGCGTGCCGACCGACGAGGAGGGCCGCGTGCAGGCGTTCCTGGAGAAGACCGAGAACCCGCCGACGGACCAGATCAACGCGGGTTGCTACGTGTTCCGGCGCGAGGTGATCGACGCCATTCCGGCCGGTCGCCCGGTGTCAGTTGAACGCGAGACGTTCCCCGGTCTGCTGGAGGCCGGTCGTCGCCTGCAGGGCCACGTCGACGCCACCTACTGGCTCGACCTGGGCAAGCCTGAGGCGTTCGTGCAGGGTTCGGCGGACCTGGTGCGCGGCGTCGCGCCGTCGGCCGCGGTGGCCCAGCCCGGCGACTTCCTGGTGCTCGAGGGCTCGTCGATCCACGAGGGCGCCACGGTTCGCGGTGGTTCAGCCGTCGGCTCGAACTGCACTGTCGCGGACGGCGCGGTGCTCGACGGCGCGATCCTGTTCGACGGTGCGGTCGTCGGTGAGGGCGCGGTCGTCGAGCGCTCGATCGTCGGTGCCGGTGCGCTGGTGCAGGCTGGTGCGGTGTTGCGTGACGCTGTTGTCGGCGACTCGGCCGTGATCGGTGCTCGTTGCGAGCTGATCGGCGGGGCGCGCGTGTGGCCGGGTGTGGTGCTGCCCGAGGCCGGCGTGCGCTTCTCGACGGATGCCTAGGAGATCTTGGACTCCACCGTTCCCACTCGACCTGGGCGCGGTGCTGGGAGGTTTGCGCCGCGGACCAGGTGACCCGTCCTTCTCCACGGAGGGCGGCATCTGGTTCGCGGCCAACACCCCGTGCGGCCCTGGCACGCTCCACATCCGCCGCACCGACACGATCGAAGCGGAGGCGTGGGGCGACGGCGGCGGCTGGCTGCTGGACGGCCTGCCCGCCCTGCTCGGCGCGGACGACCCGGTGGACGAGTTCGTCGCCCACCACCCGATCATCGCCGAGGCCCGTCGCCGACGCCCCGGCCTGCGGCTCGGTGCGTGCGGGCGGGTCTGGGACCTGCTGTTCGCCTCGATCCTGGAGCAGAAGGTCACCGGCACGGAGGCGTTCCGGACGTGGCGCGAACTGGGCCGCCGCTTCGGCGAACCCGCACCCGGCCCGATGCGCCTGAAGGTCCCGCCGACGCCTCAACGCCTGCTCGGCCTGCAGGACTGGGAGTGGCACCAGTGCGGGCTCGACGGTGCCCGCCGCCGCACGTTGATCAACGCCGCCCAGGTCGCGCACCGGCTGGAGAAGGCGGCCGAGATGCGCAGCCGCGAGCTGCTGGAGAAGGTGCCCGGCATCGGCGTGTGGACCTCCGCCGAGGTGGCTCAACGCTCCTGGGGCGACCCGGACGCCGTGAGCGTCGGCGACTACCACGTCGCCAAGAACGTCACGTGGGCGTTGACCGGCACGCCAAGCGATGACGACGCCATGATGGAGCTGCTGGAGCCGTACAAGCCCCAACGCCACCGCGCGGTCATGTACCTGGAGTCGGCGGGCATGCATCGGCCGCGGCGAGCCCCGAGGTTCTCGCCGCGCGACTACCGCAAGTTCTGAGGGGGAGTGCCGGTTGGCGAGGAAGTACGTGGCGAGAGGCGTGCCCGGCGGCTACCGGATCTGGAACAACAAGTCGCGGCGCTGGTGGGGTGACCACTACGAGCTGTGCCCCGACGACCTGCTCGCCGAGCTGAACGGCGCCAACGACCCCGCGCGCATCACCGAGCTGCTCAGGCGCTACCGGGCGCTCAAGCGCTAACGGATCCGCGCCAAAGCCGACTCGATCAGCGGGTGCAGGTCGTCCACGTTGTCCGGCAACGAGTCCAGCGGCCACCACTGCAGGTCGACCGACTCGGCAGAGCGGACCGGCTGCGCGCCCATCGGAGCCCGCACCAGGAACCGCACGTCGAAGTGCCGCGTCGGCACACCCAAAGAGCACGTGATCGGGTGCACGTCGAGGTGGATCGGCGTCGGCTCGATGCGCAGCCCGCGCATGCCCGACTCCTCGGTGGCCTCGCGCAACGCCGCCGCGGCCAGCGACACGTCCTCCGGCTCGCAGTGGCCGCCGAGCTGCAGCCATCGCCCGACCCGCGGGTGCAACGTCAGCAGCGCGTGCTCCGCGGTGGCGTCCAGCACCAGGGCAGAGGCCGTCAGGTGGCCCGGCTCGCAAGAACGCATGCACGCGTCCTCACGGGCCCCCAGGAAGCCCAGGTAGGCCTCCTTCAACGCGTCCTGGCCGGTGAACCGGCTCAGCGTGGAGACCGCGTCGTCGTGCAGCGTCACAGTTCGATCAGCCCTTCCAGCGGCTCGCGCGGCGTCAGCGGCTCGGTCGGGTGCCCGACGGCCACCGCGCCCAGCGGTTCCCAGTCGGCAGGAACACCCAGCACGGCGCGCACGACGTCCGCGCAGAAGATCGTCGACGACACCCAGCACGAGCCGAGCCCCTCGGCGGCCAGCGCCACCAGCAGGCCCTGCACGGCGGCGCCACCGGCGACCGTGAACATCGTCTTCTCGGCGTCCGCGCGCCGGTCGTCGGGGTAGCTGTGCGACCCGTCGCGGACCAGGAACGGCACCACGATCTCGGGTGCCTCGACCAGCAGATCACCGCGCTTCACCCGCCGCGCGATCTGTTCGGCGGTGAACCCGTCGGCCAGAAGATCCGCTTCCCACTGCGCCCGCATCGCCTGCAGCAGTTCGGCGCGCTTCTCCCGCACCAGCACGAACCGCAACGGCTTCGTGTGGTGCGGAGCAGGCGCCGTCAACGCGGCCCCGACGGCACGCTTCACCGCAGCGAGATCAACCGGCTCGGACGAGTAGAACCGCACCGACCGCCGCATCAGCACGGCCTCAGCACGCCCCTGAGCCAGCGCTTCCTCGGTCCCGAGCCGGAACAGGTCCTCGTGGGTCGGCCGCGCCAGATCACGTGCGGACGACCCGTCGTCCACCACCTCGAACCCGCGCAGCACGGCCACCGGCACCGCCCCGAGCTTGCCCTTGACCAGGTCGGCAGCGGCCGCGATCTCATCGGCGACGGCCACCTGCGTGACGACCAGCTCGTTGCCGTGCTCGTCGACCGAACCGGCGTAGTCGTGCAGCACGCGGATGCCGGACGCGCCGATCGCGGCGTCGGTCTGCCCGATCCGCCACGCGCGGCCCATCGTGTCCGTGACCACCACCGCGACCTCGACGCCGAGCAGGCTCTTCAACGAGCTCCGCAACGCCGCCGCCGACCCGTCCGGATCCACGGGGAGCAGCGCGATCTCGTCGCCTGCCACGTTCGACGCGTCGACCCCGGACGCGGCCTGCACGATGCCGAGCTTGTTCTCGGTGATCAGCGTGCGCATCTTGCGGGCGAGCACCCGCACGGACTCGGCCTCGACGTGCTCGCGCCGGATCCTGTCGCGTTCCTCCGGATCGGCAGGCACCCGAACGAGCCGTCCCTCTACTTTGGACAGCACCTTGGACGTCACGACCAGCACGTCGCCGTCGCGCAGCCAGGGCGCGGCCTCGGCGATCGCACCCGCGAGATCGTCACCGGGGCGAAATTCCGGCAGACCCGGTACCGGCAGCAGCTCCAGAGCCGCGGCGGCGTGATCAGTCAACGTCGACTCCGGCCAGTTCCAGCGCGTCACGGGCCATCTGCGCCGTGGCGTCCACATCGGACATGAGTAGCGGAACCGCGCGAACCGCGACCCCGGGAACGTCCGCGCGGTCGCCGGTGTGCACCAGCCACGCGTCGAGAATGCCGTCCTCAGAGCACTTGCGAGAGCCGTAGAGCCGCCCGACCGCCTCGGCAGAGGTCTCCACACCGATCGCGTCCAAACAAGCGTCGGCCATGCCGCGCAACGGTTTCCCGCCGATGATTGGCGACAGGCCCACCACACCGGCGTCGGTCTTGCGCAACGCGTCCCGCACGCCGGGCACGTTCAAGATCGTGCCGATGCTCACAACCGGGTTGGACGGGGCCAGGATCACCGCGTCCGCCTCGGCGATCGCATCGAGCACACCAGGCCCGGCGGTGGCGGCCTCGGCGCCCACGAACGCGAACGACTGCGCCGGAATCCCGGCCCGGTGCTTGACCCACCACTCCTGGAAGTGGATCGCACGAGGTTCGCCGTCCAGCTCCACGACGACGTGCGTCTCCACGCGGTCGTCGGACATCGGCAGCAGCCGCACGCCCGGCTTCCAGCGGTCGCACAACGCCTCGGTGACGGCCGACAGCGGGTACCCGGCGCGCAGCATCCTGGTGCGGACCAGGTGCGTCGCCATGTCCCGGTCGCCGAGCCCGAACCACGTCGGCTCGGCGCCGTACGCCGCGAGCTCCTCCTTGACGGTCCACGACTCGCCCGCACGGCCCCAGCCGCGCTCGGTGTCGATCCCGCCGCCCAGCGTGTACATGCAGGTGTCGAGGTCGGGCGTGATGCGCAACCCGTGCATCCACACGTCATCGCCGGTGTTGACCACCGCGGTGACGTCAGCCCCGAGTTGCTTGAGTCCCTGCAGGAACCTCGCGCCGCCGACCCCGCCGACCAGTGCTACGACCTTCACGCCAAGCCATGCTTCCACAGCGCTCGTTCAGGGGTTCAGGTAGCGCCAGAACTGGAACGCGATCGCGCCGGCGCCCGCCGAGCTCGTGTCTCCACCGACCAGCTCGAAGACCGTCGAGGCCAGTGCGAAGAACAGCCGGTTCACCTCGGCGAAGGCGATCAGCACGGCGAACAGGACCAGCGGGGCCCACGGCCGGGCCTTCGCGCCGAACTGCTGCGTCTGGTACGACATGAACGGTTCCAAAACACCCCAGCCATCCAAACCCGGAACCGGTAGGATGTTCAGCACGAACGCGATCACCTGCAACAAAGCCAGGTACGAAATAGCGCCGGCGAGCGCGGCCGGCGGCGAGAACAGCGTGACGATTCCCGCGAGGATCACGCCGAGCACGAGGTTCGTGACCGGTCCCGCGAGTGAGACCAACGACTCGATCTTCTTCGACCGCAGCGCGTGGTGGTTGATCCACACAGCGCCACCCGGAAGAGGGATTCCGCCGAACGCGAGCAGCACCAGCGGCAGCACGATGCTCAGCACCGGGTCGGTGTAACGACGGATGTCGAGCGTGAGATAACCCTTGTCACGTACGGAAAAGTCGCCGCCCTTGTACGCGACGGCGGCGTGCCCGAACTCGTGCAGGCACAGCGTCACCGCCCACCCGGCGAGTACGAAGAGGATGGTGCCCGAGATGATGGCCACGTCACCTTCGAGCAGGGTGAGTGCGGCTCCGGCGGCGGTCGCCGCGAGCAGGCCGAGGAACAGTGGACTGGGGCGCACCGCTGATCGCTTCACCCCACCAGTGTGGCGTGTCGGCTCGCGTGGTGGGCCGTTCGGGCACCTGTTGCGACACCTGAATCACTGTCTGTGCTGCCAGTCAAGGTTTTTGCGGCCATCTGCGCGAATATCCCCCGACGTGTGGACTCCGCTTGACCGCCCGCTGTGACGCAGGTGTAATCACATCGGTGTCATTCGTCGTTGTGGGAACGGCGACTGGCGTCCGCCAACCGGGGAGAGCGGAAGGCGAGGAGGCGGACGAAATGCAGGAATTCGAAGAAGATCACGTCGCGCAGCCGGTAGTCCAGGGCGAGCTGTCGTACCTGTTCGACCCTGCCGACGAGCAGGACTGGCAGGAGCGCGCGCTTTGCGCGCAGACGGATCCCGAGGCGTTCTTCCCCGAAAAGGGTGGTTCGACGCGGGAGGCCAAGCGCATCTGCCTGGGCTGCGAGGTTCGTTCGGAGTGCCTTGAGTACGCACTCCAGCACGACGAACGCTTCGGCATCTGGGGCGGTCTCTCGGAGAGGGAACGCCGCAAGCTGAAGAAGCGGGCCGTCTAACGCGGTCAGAAGTGTGATCTTTGTGCCTTAACTTGAGGACGTGACAAGTCCTCACCCGAGGCTCCGGACCGCGCCGGTGCTGTGCGTCCTGGTCTGCCACGACGGCGACCAGTGGCTCAGCACGGCGCTGTCCGCGTTGCGGCGCCAGCGGATTCGCCCCAGGCATGTGATCGCGGTCGACACCGGATCCCACGATCGCACCGCGACTGTGCTGGCTCAAGCTGGCCTTGCCGAGGCGGAAGATCTGCTGGACGGCGTGCTGACGGCGCCTCGTGGCACGGGTTTCGGCACCGCTGTGCGTCTGGCGGTGGAGCACGCCGTCGAACGGTGGGGCGATCCCGGCAAATGGCTGTGGTTGCTGCACGACGACAGCGCGCCGGAACCCGACTGCCTGGCCGCCCTGCTCACCGCGGCCGAGGTGTCGCCGTCGGCTGCCGTGCTGGGTCCGCTGTGCCTCGATTGGGTGGATTCTCGTCTGGTCGTCGAGGCGGGTTTGTCGACGGATTCTTCAGGACATCGACAGACCGGCTTGTCGTCCGCCGAACATTCGGCGTCGTTCCAGCAGAGCACCGAAGTGCTCGCGGTGTCGTCCGCGGGTTCGTTGATCCGCCGCGAGGTGTGGCACGAGCTCGGCGGCTACGACGAGGCGATGCCGCTGCTGCGCGACGATCTCGACTTCGGCTGGCGCGCTAATCGCTCCGGTCATTTGGTCCTGTGCGTACCGGTCGCACGCATGAGACATGCGCGCGCCGCGACTAAAGGCGCACGTCGTTTGGACGCGGCCATGGCACGGCCGGGTCCGTCTTTTCGAGGCGTCGACCGAGCGCACGGGATGCGCACCTTTCTGGTCAACACCTCGGGTTTCTCGTTCCTCATCGGACTTCCGCGCCTGCTCTTTCTGTCTTTGCTGCGGGCCTTGGGTTTCCTGTTGCTCCGACGTTTCGCCGACGCGCACGCGGAAGTGGGCGCCGCGCGCTACCTGTTGACCAGAGGCCGATTGTTCGAGGGCCGCCGCGCTCGTCGTGGCTCTGCCGTCGTGCGGGGCCTCTTCACCTCTCGTTTGACCCGATTCCGCAACGCCGTCCGGGCCGGCGCGACGTTCCTGATCCGCCGGCGTGTCGAGGCCGACGCGGCGCTCGGTCGTCTGCCCGCGTCCGATGCTCGTTCGGCGTGGCTCGAACCATCCGAAGTGGACACTCGCCCGGTCGGCCCTTCGGCGCTGCCCGCCGGTGCTGCCCGCGGACGCCCGCGCGTGGCCGGTCTGCGCCGGCCCCCGATCGTCGTGCCGGTCGACGCCGCGTGGCCGGGTGCGCTGCGTCCTTCACCGCGGCCGCGTCCTTCACCAGGGCCGCGCGGACCGGACATGGTCTTCGTCGAGGTCGACCAGTCACGGGTGCTGCGCTCGCTGCTGCTGGCGCCTCCCGTGCTGCTGGTGCTGAGCCTGTCGGTCGTCGCGGTGATCGCCAACTGGGCGCGCCTCGGCTTGGACCTGGCCGGCGGCCGGCTGCTGCCCGTGGGTTCTCTCGGCTCGGTCTGGTCGGCCTACCTCGCCTCCTGGCACCCGGTGTTCGGTGGCACCGCCGCTCCGGCTCCCGCGGCTCTCGCCGTGCTGGGCCTCATCCCCGGCGGACCTTCGTTCGCGGTCGCCATGCTGCTGCTCGGCGACATCCCCCTCGCGGCGTTGTCGGCCTACATCGCGTCACGAGGCATGCGCGTACGCCGGTCCGTGCGCGCGGTGGTGGCGGCCTTCTACGGACTGCTGCCAGTGGCCACCACCGCTGTGTCGGAGGGACGCCTGGACGTCGTCGTCGTCCACATCGTGACGCCCGTGGTGTTCGCCGGCGTCTACGCCGTGTTGCGCGCGTCGTCCACGCACGCCTGGCTGCCCATGGCTTCCGGCACGGCGCTCGGGGTGGCTGTCCTGGGTGCCTTCTCGCCGCTGACCCACGTCGTCACGATCGTTGGCGCGTTGGCCGGGTTCATCGCGGTGTCCGGTGGAGCCCGCCGGATCGCCGCGTTGTTCGCCATCGTGCTGTTGCCCATGGCGTTGTTGTTGCCTTGGCCTGCCGTGTTGTTGCAGCACCCCGAGATGGTCCTGAACGGGCTGGGAGCCACGTTCTCCTCGCCTCCGCCGAACCTGATCGTGTGCTCGGTGTTCGTGGCGGCGGCTTTCGCGGCTGCTGTGTTGCGACCCAACGCCTCGATGCTGCCCGGGCTGCTGGTGATCGTGCTGGCGATCGCCGCGCTGGCCGCAGTGGCCGCGGTCAAGGCCTGGCCCGGGACGCCGTTGGTGATCTTGGCGTGGGGGCTCGTGTGTGTGGTGCTCGCCGGGTGTCAGCGTGGGGTCGCGCCTGGGATCGCCGGGCAGGCTCGGGTGCGGCGTGCGGTGTACCTCGTCGGGGTGGTGACGTTGGTCAGCCTCGGGGTGGCCGGGTTGCTGGATCTCCGTGGCGGCCCGTTGAAGGCTGATGGCGGGGTGCGGCTGTCTTCGTCGTTGACCGCTGAGCTGGAGCGGACCGGGCGGTCCGTGCTGATCCTCGGGTCTCCCGTTCGGCAGGTGGCTGGGCGGATGCCTGCTTTTGGAGATGACGACTTGGTGCCCACCGTGTCGTCGCCTGCTCGGTTGCGGCGGTGGAATTCGTCGTTGCTGGACGGGGCTGGGCCGGTGGTGACGCTGGCGCTGGCTCAGGCTGCGTCTTCCGGGGTTTCGTTTCTGGTGTTGCCTTCTGAGGAGGCTGCTGCTCGGGTTCGGGCCGCTGGTGGGGAACTGGTGTCGGTGGCGCCTGCTGCTTCTGATGGGCGGCCCGTTTTGCGGTTGCGGTTGGCTGCGGACACCGGGGTGTTGTTGGGGCCTGACCTGGCTCGCCGGGCTCGTACCGGTGGGGAGCCGCCTGTTGAGCTGGCTGCGGCTGGGGTGGCGCCGGTGAACGTGTCGTTGCCTGAGGTTGCGGTTCGGGTTTCGGCTGGTGGGGATGGGCGGGTGCTCGTTCTGGCCGCTGAGGACGAGCCTGGGTGGGTGGTGTCTGTGGATGGGGTGCAGGTGCCGGTGGTGCGGGCTTGGGGGCATTTGGTCGGGGTGCCGCTGCCCGGGGACGCGGCTGAGGTTCGGGTGGAGATGTCGACCACGTTGAGGGATTTTCTGTTGCTGGCTCAGGCTGCGGCGGCGTTGTTCACGGTGTTGACGGCGATTCCTTCTCGTCGTCGGGGGTGAGGCCGCCGTTCCGGTGGGCGCGTCCCGTTCCGTACGCGGGGTCCGTAGGTGGTCACCTTGCGATGGGCGAGTCC
>NZ_JYJG01000273.1 GCF_000955955.1 Lentzea aerocolonigenes
GCCTTGAGCCGTGAGAACGCGACCATCAAAGCGTCTGACACCGGCCGCCGCAGGCGCGGCGGCCGGGCGAGTTGGTAGTGGAAAAGTGCTGGATGATCTCGGGTTGGTGGTACTTGCAGACGCCATGGAAACCAGACGGGCGGCAAGCATGCGGCTCACTGCGGAACCGTGACGCCGAGGACGCTCAGGAACGCCAGCGCCTCGGCGTCCGGCGAACCCGTCGGCGCGCTGTAGAGCACGAGGCGCTGGTCGCGGTCCGTGAGCGCGAGCGAGTCGCAGTCGACGGTGATCGGCCCGACGACCGGGTGGCGGAAGGTCTTCGTCAGCGTCGGCTCGGCGTGCACGTCACCCCGCTCCCACAGCCGCGCGAAGTCGGGGCTGCCACCACGAAGATCCTCAACGAGGCCGGTCACCGCCGGATCCGCCGGGTAGCGGGCGAGGGTGGCGCGCAGCTGCATGGCGACGTGCAGACGGAACTCGGCGAGGTCGCCGCGTGGTTGCTCAGCGACCGCGCGTCAATGGTGACCGGCGCGATCGTGCCGGTCGACGGAGGCGCCGGGGCCTAGCCGGGAGCGCAGGCCGTCGATGCCGGTGAAGTGGTGGCCGCGCATGCCCACCAGCTCGGCGGCCCGCACGTTCTCCACGTTGTCGTCGACGAACAGGACGTCGTCGTCGCCCAACCGGTCGCGGCACCACTCGAACGCCGCACGGTCCGGTTTCGCGTGGCCGATCCGGCACGAGAACCCGCGCACCTCGAGCAGGTCGAGCCACGCGTAGGTGCGTTCGAAGTTCTGGGCGTGGTCCTCGGGGATGTTGGACAGCAACGCGATCCGCTGCCCGGCCCGGTGCAGCTCGTGCAGGTACGCGACCATCTCGTAGTCGACCCGGCTCCAGCTCTGGACGTCCAGGTCGACGAGCGCCGGGTGGCCGACGAGCGCCCAGTACTCCAGAGCCGTCACGTCGCCGCGGTCGTAGGCCGGGCGGTGCTCCCAGTAGGCGTCCCAGAACTCCGGCGAGGTGCTCATCCGCGCCATGACCTCGGGGTTCTGGTCGCGCGCGATCACGCCGAACATGTCGAAGAGCACGATCACGCCGGCACCACCGTCACGCCGGCCGCGGCAAGGCCTTCGTCGCCGTCCGCGTCGGTCACCACAGCGTCCAAAGAGGACGCCGGGGCCACGAACGCCAAAGCGGTCCGAGTGAGCTTCGAGGCGTCGACAGCGGCGATCACGCGCCGGGCCGAGGCGATCGCGGCACGTTTCACCGAGGCGTCCTCCAGGTCGAAAGCGGTCAGGCCCTGCGACGCCGAAAGCCCGCAGCAGCCGATCACGGCGGTGTCGAAGCGCAACGCCTGCAAGGAAGCCAGCGTCAGCGGACCGGTCAACGCCAGCTCGCCCGGCCGCGGTCGCCCGCCCGGTACGAGCAAGGTCAGTGAAGCGCTGGTCGACAGCGCGTTCACGGCGTGCAGCGACAAAGGCATGACGGTCAGGCGGCGGTCGTGCAGCAGCCTTGCGACCTCGAGACACGTGGTGCCGCTGTCGAGCACGACCGACTCGCCGTCCGCGATCAGGCCCGCGACGACGGTGGCGATGCGGCGCTTGGCGTCCGTGTTCTCGTCGGAACGCAACGCGAACGGTGGCTCCTCGCCACGCAGCAGCAGACTGCGCGCACCGCCCCGGTAGCGTTCGAGAACGCCCTGAGCTGCGAGAACCTCCAGGTCGCGGCGGATGGTCATCTCGGACGCACCGGTCAGCGTGGCGAGGTCGGCCACGCCGAGGGAGCCCGCGTCGCGAACTGCCTCGGTGATCTGTTTCAAGCGGGACACGAACACGATTGAACACCTGCGGTGTTCGAAACACAATCTTTCGAACAGTCAGGTTGTTCGTTAGCGTGAGGCATGTGAACGCTCTCAAGGCCGCGCGGGTGGCCACCTTCACGTACTTCGGGCTCAACGGGTTCCTGCTCGGGATGTGGCTCGTGCACATCCCGACGGTCGAGCAGCGCGCCGGCATCGACCACGCCGAGCTCGGCCGGTTGCTGCTGCTCCTCGGGTTGGGCGCGTTCCTGGGCATGCGGATCGGCGGCAAGATCACCGACCGCGTCGGCGTGAAGTACGTGGTGCCGGTCGCCGGGGTGCTCAACAGCATCACCGCGGTGCTGCCCGGTTTCGCCGTCGGGCAATGGACGCTCGGTGCAGCCCTGCTCATCTTCGGATTCGGCAACGGGCTGATCGACGTCGGCATGAACACACACGCCGTGGTGGTGGAACGGCACTACCAGCGGCCGGTGATCTCGGCTTTTCACGCGACGTGGTCGCTCGGCGGCGTGGCGGCGGCGTTGATCGGTTCGCGCACGCTCAGCTGGGACCTCTCCCCCGCGGTCACGCTCAGCGCGGCCGGTGCGCTCGGCATCGTGATCAGCGTCGTCACCGCGCGGGCGTTGCTCAACGAGAAGGAAGAACAGCAGGTCAGCACGTCGACAGGCAAGCGCAAGGTGCCGCGCCGGATCTGGGTCATGGCCGCGTTGGCGGGTCTGGTGATGCTGAGCGAGGGCGCGGCCTACGACTGGAGCGTGCTGCACCTGCAGGACATCCTCGGCGCGTCGCCGGAGATCGAGAGATGTGTATAAGAGACAGAATCGGCTCGTCGGCGGTGTTGCGCTGGGGCTCGGCGATCGGGGCGGCCGGGATCGCGCTGGCGGCGTTCTCGCCGTGGGTCTGGCTCGCGCTGGCGGGCTGGGCCATCGCGGGCGCCGGGCTGTCGGGCACTGTGCCGCAGCTCTTCAGCGCGGCCGGGCACGCGGAACCCGGCGCGGCCGCGGCGAACATGTCGCGGGTGGTCAGCGTCGGGTACGTCGGCGTGCTGGCCGGGCCTGCGGTGATCGGCTGGATGACGCACCTCGTGCCGCTCAACGTCGCGTTCCTGCTGCCGGTCGCCTTCTGCGTCGTCGCGGCACTTTCAGCGGGCGTGTTGCGGACCGAACCCGCGGAGGAACGGGTGTCTGCATAAGACTGTGCGGCATGGATCTCGCCACTCTGGATCTCACCACCGCGCACCTCGCCGACGCCTGCATCCGGGCGAACATCCCGGTCCGCACGGCCACCCTCACGCCGGTCATCCCCGGCACCAAGACCGCCGGCCGCGTCCTGCCCGCCCGGCACGCCGGCAGCGTCGACATCTTCCTGGAGGCCATCGAACGCTCGCAGCCCGGCGACGTGCTGGTCGTGGACAACGACGGCCGGGTCGACGAGGCGTGCGTCGGCGACCTGATCGTGCTCGAAGCGCAGGCAGCGGGACTCGCCGGTGTGGTGATCTGGGGCCTGCACCGCGACACCCAGGACATCCGCGCGATCGGGCTGCCGGTGTTCAGCCTCGGCACCAACCCGACCGGGCCGTTGTCGCTGCGGGACCGTGCGCCCGAAGCTCTCTCGACGGCGGAGGTCGACCAGTGGACGGTCACCTCCGACGACGTGGTGTTCGGTGACGACGACGGTGTCCTGTTCGTGCCGGCATCCGAGGTTCCGGTTGTGCTGGCCAAGGCGGCGGGGATCCGCGACGTTGAGCGAGCACAGGCCGAACGGGTCAGGCAGGGTGAGTCCCTGCGCAGCCAGCTGCGGTTCGGCGACTACCTGGCGAGCGGGCTGACGTTCCGCGAGCATCTGCGCAAGATCGGCGGCGCCGTCGAGGAGTGAGGGTCATGATCGCGGCTGCTCGGGTATGCGGGCCGCGATCCCGTGTCGAAAAGTGGGTGAGCACTTCGACGGGTCGGTGCAAGGCCACCGCTGAGAGGAACTTTCACCATGGACTGGACCCTGGAAGTCATCGTCGTGCCGGTCTCGGACATCGACCGGTCGAAGCACTTCTACTCCGAGCAGCTCGGCTTCAAGGTCGACCACGACACGACGTTCAACGAGGACACCCGCGTCCTGCAGCTCACCCCGCCCGGCTCGGGGTGCTCGATCGTGCTGGGCAAGGGCATCGTCAAGGGTGAGCCCGGCTCGTTGAAGGGCGTGCAGCTGGTCGTCTCCGACCTGGAGAAGGCCCGCGCGCAGCTCGTCGAACGCGGTGTCGAGGTCGGAGAGATCGTGCGCATGAACGAGGCAGACGGAGGGTCGTTCATCTTCTTCGACGACCCGGACGGCAACAGCTGGGCCGTGCAGGAGATCAAGGCCCGCGCAACTGGTGGGGAGTGGAAGCAGTGAAGTACATGCTGGTCACCTTCGGCGGCAACCAGGAGGACTGGGAGGGTGTCGCCGCCTGGTCGGACGAGGACATGCACCGCATGGTCGAGTACATGCGGACGCTGAACGCCGAGCTCGAGGCCAACGGCGAGCTGCTGCAGGCCGAGGGGCTGAGCGGGCCCGCACGGGCGTTCGTGGTGCGCGGCGGCGACGGCGACAAGCCGATCGTGGTCGACGGGCCGTTCGCGGAGTCCAAGGAGGTCATCGCCGGGTACTGGGTGGTGGACGTGGACAGCCACGAGCGGGTCGTGGAGATCGCCCGGCGCGCCTCGGCGTGCCCCGGCCCCGGCGGGAAGATCCTCAACGCGCCGATCGAGGTGCATCCGATCATGGGCGCGCCCACCGAGGACCCGGAAACCATGGCGCCGTACAAGAAGTAGCGGTGAGGGGGCCGGTCTCCCGGCCCCCTCACAAGATCACTTCAGGTCGTACGCGCGGATGATGGTCTGCTGGACCTCACCGCCGGAGTCCGCCGCCCGAGCCTTGAACGACACGTTCTTGGCGCCGTGCGGGTGGAACAACGTGACCTGCCAGCCGGTGCGCGTCTTCTGCAACGGCACCTGCTTCCACGTCCCGCCCTCGTCGAAGGACACCTGCACCGCCGGGTCCTTGATGTTCGTGACGGTGCCCGTTCCGTTGCGCTCCACCGTGATCGGCACGGTGACGACGCGGCCGGCGCGGTTGTTCTCGTCCAGCCGGGGCGCGAACCGGACCGCCAGCAGCGGCACCGGCTTGAACAGCTCGCCGGGAACGTTCTCCGACGTGAACTGCCAGTCGGCGGTGATCTGCGACGACTGCGTGTCGCGGGCCGCCTCGACGTGGGCGAAGTAGCGCTTGTTCTCCGCCGGCACGTTCGGGATGTACGCGGAGCCCGCGTAGTCGCGGTCGAAGATGACCTTGCCGTCGAGCGTCACGGTGGTGCGGCCGGTGTGCTGGCTGCCCCCGTTCATGCCCTGCGCGCCGAACATCGGCACGTCCAGGCGCAGCACGTTGCCCAGGCGGCCGGCGAACCGGACGTAGCGCGAGTCGTTGGGCAGGCTCGGGCCGTAGACGGCGCTGTTCCAGTGCTCGGTCACCGTGCGCCCGGCCTTGAACACGCGCGGCTGGGCCGAGAACTGGTAGCCGAGGCTGGGGTACTCGCCGAGCTTCGTGAACTCGCTCAGCGAACCGGACCAGTCGACGCCGGACGTGTAGAACTCCTTGAGCCGCAACGGCAACGGCCCGGAGGCACCGTTGTCGCGCTGGCCGATCGAGCCCGGGACGCGAGCGTGCGTCACGGAGTTGACGTGAGCCAGCGAGTGGTCAGGGACGCTGCGCTGGAGGTCGGCCGGGACGCGGGTCTTCTCGGCGATCCGCACGTGGTACTGGTACGGGCTGCCGGCGAAGGACCCGTTGCCGTCCGGGCGGGCCATAACGCTCTGCGCGTAGAAGTCGAACTTCGGCCAGGACGACGCCGATGGGCGCACGGCCAGGTTCTCGAAGTCGTTCAGGATCCAGGTGGCGCCGGTGGGGCCCCAGTTGGTCGTCATGTCGAAGCCCAGCTCGGACGCGGCCGGCGCGGCCTCCTTCTGGTCGACCTTGATGACGGGCTTGACGCCCTGGCGCGCGTCGATCACGAGGTCGGTGTTGGCCGTGACGCTGAACGCAGGCTCGACCGCGACGGTGGTGCTGCCGCGCTTCGCCGGGTCGGCGTTCGGCGTGTACACCGACGAGTCGAGGAAGTACGCGCCCTTGGGCAGGCGCTGCACGACCGTGCCGGACGGGTCGAAGCGGAAGTACGCCTGCGGCCGGTCGACGCTGACGAACCGGTAGGTGTAGCTCGACGCGGCCTTGCCGGTCTGTTCGACGAACGAGAGCTTCACGTCGTAGCTCTCGACCTCCTTCACCACGCCGATCGGCACGCGCACGCCGTCGGACGACAGCACCACGGCGCCGTAGATCGCGTCCGGCGCGGCACCACGGGTGTCGGCGGTGACCACGGCGTCCGCGGTACCACCGGCGGGGATCGTCAGCTTCGCCGGAGACACGCTGAACAGCGCCCCGGCGGGCTTCACCTCGGCGATGCCCAGATCCACGGTCACGTCGGACGATCCGGTGTTGCGGTAGGTGAGCTTCTGCGTGATCGGCTTGTCGTCGTCGTGCGGCCACAACGCGGTGCCCAGCGACAGACTGCCCGCATTCGTCGACACGGCGGACGACACCGCACGGCCCACGTCGAGACGTCCCGCGCCCTGGTCGTAGACGGTCAGCGACGGGTTGGGCTTGGCGCTGTTCATCAGCGCCGCCTTGAGGTCACCGGCCTTCCACGACGGGTGCTGCGACGCGAGGACAGCCGCCGCACCCGCCACGTGCGGCGTGGCCATCGAGGTACCCGAGAGAGCGACGTGGCCTTCGTCGACGGGCGTGCCGATCTGGCCGTTCTTCGCCTTGGCCGCAACGATGTCGACGCCCGGCGCGGTGATGTCGGGCTTGATCGCGTTGTTCGTCCAGCGCGGGCCGCGCGAGGAGAACTCGGCCAGCTTGTCGTCGCGGTCCACGGCGCCGACCGTGAGGGCCGCATCGGCGGAACCGGGCGAACCGATCGGGCCGCCGGAGTTGCCGGCGGCGACGACGAACAGCGCCCCGGTCTGCTCGGTGATCCGGTTGAGCGCCAGCGACATCGGGTCAGTGCCCTCGTCGGGCCATCCGCTGCCGAGGCTCATGTTGATGACCTTGGCCTTCGTCGCGGCCCACTCCATGCCGGCGATGATGTCGCTCTCGCGGCCGCCGCCGTAGTCGCCGAGCACCTTGCCGTTGACGATCTTCGAGTCGGGCGCGATGCCCTTGTACTTGCCCTCACCCGTGATCGTGGACGCGACGTGCGTGCCGTGGCCGAGGCGGTCGTCGGTGGAGTCGCTGTCGCTGAAGTTCTTCGACTCGACGACGGCACCCGCGAGGTCCGGGTGCGTCTCGTCGACACCGGTGTCGAGCACCGCGACCGTGACGTCCTTGCCGGTCCAGCCCTTCGCCCACGCCTCGGGCGCACCGACCTGCGCGGCACTGCGGTCCAGCGACGCCGTGACCTTGCCGTCGAGCCAGATCCTCCCGGTGCCCGCCGCCCAGGCACCGGTCCAGAACCCGGCGTTCTTGTCCACGGTCATCGCGCGAGCGTTGATGCTCGGCAACTGCTCCGCGCCGGCCGCGCTGATCCCCTGCCCCTGCACGATCAGCGGAATGGTCTTGCTGGACGCGTCGTCGTAGCCGGATCTGGCGAGCAGGCTGACGTCGAACAACCGGGCGTCGAGCTCACCGGAGTCGAGCCTGGCCTGGGCGTCGTCCGGCACGACGTGGAGGTCGCCGCGCGGATCCTCGAAGCTGTGGAACCGGACGTTGTCCCGACCTCTGACCTGGACCTTGCCGTTGGTGACGGTGACCTCGTCACCCGTGACGAGCGTGACCCTGGTGGTCAGCCCGTCCGCGTTCACCTCTTGTTGTTGTGGTGCCGCTGAAACAGGAACGGCTGCCGTGGCGGCAACCACGACAGCCGTCAGTCCTGCGGCGAGATGTGATCGTTTCAACGCGAACTCCCCTGGTTCACTGCGGAGGCGTGTTAGCCCTCAGTGACTGAGACACATCCCAGGGTTATCGCGTTGTACGCCAGGTCACATCAACGGTTGCCAGATTGGCCCGGTCAGCGGCCGCGCTTCCGGCGCAGGCGATCAGCGCCGCCGTTCACCCGATGGCACGCTCCACGGCCGCCTCGACGTGCAGGCGGGTCGTCGGGAACACCGGCAGCGGCACGTCGTCCTGGGTGATCAGCAGCTCGATCTCGGTGCAGCCCAGGATGATCCCCTCCGCCCCTTCGAACCGGGCGATCACGTCCTGGTACGTGCGCCGGGACTCCTCGCGGACGATGCCGAGGCACAGCTCGTCGTAGATGATCCGGTGCACGGTCGCACGGTCCTCCGTGGACGGAAGCAGGACGCGCAACCCGTGCGACTCCAGGTGTTCGCGGTAGAACGGCTGGTCCATCGTGAACCCGGTGCCGAGCAGCCCGACCGTGGTCAGCCCGGCGTTCTTGATCGCGGACGCGGTGGTGTCGCCGAGGTGGATCACCGGGATGTCGACGGCGGCCCGCACCTGGTCGTAGACCTTGTGCATGGTGTTGGTGCAGATGAGCAGGAAGTCCGCGCCGCCGGCCTGCACGGCCGCGGCGGCCTCGGCGAGCGCCTTGCCCGCGTCGTCCCACCGGCCCTCGACCTGCATGCGTTCGATCTCGGCGAAGTCGACGGAGTGCAGCACGATCCTGGCCGAGTGCAGGCCGCCGAGGCGTTCGCGTACGAGCACGTTCGCCAGCCGGTAGTACTCCGCGCTGCTCTCCCAGCTCATCCCGCCCAGCATCCCGATCGTCAGCATGCCTCCAAGTCAAGCACTCCAGCGCGGGTCGCGGCCGGTGCGGGCCAGGAGCTGCTCCATCGGAGACGCGTCCGCCGGGGGCTCGACGGGTGCCTTGAAGACGTTCCACTCGATGGCCGTCGGGCCCATCTGCGTGACGAGGTTCGAGACCTCGTCGAACACCTCGGTGTCCGGTTCGAAGCGCTGGCCGGTCGCCTGGGCGAGGTCCCACGCGTGGATGGTGAGGTCGAGCAGGGCCAGGCCGCCGACGGTCTGCGCGGGCATCCCCATGTTCCCGGCGATGCCCTCGTCCGCGCCGGGCTGTCCCCAGGCGTCGACGAGCTTTGCCGTCTCTGAGGGGAACTGGGTGCGCCACTGCGGGTAGTTCGGGGTGTGGCTGAAGTCGGCGTCCTGCTTGACGGCGAGCTTCTGGAACTCGACGACGACGTGCAGCAGGTGGTCGAGCAGGGCGCTGACGTCGTAGTCGGCGCACGGGGTGGGCTTGGTCAGGTCGTCGTCGGTGATGTTCACGATGACGGGCAACGCGTGGTCGCGGGCGCGGTCGAGCAGAACGCTGAGCTTCATGTTCCGCACGCTATTGGCCCGCGGTTCGCCGCTCTTGAAGAAACGCGCCAACCTAGGATCTGCGGTGTGCAAGGGCCGCGCCGGGACACTCGGGGGATCGTGGATGCGCGCGAGCTCTTCTCTCGCGTGCGGTTCCGGCGCCGCATGCCGTGCGAGGAGCTTCAACCGTATCTGGAGCACTACTGGCTGATCGACGGCACGCTGGACGAGCCGTACACCTCCTATGTGGTGCCGCATCCGTCCGTGAACGTCGTCTTCGAACACGGGTACGCGCACCCGGAGATCGCCGGAGTGGCGCAGGGGTTGTTCAGCCACGTCCTGGACGGGCGGATTCGCGTGGCGGGCGTGCAGTTCCGGCCAGGCGGGTTCCGGCCGTTCCGTGCTGAGCCGGTGTCGCAGTGGACGGGGAAGCGCATCAGGCAAACCGACGTGCTTTCGCGGCCAGTGCTGGACGTGGAGGACGAAGACGAGCGCGTTGCCGTGCTCGACCAGTTCTTGCTGCGGATGGGGCCGACGCCCGATGCACAGGCCACGCTCGCGATGGACCTGGTGCAACGGATCCGCGAGGACAGGGAGATCCGGAAGGTCACCGCCTTCGCGCGGGCGGAAGGTGTCTCGGTGCGGACGATGCAACGGCTGTTCGCGGACTACGTCGGGGTGAGCCCGAAGTGGGTGATCCTGCGGTATCGGATCCACGAGGCGTTGGAGCGGGCCGAATCCGAGGTGGAGTGGTCACGGCTGGCGGCCGACCTCGGTTACAGCGACCAGGCCCACCTCGTGCGGGACTTCACCCAGACCGTTGGAGTGTCTCCAACGGCTTATGCGCGGGCACTCAGCTGAAGTACTCGCACAGTTCGATGAGCATTCCCTCGGGGCCGCGGACGTAGCAGGTCTTCAGCATGTCCTGGTAGGTCTCGACGTTGCGGACCACCTCGCCGCCGAGCGGCTTGATGCGGGCGAGCGTGTCGTCGAGGTCGTCCACCACGAACGCGACGTGCCGCAGGCCGAGGGCGTTGATCGGGGCGTGCGAGCTGCCGTCGACGGCGTCCGGAGTCTGGAACTCGCTGAACTCGACGCGGTACCGGTCGTCCGGGGTGCGCAGCATCGCGATCTCGCTCCTGGAGCCGTCGAGGCCGATGACGCCGTCGACGAACTCGCCCTCCATGTGCGCCTTGCCCTCGAGCTCCATGCCGAGCGCCTCGAAGAACGCGACGGCGGCGGCGAGGTCGGTGACGGTCATGCCGACGTGGTGCATGCTCTTGATGGTCATATCCCTGGGACGGTACCGCCCGCGTCACTTCGACATCGGAAGTGGTCCAACTTCGAGAGCAGGATTTGGCTCTGCTTTCTGGACCGCTTGAGCGGCACAGTGATCGGCATGAGTCTTGCATTCCTGATCACGACGTTGATCGCGGTCGCGACACCTGGCACTGGTGTGCTCTACACGCTGTCTGCCGGTCTCGCGCACGGACGGAAGGCGAGCGTGATGGCCGCGTTCGGCTGCACGCTGGGGATCGTGCCGCACGTGCTGGCCACGGTCACGGGGCTGGCGGCGCTGTTGCACGCGAGCGCGCTCGCGTTCCAGGTCGTGAAGTACCTGGGTGTCGCGTATCTGGTCTACCTGGCGTGGATGACGTTGCGGGACAAGAGCGAACTGGTCGCAGAAATGGGCACTGCCACCGCGGCGGCTCCCGCGTCGGCGCGGAAGATCGTGGTGTCGGCGGTGCTGATCAACCTGCTCAACCCGAAGCTGACGATCTTCTTCGTGGCGTTCCTGCCGCAGTTCGCGACCGGGTTCAGCCAGATGGTCACGTTGAGCGCGGTGTTCATGGCGCTGACGTTCGCGGTCTTCGCGGTGTACGGGGTGTTCGCGGCGTCGATGCGCGACCGGGTGCTGGCCCGGCCGCGCGTGCTGGTGTGGCTGCGCCGGTTCTTCGCCGCGTCGTTCGCCGCTCTCGGTGTGAAGCTCGCGCTCACCTAGGGATCGCCGCGCGGATGTCGGCGTGGGCGGGTTCGGTGTAGTCGGCGGCCTCGCCACCACGAAGGATCGTGCTCCCCGGGCAGGTCGAGTCCGTCGTGCCGGCGAGCTCGCGGACCACGATCCGGCGGCCGGTCCTGGCCTCGTAGACGGTCAGCTCCCAGCTGCCCTGGTGGAGCGTCGTCCGGGCGGACACGACCCGGGAGGCGTTGCCGTAGTTGCAGGTGTTCAGCTCGGCACCTGATCCGGTCCGGCGCAGGCAGGCCACCAGTTGCACCTGGGCCGGATCGGCGACCGGCAGCTGGTCGAGAGCGGGCCGGTGCGCGTACACGCCGGTGGTGTCGGCGAAGGTGCGGGTCGCCGGTTCGCCGGTGGACAGGGCCGCGGCTTTGGAGTGAGCCTCGCCGGTGGTGCACGTGCGCAGCAGGTCCTCGTCGTGCAACGACGGGCCGGTCAACGCGTAGGAGATCGCCAGCCCGCTGACCACCGACACGACAGCGGCGACCACGAACAGTTTCACGGCGGCACCATAGGGCGGTGGGTTCGGGAGGGGTCCCGGCTCAGCAGCCGGCGGCGCGTTCCAGCAGGAGGGTGCGTTCGCGTTCGTTGCGGGTCAGCGACGCGGCCTTCTCGAACTCCGCCTTGGCCTCCTTCGTGCGGCCGAGCTTGAGCAGGAAGTCGCCGCGCACGCTGGGCAGCAGGTGGTAGCCCTGCAACGCCTTGGCGCCGGAGATCTCGTCGACCAGCGCCAGCCCGGCGGCGGGTCCGTAGGCCATGGAGAGCGCGACCGCGCGGTTGAGCTCGACGATCGGCGACGGCGAGATCTGGCCGAGCACCTCGTAGAGCGTGGCGATGCGCTGCCAGTCGGTGTCCTCCGGCCTGCGCGCGCGGCCGTGACACGCGGCGAGGGCGGCCTGCACGTAGTAGGGGCCGGGCGGCTGGTTGAGCGCCTCTGCCCGTTCCAGCGCTTTCAACCCGCGGCCGATCAGCAGCCAGTCCCACTTGCCGCGATCCTGTTCGAGCAGCAGCACGGGTTCGCCGCCAGGGCCGGTGCGGGCCTTGGACCGCGAGGCCTGGATCTCCATCAGCGCGACGAGGCTGTGGACCTCGGCCTCCTTGGGCGCGAGCTCGGCGAGCACCCGGCCGAGCCTGAGGGCCTCCGCGCACAGCTCTGGGCGCATCCAGTCGTCGCCCTGGGTGGCGGAGTAGCCCTCGTTGAAGATCAGGTAGAGGACTTCGAGCACCGACGCGAGGCGGGTCTGCAGTTCGGGACCTTCCGGGACCTCGAACGGCACACCCGCGTCGGCCAGCGCCTTCTTGGCACGCACGATCCGTTGCGCCACCGTGGAGTCGCTGACCAGGAACGCGCGGGCGATCTCCTCGGTCTTGAGGCCGCCCAGCATCTTCAACGTCAGCGCCACGCGGGCCTCGGTGCCCAGCACGGGGTGGCAGGCGGTGAAGATGAGGCTCAGCAGGTCGTCGCCGATCTCGTCGTCGATGCCCTCGCTGGCGTCCGGCGTGGCCTCCTGGACGTCGCGCCCGATCTCCTCGACCTTGCGGTTGAAGTTCTCGCGCCGCCGGATCTGGTCGATCGCCCGGCGCTTGGCCGTCGTCATCAGCCACGCGCCCGGGTTCTTCGGCACGCCTTCCTCAGGCCACTGCTCCAAGGCCGCGACCAGCGCGTCCTGCGCCATCTCCTCGGCGAGCCCGACGTCGCGCGTGTACCGGGCGAGCGCGGCGATGACCTTCGCCGACTCCATCCGCCAAACCGCGTCGATGGTGCGGTGCACCGAGGTAGTAGCCCCCATGGAGGCATCAGACCACAGCCACCTGCCGTATTTCCACGACGCACGCCGGAAGGGGGATGCGCTTGACGCGTTCGACCGCTTCCTCGCGGTTGCGGACGTCGATCAGCCAGTAGCCGGACACCCCGCAGGCGTGCGGCACGAGGTCGCCGGCGTCGAGCAGGACGCCCCCGCGCTCGAGGGCGTCGGTGTGCAGTGCTGCCAACGGATCCGGACTTCTGACGAACACCATGAACCGCACCGGGCCTCCTCGATCGCGCTCCCCTTGCAGAGACGTCGAACGGGGAGGCCCGGAAATCGACGCGATGATCAGGTCAGCAGAGATTCGATGGCGGCGGCGACGCCGTCCTGCTCGTTGGTGAGCGTGCGGCGATCGGCGGCGGCGAGGACGGCCTCGTGCGCGTTGCCCATGGCGTAGCCGATTCCGGCCCAGCGCAGGATCGACAGGTCGTTGGGCATGTCGCCGAACGCCACCACGTCGCCGGCCGCGACACCTCGCTCGGCGCACAGGGCTGCCAGCGCGCCGGCCTTGCCCACGCCCGCAGCGCTGACCTCGAGCAGGCCGTGCCCGCCGGAGTGGGTGAACTGGGCCCGACCCGCCGCGACGGCCTCGGCCGCGGCGACCATCTCGTCCGCGGTGTGGTGCGCCGAGTAGGCCAGCAGCTTCACGAACGGCACGGTCCACAGGTCGTCCAGCGCGGCGACCGGCATTTCCGCGGCAGCGTCCTCCGGCATGCGCAGTACGTACGACGGCTCGTACCTGACGTGATGACCCGTCTCCACGCCGAACCCGACCGCCGTCACCGCCTCCCGCAACGCGGCTGACACCGCGCGGGCGGCGGCCACGGCGAGCGGGCGCGAGCTGACGACCTCGCGACTGCCGATGTCGTAGGTGATCGCGCCGTTGCTGCAGATCGCCGTGCCCGCGAGACCAGTGGCGAGGGCGTCGACGAACCGCGGCGGACGTGCCGTCACGAACACGACCTCGACACCGGCTTCGACCGCTGTGCGCAGTGCGTTCAGCGTGCGGCGGGACAACGTCCTGTCGTTGCGCAGCAGGGTTCCGTCGAGGTCCGTCGCGATCAGCTCCACCCGGTCATTCTCCGATGAAGTCGGCCCGGTGATCACGCGCCCACTGCGCGAACGTCCGGTACGGCCGCCCCATGAGCCGCTCGTAGTCCGGCGAGACCACGAACTCGTAGTCGGCGAAGTCGTCCGGATCACCGCCCTCGTAGCCGGCGATGCCGAGGATGTAGCGGGCGATCTCCTCCGGCCACCCGACGCTCACGTAGTAGGCGAGCGCCTCCTCGACCGTGACGTCCCGGAACCGCAGCTCCCGCCCGGCCACCTCGCTCAACGCCGCGGCCATCTGCCGTTGGGTGAGCTGCGGCGGGCCGGACAGGTTGTAGGCCTTGCCCGCGTGCCCGTCCTCCAGCAGGGCCTTGATCGCCACATCGGCGATGTCGGCCTCGTGGATCGGCTGGCCGAACTCGTCGGGGTTCGGGTGCACGATCGTGCCGTCCGCGCGGATCGACGGACCCCACAGGTCGATCTTGTTGGCCGCGAACTCGCCCGGCCGCAGATGGGTCCACTCCACGCCGGACGCCTCGACCGCCTGCTCGACCGGCAGGTGGTGGCTGGTGTCGTAGCCGTGGGTCACCGCGCCCGAGGACAGCGTCACGATCCTGCGCACGCCCGCTTTCACCGCTCGCGCAACGACTTCCGCGGCGGTCGGCGGGTGCACGAACAGGTACAGCTTCTCCACGCCGTCGAACGGGATGCTCGCCGGCTCGTCGAGATCGCCTTGCACGACCTCCACACCTGCCGGCAACGATGCGTGAGCCGGGTTGCGTGTGAGAGCACGGACGTCAGAACCCAAACCCCGCACCACCAACCGGCCGACGTTGCCCGTCGCGCCGGTCACCAGGATCGTCATCGCAGGCCCCCTTCGATTCCGTCGAGCAGTTTCTCCAGCCCGTAGTCGAACGAGCCGCGCATGTTCTCCGCGAGCGTGCCCTCGGTGTGATACGCCCCGGCGTTCCACAGCGCGGTCATCGCTGGATAGCGCTCCACGTCGAAGTAGTCGTCCCAGAACACCTGCCGCGCGCCCCACCACGAGTCGCCGGACTCGCCGGTGGCCGCCGCGAGCTGTTGATCGTCCACTTCGGACGCCGCCGCGCCGTGGACGAACCCCTCGATCGCCACGTGCGCCACGGTGACCTGGCGCGGTTCCAGCCCGGAGTCGGCCAGGGCGGCCAGCACGAACTCCTGGCCGTCCATCAGACCCGGCCCGAGCGGCGGGCGGACCATCGACACGTCACGCATCCACGGATGCGCGTGGTAGACCGCACGCGTGCGGTCCGCGTAGTGCTTGATCCGCTCACGCCACGTGCCGTCAGACGTGAGCGAGCGTTCCTGCAGCACGGCGTCGGCCATCAGGTCGAGGAGCTCGCCCTTGCCGGGCACGTGCGTGTAGAGCGACATCGTGCCGACGGTGAGTTCCTGCGCGACGCGGGCCATCGACATCGCGCCGAGCCCTTCGCGGTCGGCCACCGCGATCGCCGCGGTGACGATCTGGTCGACGCTCACCTTGGGCTTCCTGCCGACCGGCTTCGGCTCCCGCGGCGTGCGCCAGAGCAGTGCGAGCGTCCTGACCGGGTCTCCCCCGCTGCGTTCGGCGGCCATCCGTCCACCTCATTCCCGTAGGCCATACGGAAACAATACCGTACGACCTACGGAAATGGGCGCCACGTGCAACCCTCAAGTAGCCACTTGACACAATCTCCACTGCGCGCTACAAAAAATCTGTACCTGGTAGCTCTCTTCTTCGAGGAGTGACACGAGGTGCTGACGACCAGCGAGAGGGCTTTCGCGGATCTGGTCTACGCCGATCCGGAGTGGGTGAGCGCGGAGTTCGAGGCGATCATCGACGCCACCTTCGGCACCAGGCCGAGACCGCGTCCTCGCCCGTACGCGGTCACCGCGGGCTATCCGGAACCCGCGGTGCTGCGAGGGGTGCGGCGCGCCGGGTCCGCGAGGTCGCGACAGCGATCTCCTCCGGTGGGATGAGGAGTGCACGTCCTCGTTCCGCCGACGCGAAAGGAGCCCGTACAGGACGAGGGGCGGCATCCGTGCCGCCCCTTTCGCATGCCTACTCGACCAGCTCCAGCCAGGCCTCCGCGAGAACGCTGTGACCTGCGGCGGTGGGGTGCACGCCGTCTTCCGACCAGCGCTCCGGGGTGTCGAGCGCGGTGAAGACGCGGTCGGCTTCGAGGAGCTCGGCGTCGTACCGGGCGGCGAGCTCGTGCACGACCTGGATCTTCGACTCGAGGTCCACGCGCCACTCCTCGCGTTCCTGGTCGCCGATCAGCACACCATGAGGCCCGGCCTCGACGACCGCGGCCACGTGCAGCAGGAACGGTTCGACGAGGATCAGCCGCGTGTCCGCCAGTGGCTTCAACAACCGGTCATAGGTGTCCGCGTACTCCTCGGTCGAGATCACCGGCGCTTCCGGGAGGATCGTGCGCCTGCCGACGTCGTTGATGCCGACCAGGATCGACAGCACGTCCGGCCGCGCGTTCAAGACGGTCTGCCAGCGGGCTTCGAGGTCGACGACCGTGTCACCGGGGTGAGCGGTGTTCAGCCAGGTCAGGGGTCGATCGGGGTGCTCGAAGCACCACCGGCCGGCCGCCTGCAGCGGATAGGCGGCGCGGTCCTCGCCGGGCTGCCGCACGAAACTGCTGACCGAGTCGCCGGTGAACATCACGGTGCTGCCGGCCCTCAAGGTGATCGTCATGCCCGCAACCCTGACGCGACCCGCTGACAGGCCGCGCACACGACGCTGGTCAACGCCTGTTGACGTACCAGGTGACCTTCACGGCGGTCGCCGAGATGTCCTTCAGCTCGGCACACACCTCGCGGCCGAACACCAGCCCGGTGCTCCGGCAGACCCGCTCGTCGTTGTTGCTCAACGGCTTCGCCGACGTGTAACCGTGCGACGTCAGATGTGCGCGCATCACCTCGTGAGCGTGCTCGCCGGTCGCCTCCACCTGTCGCGCGCAATTGGCCCCGTGTCCGGAGCCGCACCGCATCTCGGCATTGCCCAGCCGCAAGCCGGACGGTCCTGGCAGGACGCCTTCGTCACCGGGCGCGGCGCCCTCGTGCTCGTCCAGCACGGCGACCGCGGTGCCCAGCAGACCCAGTCCCACCACGGCCGCCAGCCACACGACGCCGACGAGCCACCGCCCGTCCACCAGCAGGCCGACCGAGCACACCACCCCGGTGAGCAGCGGGTAGAGCCAGTACCCCTCCATCGCGTTCGGCACCCACGGCCCGGACCAGCCCAGCCCGTGCGGCACGACGAACCACGCCTGCAGAGCCAGCAGCACCAGCCCCACGACGAGCCCGGTCCGCACAGAGCGGGCCAACGCGCACCACAGCAGGACCGGCAGCCACAGGTACCAGCTCGCGTCCGCGAAGAACCCGGTCACCGCCAGTCCCGTCGCCGCCAGAGCAAAACGCCACCAATGCGTACGCACCCCAGTGATCCACACCTGGCCAGTATGCGGAAACGACGGGGCATGATGGCGGCCATGATTCACACCGCCCGGCATTTCCACGACTTGCTCGAGCCGATCTGCCTGGTCACGTTCTTCGCCGACGAGTGCAACGAGGAGCTGGCCGCGCTCGGCCACGGCAACTACTGGGACGGCTACTTCGCGAGCCGCGCCGCACCGCTCGGCCGCGTTCCGGCGGAGGTCGTGCACGCGGCGTTCTACAACTTCGGCGACGGGGAGGCCGCCCGGCACATCCCGAGCGCGTGGGAGAAGATCCCGCCCGAGGAGTCCGTCGCCGCACGGGAACGGGGCAGCGCTGCCTCGGTCCGGCGGATCGTGGGCGACCTGGCTGACTCCCCTGGGCTGGTGCGCGCCGCCGACCTCACCACCAAAGCCGCGACCAGCGCGCCCGTGGCCGGCAGGGTGATGTACGCGGGGATGCGCACGCTACCCATCCCGGCCGACCCGGTGGCCCGGCTGTGGCATTCCGCGACCATGCTGCGCGAGCACCGCGGCGACGGGCACATCGCCGCCCTGGTCGGCGCGGGCATCGGCGGCATCGAGGCGCACGTGCTCTCGGCACTGGAGATGGGCATCCACCCGCCGGAGTCGCACGGCCGCATCCACCACCTGCCGAAGAAGCGGCTCAACGCGGTCATGGACGGCCTGCGCGAACGGGGGGTCGTCGACGCCGAGGGCCGGTTCACCGAGGCGGGCCGAGAGCTCAAGCAACGCATCGAGGACCTGACCGACGAGCTCGCCGTCCCGCCGTACGAGGCGCTCTCGCCCGCCGAACAGGACGAGCTGGTCGCCGTGCTCGAACCCATCACCGCGAAACTGGTGGCCGCGGGTTCGCAGTGAGGTCAGGGGCGGCGCGGCCGTTCTGGTTGGTCATGTCCGCGAAGCTCTTCTCCATCCAGCCGCGCACAGGCCCGTGACACGCAGGAACGCCGCCCCGAGCGGGACGGCGTTCCGTTGTGGTGGGAGCTGGTTCCCTAAGCCGCTCGAAGATCGGCTCCGGCCGGTTCGAGCAGCAGCTGGGTGACCCGCAGCTGACGGGCGGCGGCCCGCAGGTCCTTCACGATCTCGGCGACGTCGTGGCCCAGGTCGTGGTCGGCGCGTGACGCGAGCTGAGCGGCGGACAAACCCAGGCGGGCGCTGGTCTGCCGGATCTCCTCGAGCGCGGTGCGCAGCTCGTCGACCGTCAGCGGGGTGCTCACGACCGCCAGGCCAGGCTGGTCAGCATCTCCTTGCCGCGCTCGGCGTTGCGCGGCTGGCTGAGCACGTCGTAGCGACCGGCCACGAGCTGGGTGACGGACGCGAAGTCGCGGCGGCCACGGGTGGCTCCGTAACGAGCCGCGGCGCTCGCGAGACCGAACACGGTACCGGCGACGAGGCCCACGACGATCGGGGCGAGAGCGCCGCCGGTCGAGAACAGGCCCAGCAGCAGGCCGACGAACAGACCGAGCCAGGCACCCGACGCGGCACCCGCGCCGAGGACACGGCCCCAGGTCAGGCGGCCGGTGACGCGTTCGACGATCATCGGCTCGATGCCGACGATGGTGACGTCGGCGACCGGGAAGTCGTTGTCCGCCAGGTGGTCGACGGCCCGCTGCGCCTCTTCGTAGGTCGCGTAGGAACCGATCGGCCAGCCCGAGGGCGGGGTGGGCAGTGCGTTGACGCCTGCGGCGTTGCCAGCTCCTGCGGTGAACGGAGTCGCGGTGGTCATTTTTGCAACACCTCCGATATGCGATCCCCTTACACCACGTATTACGAATGCGCTCCCACGATTGTTCCCGCAGTTGAGCCGATGTGACTCAGCTCCCTCTCGGTAAGCGTGATGTCCAGCGATTCCAGGGTTTCCGAAAGGTTTTCAACCTGAGAATTCTCAGGTTTGTTCCCGGCTCGCTCAATTGTCAGCGTCGTGCCGACCAAACGGCGGCTCAGTCCCGGTTCGAGGCGCATGACGACGAGCTGGCGGCTGAACGGCGACCGTTCGTGCGTGGCGATGTAGTGGTTGGCCATCAGGTAGTCGACGGGCAGCTGCTCGACGTCGGGATGGAACGCGTGCATGCGTTGCCAGCCGTCCGCGGTCTCCTTCTCGAGCACCCACAGGCCTTCCGCGCGACGCAGCCGGTGCGGCCACCCGGCCTGGTCCACCACCGCGCCGTCCACGAGCGGCATCGGGTGCAGCATCCCTGCGCCGAAACCGACGTCGACCAGGTGGTCGTCCACGAGCGACACGAAATGCGTGCGCGGTCCCGTCGCCACCCGGCTCATCCGCCGCGCGACGGAGTACCCGAGGCGTTCCAGCACGGCCGTGAACAGCAGCTGGTGCTCGTAGCAGTAGCCGCCCCGGCGCCGCCCGATCATCTTGGCCTGGATGTCCGCGAGGTCCAGTGACGGCACCAGGCCGAGCATCACGTCGATGTTCTCGAACGGGATGGCGCGCACATGCGCCTCGTGCAGCTCCGTCAGGGTGCTCGACGCGGACGCTCCCGTTCGCGCGAAGTACGCGTCGAGGTCCACCAAGTCCGACTGCCACATGACCGCGGACTCCCATTCGCCGCGGGTCAGGGCGTACTCCACTTCGCCGTGCTCGCTTCCCGGCAGCGGCTCGGCCCAGTCGACGTGGAACGTCCGGACGTGCCGCAGCCCGGATTTCTCCATCACGCGCCGCGAGCCGGAGTTGACGAACATCGTGGTGGCGACGACCCGCTGCACATCACCCGTCGTGAAACCGCGCCGAATCAGTGCTTTCGAGCCCTCGGTGCCGTATCCGCGACCCCAGAACTCCGGGTGCAGCCGGTAGCCGAGCTCGGCCGCGCCGTCCCCGACGGGTTTGAACTCGAACCAGCCGACGAACCTGCCGGTGTCCTTCTCGAACGCCGCCAGGAAGCTCTCGCCGAAGAAGTGCTCGACCGGTTCGGGGTCGAGGAACCGCATGACCTCGGGATCGGCGTGCAACTCGTGCAGCAGGTCCGCATCGGACGGCCCGAGCGGGCGCAGCGTCAGGCGTTCTGTTTCCACTTCGACATCGTGACCCGGTTGTCCACCGGTTTCCCGCACATCAGCGACGCGACTGCCGCCACCAGGCACAGCACGATCGCGAACCCGAAGGCGATCGCGAGCCCCTGCGCGAACGGCTCGGAGATCAGGCTGGGGAAGAACCCGCGCCCGGTCAGGAACGCGGCCTGGTCCGGCGGGAGCGTCGCGAGCTGGTCGCCGAGCAGCTGCTGGATCGGGTTGTAGCCGAGGAACGCCGCGAACAGCACGGCCACCGCGGGCAGCGACGCGACCTGCGCGGCGGCCGCCGGGGACACGCCGTGCTCGACGAGCCCGGTCCGCATCGCGCCGGGCAGCGACTGCGAGAAGCCGACGATGATCAGGCTGAAGAAGAACCCGATCGACAGCACCATCGCGGTGTTCTGGAACGTGGTCATCATGCCGCTGCCGGAGCCGCGGGAGTTCGCGGGCAGCGAGTTCATCACCTCGGCGCGGTTGGGCGAGGAGAACATGCCCATCCCGATGCCGGTGCACATGAGGATCAGCGCGAACGCCCAGTACGGGAAGTCGACCGGCAACGCGATCAGCAGCGCGAACGTGGCCGCCGCGATGAGGTTCCCGGCGAACGCGAGCATCCGGCTGCCCAAGCGGTCGGACAGGATCCCGGCGGTGGGCGCGGCGAGCAGGAAGCCGACGGTCATCGGCAGCATGTAGATGCCGGCCCACAGCGGCGTCTCCTCGTAGGAGTAGCCGTGCAGCGGCAGCCAGATGCCCTGCAACCAGATGATCAGGATGAACTGCAGCCCGCCGCGGCCGAGTGCCGAGGTGAAGTTCGCGATGTTTCCCCAGGTGAACGACCGCAGCTGGAACAGGTGCAGGTCGAACAGCGGGTTGGGCACGCGTTGCTCGATCACCACGAACGCCGCCAGCACCAGCAGTCCGCCGATCAGGCAGGTGAGCACGAGCGGGCTGGTCCAGCCGGTCTGCGAGGTGCCGTGCGGCTGGATGCCGTAGGTGATGCCGACCAGCACCGCGATCAGGCCGACCGCGAAGGTGATGTTGCCCCACCAGTCCATCTCGGCGTGCCTGCGCTCGCCGGTGTCGTGCAGCTTCAGGTACGCCCAGACCGTGCCGAACAGGCCGAACGGCACGGAGACGATGAAGACCAGGTTCCAGTTGACCGGCGCGAGCAGACCACCGATCACCAGCCCGAGGAACGAACCGGCGATGGCGGCCACACCGTTGATGCCCAGGGCCATGCCGCGCTGGGTGACCGGGAACGCGTCCGCGAGGATCGCCGAGGAGTTCGCCATCAGGAACGCCCCGCCGACGCCCTGCACCACGCGCCACCCGATCAGCCACAACGCGGCCGCGTCGCCGTCGAACCAGGTGATCGCCAGCATGATCGAGCTGGCCGTGAAGATCGCGAAGCCCAGGTTGTACATGCGGGCCCGGCCGTACATGTCGCCCAGCCGCCCGAAGCTCACCACCAGCACCGCGGTGACGACCAGGAACCCCATGATCATCCACAGCAGGTAGCCGGTGTTGGCCGGGTCGAGCGGGTTGATCGCGATGCCCTTGAAGATGTCGGGCAGCGCGATCAGCACGATCGAGGAGTTGATCGTCGCGATCAGCATGCCCAGCGTCGTGTTGGACAACGCGATCCACTTGTACCCGGCCGGAGCCGCCTGCACAGTCACTTCGCCATGCTAATCAACCTGTCTACGGCACGTCAGCAGGCTTGATCGTCTCGATCACGTTCCCGGACGTGTCCCTGACCACGACGCGGGCGTCCGGGTGGCGGTCGATCAGCGGCGCGGCCAGCACGAACGTGCCGTTGCCCAGCGACGCGGGCACGTCGGCCATGCCGGGCCTGACGTAGGTGATCGACCCGACCTGGGGGTCCAGGACCAGCCCGACGGCCGCGTAACCGGAGCTGCCGCCCTCCCCCATGCCGTTGACGATCTTGAGCGGCTTGAAGTCGTAGAACGCTGCCATCGACGCGATGGTCCTGCCCTTGACCTCGGTGAGGTCCTCGGCCTCGTACACCCTGGCGGGCGACGGCTCGGAGTCCGACTCCCGGCAGTAGACCAGCAGGTCGCCGAACCGGCCGGTGATGATCGTGTCGGTGGCGCTGACCTTCGCGGTGAGGCCGAGCCAGAACTGGTCGGCGTCCGGGATCGCACGGTCCTTCAGGCACGCGCCGAACCGCGCGGTCTCCTGGGTGTCGCGGATCGCGGGCGGGAGCGGGCGGTCCACGACGGACGGGCTGGGCTTGGGGACGCCCCGCACGGCGAAGTCCTGCCCGTTGGCCAGGGCCTTCGTGCCGGTCTCCGCCTTGAGGTAGCCGCTGGGCGCGAGGAACAGCCCGTCGACGAGCGCGGGCATCGTGGTGTTCTGGTTCGGCTCCGCGATCCGGGACAGGCTCAGGAACCTCACGTCGGGCGAGACCAGGCCCGCCAACGCGCCGGTCGGGGTGGTGAACAGGACCTTCACCTTGCGGCGGCCGTCCTCGATCTTGACCGGGTTCGGCTCTGAGATGGTCGTGGTGGTGGCGGTGTTGGCGCAGAAGAACACGCCGGTCGGGCCGCGGAAGGCGGTGAGGACCGTGCCCTCCTTGCTGCTGGTGGCGATCGGCTGCCACTGCGACGCGGGTGGGTGCGCCTTCGCGGCGGCGGTGCAGCGGGCGAGTCCGTCCGGAGCGACCTTGCCGCGTTCGACGTGGTTGTACTCGCCGCGGTCCTTGCCGGCGAACTCGCCGTTGTGCTGCATGTTCGGGTCCGCGAGCTGCGCGGACGTGCCGAAGAGCGCCTGGCCCGCGACCACGGCACCGGCGGCCAGCAGGCTGACCCCTGCGGCGATGAGAGCTGGCGTGCGGTTGCTCGCGGCGGGGTTCATGCCCTCGCTGAGACGGCGGCGGGCGCGCATCCGGACGTCGCCGGGCAGGGTGCGGTTCTCGGGCAGCTGGTCGATCACTGGGTGTCTCCGGGAGTCAGGTGGCGCTCGTCGGCGCGGGTGCGGATGTCGTGGGGCAGCTGGTTGATCACCAGGTGTCCTCCGGAGTCAGGTGGCGCAGGTGGGCGCGGGTGCGGGAGACGCGGGCGCGGACGCTCGACTCGGTGATGCCGAGCAGCGTGGCCGCGTCGGCGGTGGACACGTCGCCGAGCAGGCAGAGCTGGGCGATCTCGCGTTCGGAGTGCGGCAGCTTCGCGATGGCGGCCACCACGGCGGCGAGACGGCGCTGGGCGTCGGTGCGGGCGGCGACCTCGTCGGCGTGGTCGCGTTCGTCCTGCGGGACCAGCTTGCCGATCAGCCGCAACGCTCTGCGCGACGCCCGCCACTCCGTGCGGGCGCGGTTCGCCGTCACCGTGTAGAGCCAGGGCAGGGCGGAGTCGCGCACCAACTGGGCCTCGCCGCGCTTGCGCCACGCCGTCAGGAACGTCGCCGACAGCAGATCCTCGGCCTGCGACCAGGAGGCGGTCAGCCGGTAGGCGTAGTTCCACACCGCCTCGGCGTGGCGTTCGAAGAGCTCGGCGAAAGCGGCGTGGTCGCCCTTCGCGATCTGGTCCCAGAGGTGCGCGTCCGGCGGCGGACCCACGTCCGCGCGCTCGGTCGTCTCAGTCATCACACTCCGCCTGGGGCCGCCAACGCACAGTGTGCTGCGTGACGGCCGTCACGCACATACCGGTCGGTAGGCCCTCGTCGCAGGCGTGGGTGAGCGCGATGGCAAGATCGTGGCGTGCCGATCGAGCAGCAGCAGTCCGGCAGTGCAGAGCCGGAGACCCAGGTGTTCGCGAAGATCATGATCGAGGGACCGACCTTGCCGGCCACAGCACCGGCGACAGCACCGGCAACGCCGGTCACGCCCGCCCCGGCGCCCGTGGCAGCGAAGCCCGCGTCCGCGAGTCAGTCGAAGTCGCTGGCCAAGAGGATCGCCCGGCGCATCCTCGGCCCGACTCTCATGACCAAGAAATAGCCACGGCTACCGGTCGGGGACCTGGCCGATCCCACCGCACACACGGCAGGCGGTCCGGTCCTCGTTGAGCCCAGAACCATGGCAACGGCTGCACTCCTTCACAGAGGATCAGTGTCCGCCTCTACTCCGAGTGGACGCAGCCGCCAAGCAGGGACCCCGGCGGCAATAATGGGTGACCCCCATCGTTCACGCTCGGTGATCAGGCCGGGGTGGACGGTGCGGCCGGAATCTCGTTGGCACGGGCCACATTGCCTGCGACAACACCTGGGACGATGCCTCCGCGGTCGCCGTGCGGGAGCTTCCACCAGCCAGAGCAACCACGGGGGCACGGGTGCGACATCTCGTGCAGCACAAGGCCTTCCGGGCCGGGAACGGGTTGCTGCCACGACATCGTGCCCGAGCCCGCGCAGAGCAGGCAGGTGTCCTCTTCGCACTCCACGCAAGGTAATTACTCCACACGGGACACTGAGGGCAATCGCTGAATCGAGGGGAGATCACCGATGGCGGTCGCGGTCGTGACAGGAGCGGGTTCCGGCGTGGGTCGTGCGGCGGCGCGAACCCTGCTGGCGGCGGGTTTCCAGGTCGCCGTGGCAGGGCGTCGTGAGGACGCCCTGCAGGAGACGGGAGACGGCTTTCCCGACACTGCGTTCGTTGTACCAACCGATGTGTCGCATGAGGACTCGGTGGTCGCGCTGTTCGAGGCGGTGGTGGCGAAGTGGGGCCGGGTGGACGTGTTGTTCAACAACGCGGGCACGAACGTCCGGGCCACGCCGATCGAGGAGTTCAGCCTCAGCGCGTGGGAGAAGGTCGTCGGGGTGAACCTGACGGGTGCGTTCCTGTGCGCGCGTGAGGCGTTCAAGGTGATGAAGACCGGTGGTGGCGGCCGGATCATCAACAACGGCTCGATCTCGGCGTCGGTGCCGCGCCCGCACGCGGTGGCGTACAACGCGACCAAGCACGCGATCACCGGGCTGACCAAGACGTTGTCGCTGGAGGGCAGGGCCTACGGCATCGCGTGCGGGCAGATCGACATCGGCAACGCGGCGACGGAGATGACCGCGCGCATGGGTCAGGGCGTGCTGCAGGCGAACTTCGAGACCAAGCCGGAGCCGACGTTCGACGTGCGGCACGTGGCCGACGCGGTGCTGTACCAGGCGCGGTTGCCGCTCGACGCCAACGTGCAGTTCATGACCGTGATGGCCACGACCATGCCCTACATCGGCAGGGGCTGGGCCTGGTAGAGGCCGCCGCCGCGTTCGAGCAGCCCCAGGTCCACGAGGTACCGGCGGATCGTGACGTGGTCGATCTCTCCCCCGTCGCACCACGCCTGGAGCCGTTCGTTGATTTCCTTCTCCTCGTAGTACGTCTGCGGGGTGAAGGCGTTCGACGCGACGTGCTCGAGGATCTTGCGCCGGCGTTCGTACGAGACCGGCAGTGAGATCAGCTTGTCGCCGCGCACGAAGGGTGCGAGCCCGTCGGCGGGCATGGACTCCGTGAGCGTGGCGGCGAGCGGCTTGAGGTCGGCCGGCCGGGCCGGGTCGCCCTCGACCAGGCCGGCCTCGCGGAGCTTGAGCAGTGCGATGCCGGCGTCCTTGGCCTTGAGCCCGGACGTGGCGGCGATGTCGGCGAGCGTTCCCGCGCCGAGGACGACGGCGGCGAACGCCTTGAGCCTCGACGGTTCAGCCAGCACGCGCACAACGGACTCCGGGGTGGTCATGTCTGCGACCGTAACCACCCCGTCCACCCGATTTTCACTTCGACGGGGCGCCCTGCCAGTCGTCCGTCATCGGCCGACCAGCCCCGGAGCCATCGTGTCCTCGAGGTAGGAGTCGAAGTCCGGCTCGTCGGGCTCCAGCACGTGCCGCACCCACGCGTCGCGCTCGTACGACAGCGGCGGAAGCTCCCACACGCAGCCGATGAGGTCCTTGGGGATGACGCTGAAATGCGTGAGGTCGGGATCGGTCGAGCCGAGGAACGGCTGGTCACCGGACACGGCGGTGCGGCAGTGCAGGACGTTGTCCCAGACCCAGTTGTAGGCGTTGAGGTACATGCCCGCGGCACTGCGGTGCAGCACCGTGACCGTGGCGGGCGGCGTCGGGTCGTCGAAGTCCGGGTAGATCGTGGGCAGGAACGCGTAGGCGGCCCCGCGGATGTCGTCGGTGATCTCGAGGCCGGGCGTGACGACCTCGTAGCGCTTGACGTGCCGACCCGCGATGACCAGCGGTTCCTTCACCGCCAGGTGCTTGTCGTAGAAAGCCATGCGTCGAACATATGAGCTATCCCTGACAACCTGTGGCAGTGTCTTCCCATGCGTGCGAGCCGGTTGGTGTCCTTGCTGCTGCTGTTGCAGACGAAGGGGCGGATGACCGCGCAGGCGCTGGCCGACGAGCTGGAGGTGTCGGTCCGCACGATCTACCGCGATGTGGAGTCGCTGCACGGCGCCGGCGTGCCTTTGTACGGCGACGCGGGACCGGCGGGCGGGTACCAGTTGCTCGACGGCTACCGCACGCGGCTGACCGGGCTGACCGAGCAGGAGGCGGAGTCGCTGTTCCTGGCCGGGTTGCCGGGTCCGGCGGCGGATCTGGGGCTCGGGGACGCGGTGTCCGCGGCGCAGCTCAAGCTGATGGCCGCCTTGCCGTCGTCGATGCGCGACCGGGCCTCGCGGATGGCGTCGCGGTTCCACCTGGACGCGCCCGCCTGGTACTACGACCCGGAACGCTCGCCGTTCCTGGAGCTCGTGGCGGACGCGGTGTGGCATTCGCGATGCCTGGAGGTCTCCTACCGGCGGTGGCAGGCACCGGAGGACGTGACGCGGACGCTGAAGCCGTTGGGGCTCGTGCTGAAGGCGGGCCGCTGGTACCTCGTGGCGCAGGGCTCGTCGCGGATCTCGACGTACCGGGTGTCGCAGATGCAGGCCGTCACGGTGCTGGACACGACGTTCGAGCGTCCCGGCGGGTTCGATCTGGCGGAGCACTGGGCGGCGTCGCTGGAGGAGTTCCAGGCCCGGCAGTACACCGGCGAGGCGGTGATCCGGTTGACGGCGCGTGGCTTCGAGTCGTTCGCGTCGAACGTCCTGCCGGTGGTCGCGCGGGCGGCCGCGGAGTCCGCGGTGGACGAGGGCGAGCGGGTGCGGGTGACGATCCCCATCGAGTCGATCGGGCACGCGGCCGGGATGTTGCTGCGGATGGGTGGCGAGGTCGAGGTGCTCTCACCGCCGGAGCTGCGCGCGCACATCACCGACGTGGTGCGGCAGCTGGCCGCGACCTACCTGTAGCCGAACCGTGCGAGGCGGGGCCCTGCCCTTCGCGTGAAATTCGATCTGTTCGAGAGCGCGGCGACGTGCGTGATGGCCTGCTCAAAGCTCACGCGCGAGCTGCCGGTCGTGCACCCGGGACAGCGTCAGCTGCCCGGCAAGCGCTCCCAGCAGCGCCATGAACATGTCCCACTGGGTGTCCCAGACGTCGCCCTGGGTGCCGAGGAAGTCGTCCGCGGCCGAGCCCCCGATGACCGCCGACGCCCATTCGAGGAGTTCGTACGACGCGCTGAACGCCAGGCACACGGACACCACCAGCACGAACAGCCAGCCGCCCGGTCGCAGCGGAGTGCGGCGCAAGAGCAGCTCACGGGTGAGCAGGGCGGGCACGAAGCCCTGCACGAAGTGGCCGAACCGGTCGTAGTGGTTGCGCGCGAGGTCGAACAGGTCCTGCGCCCAGAACCCCAGCGGCACGCGGGCATAGGTGTAGTGGCCGCCGAGGATCAGCACCAGGGCGTGCACGAAGATCAGCCGGTAGAGCAGCGGCGTGAGCGGGAAGCGCCGGTACGTCGCGATCAGCACGGCCCCGCCGATGAGAACCGGCGCGATTTCGAGGTACCAGGTCGCGCGGCTGTAGGGGTTGATGCCGGACGCGACCAGGGCGATCGCGGTCAGGCCGAGCAGGATCAGCGGTTCGGTCGAGGAACGCTCATAGCTCACGGATCACCTTGCACGGGTTGCCCACGGCCAGCACGCGCGGCGGGATGTCGCGCGTGACGACGCTACCGGCTCCGATCACCGCGTTGTCGCCGATCGTGACGCCCGCGCAGACGATGACACCGCCGCCGAGCCACACGTTGTTCCCGATGGTGATGGGCGCGGCGGTCTCGAAGCGCTGACGGCGGGCCTCGTGGTCCTCGATCGGGTGCAGCGCGGTGAGGAGCTGGGCGCGCGGGCCGATGGAGACGTCGTCGCCGATGGTGATCCGGGCGCAGTCCATGAGGATCGCGTCGTAGTTGAGGAAGCTGTTGGAGCCCAGGTGGATCTGGTAGCCGTAGTCGCACTGGAACCGCGGCATGACCCACGAGCCCGCGCCGATCGAACCGAGGAGCTTCTCGATGACCGCGTGGGAGCGGGTGGCGTTGAACTCGTCGACGAGCTGCTGCGAGCGCCGGCGTTCGGCGACCAGCTCGGGGTCGGAGTCCTGGTACAGCTGCCCGGTCAACATCTTCTGCTTCTCGGTGATCACTCCTCGAGGATGCCCGAACGCAGCAACGCGCGTGCTCTCATCGCGGCGATCTCCATCAGTGCGGTCAGGTCCGCCGCGTCGAATCCGGGTGGTGGCTCGACCGCGAGCACCACAGGTGTGGTGGCCGGAAGTCCGGGACGCGCGGGTAGCTGAGCTGCGGGTTCGAGCGAAACCACCACAGGTGTTCTGGTGCCGACGGGCCCGGCGACGCGGTACCGCAGCGCGTCGAGGAGTTCTTGTTCCGGTTTTCCCCTGAGCAGCAGCAGGACGAACGGGTCGGCGTCGAGCAGCCAGCCGACCTGGAACGCGAGCGCGGCCGCGTGCCGGCACGGGAGCTCCCAGCCCTCGCAGTCGCAGGAGGGGTCGAGGTCGCCGATGCCGGGCAGCAGGTCCACATCGGACTCCGCGGCGGCGTCCACGAGATCGCGGGGCATGTCGTTGTCCAGCAAGGCGGCGACGTGGCCGGGCTGTTCGGCGACGCGGTCGAGGAACCGTCCCCATTGGACTTCCGAGAGCACCGGCACCTGCACGGTGGTGCTGTGGACGGCTCCGGCGTCGTGGACCGGTGCGTGCAGGCGGCCGGGGCTGACGGTGATCGGGCCGACGACGCCGGCGTGGGCGTAGCGGCGGCCGAGGCGGATCATCGCGTTGTCGAGCGCGGTGTCCTCGAGGGCCTGGACCCAGGCCTTGCCCCACCACGTCGTGGCGACGCGGCGTTTCACCTTGGGGAACGCGGAGAAACCGCGTGCGGTCATCACTGGCTCCTGAGCTGGACGAGTTCGGCGAGTTCGGCGTCGGTCAGTTCGGTGAAGGCGGCCTCTCCCCCGTGCAGGACGGCGTCGGCAAGCGAGCGCTTCTCCTGCAGCAGGGCGGCGATGCGTTCCTCGACGGTGCCTTCGGTGACGAGCTTGTGGACCTGGACCGGGCGGGTCTGGCCGATGCGGTAGGCGCGGTCGGTGGCCTGGTCCTCGACGGCGGGGTTCCACCAGCGGTCGAAGTGGATCACGTGGTCGGCGCGGGTGAGGTTGAGACCGGTACCGGCGGCCTTCAGGGACAACAGGAACACAGGTGCGCGGCCCTGCTGGAAGTCGTCGACCATCTGCTCGCGTCGCGGAACGGGTGTGCCGCCGTGCAGGAAACGCGTGGGCTGCTTGATGTGCTGTTCGAGCAGCCGGGCCATTCCGACGTACTGGGTGAAGATCAGCACCGAGCCGTCCTCGGCGACGATCGTGTCGAGCAGTTCGTCGAGCAGCTCGAGCTTGCCGGACGTGCCCTGCAGCGCGGGGTGGCCGAGGTAGTGCGAGGGGTGGTTGCAGATCTGCTTGAGTCCGGTGAGCAGCTTCAGCACCAGACCTCGGCGTGCCATGCCGTCGCTGGCCGCGATCTGCTCCAGGGTCTCCCTGGTCAGCGCATCGTACAACGCCGCCTGCTCGGTGGTGAGCGAGACGGGCAGGTCGGTCTCGGTCTTCGGAGGCAGTTCGGGGGCGACGCCGGGGTCGGACTTGCGGCGGCGCAACAGGAACGGCCGGACGACCTTGGCGAGCGTGCCGTCGGGTTCTGGCCAGCGGGTGCGGAACGCGCGGTGCGTCCCGAGCAGGCCCGGTGTCGTCCAGTCCAGAATGGACCACAGCTCGGACAGCGAGTTCTCCACCGGGGTGCCGGAGAGCGCGACGCGCGCGCCGGCCGGGATGGAACGGAGTGCTTTGGCGGTGCCGGAGTGCGGGTTCTTGACGTGCTGGGCTTCGTCCGCGACGACCATGCCCCACTCGTGGTTCCGCAACGTCTCCGCGTCCAGGCGCATGGTGCCGTAGGTCGTGAGCACGATGCCTTCGGCGGCGAGAGTCCGTTGTGGACCGTGGTAGCGGGTGACGGGCGTGCCGGGCGCGAACCGGTGGATCTCGCGTTCCCAGTTGCCCAGCAGCGAGGCCGGGCAGACGACCAGCGTCGGGTTCTCGTGCCGCCGCTGCAGGTGCAGGGCGATCAGCGTGATGGTCTTGCCGAGGCCCATGTCGTCGGCGAGGCACGCGCCGAGCCCGAGCGAGGTCATGTGCGCGAGCCACCTCAGCCCGTGCAGCTGGTAGTCGCGCAGCTTGGCCTGCAGGCCGGCGGGCGCCGGGATCTCGGGGATCGCGCCGATCGCCGTCGTGAGGCTGTGCGGAGCGACCTCGACCTGTTCGCCGTCGACGACCGCCACGCCGGCGAGCGCCGCGGTCACGGCCTGAACAGCGGTGATCGGGTTGAGCTGCTGCCTGGCCTTCTTCTTCAGCGCGGGATCGACGAGCACCCACTGGTCACGCAGCCGCACCACGGGCCGGCTCGCTTCGGCGATGACGTCCATCTCGGCGTCGGTCAGCGCGGATCCTCCGAGCGCCAGCTGCCAGTTGAACGTCAGCAGGTCGTCCGCCTTGAACTGGCCGCTCGGCTCGCCGATGACGGCCCGCGCGGACAACGTCGTGGTCAGGTTCTTGGGCCAGTGGACCTCGATGTCGGTCTCGAGCAGCTCGGCGACCTCGTCGTCGGCCAGGTCGGCCTGGTCGAGCAGCCGTTGCAACGGCGGCCAGGTGGAGCGGCCGATCGCCCGGATCGCGTCGAGCTCACGACCGGAGCCGCGCACGTCCCGCGGGTAGGGGTCGGTGACGGCCCTGACCTGGACGATCGCCCGGAGCCGCAGGTCGTCGGTCGTCTCGATGCGCAACGACAGCTCGACCTGCTCGTCCGCCCACGACTTCAACTCCGGGACGTGGCAGGGCTCGGCAGCGGCGAAGGGGCCATCCGCACCGCCACGGGGCAGCACGTCCGCCACGGCGTCCAGGAACGCCCGCAGCTCGTCGTAGTCGCCGTGGGCCGCGAGCTGCCGCAGGTGCAGTTCATCGGCATGGTCGAGCGGTCCGATGCGCCAGGTGTCGCGGCCGTCCTCCGTCACGCTCGGCACGATCCGGCCGCGCGCGACGAGGTTGAGCGCCGTCGCGGTGGCCACTCCCCAGTAACCGGTGTCGTTCAGCGCGTCGGGTAAGGCTTCGAACAGGGCTTTTCCACGCAGCTCGCCGAACATACCATGTACCGTACACCATACGGTACGGTAGGGTCGTGCTCGTGATCGAACACACGGGCAGCGGTGACCCGGCGCGGACGCTGGCGTTGCTGTGGCGCACGCAGGAGCGGGTCTCGCGCAAGGGCAAGCCCGACCTGAGCGTGGACCGCATCGTGCAGGCGGGCATCCAGCTCGCAGACGCCGACGGACTCAAGGCGTTGTCGATGCGGCGCGTGGCCGAGTCGCTGGGCGTGGGCACGATGTCGCTCTACACCTACGTGCCCGGCAAGGGCGAGCTGATCGACGTCATGGTCGACACCGTCCAGGCCGTGACCGGGCGCTCCGAGACCGAGGGCTGGCGTGAACACCTTATGTACGTCGCGCGGGAGAACCTCGCGCTGTACCGCAAGCACCCGTGGTTGTTGCAGGTCGCGCCGTCGCGCACGGTGCTGGGCCCGCAGGTGGCGGCGAAGTACGACTTCGAGCTGCGCGGCCTGGAGGGCATCGGCCTGACCGATGTCGAGATGGACTCGGTGCTCAACCTCGTCCTGGGCCACGTGCAGACCTCGGCAAGAGGTCTCACGGCGGCAGCGCTCACGGAGCAGGAGACGGGGCTGACCGACCAGCAGTGGTGGGACGCGGCGGCGCCGTTCCTGATGACCGTGTTCGACCCGGCGCGCTACCCCGTCGCGGCACGGGTGGGCGGTGCGGTCGGTGAGGCGCACCAGAGCGCGTTCAGCCCGGAGCACTCGTTCGAGTTCGGTCTGGAGATGATTCTCGGCGGGGTGGGCCAGCTGGTCGCCGCACGACAGGGGGAGCCGCAGTGACGAACGAGCCGATCACGAAGGACGGACGGCGCAGGATCCTGGAGGCGCTGATGTACCTCCACGACGCCACCTCGGCGGAAGGACCGGCGAGCCGCGAAGAGGCCGAGATCCTCAGCGGGGTGATGACGATGCTCGCCTTCTCCGGGATCGACGTCGCCCGCCGCGTTCGCGCCGGTGCGGACCTCGATCCAGCCGCGGCGCGCGTGCTGGACGAGTTCGAGGAGCACATCACGCGGGCGGCATCGCTCTCCCAGCAGTTTCTGGGGCTCGTCCAGCACGCGGACCCGTCCTGAGCTGATCACCTGATCGGCGGTGGGCTAGGCCGCGGATGCCACCGCCGGGCGACTGCGGCGACCGCGTCCAGGCCTACGCCAAGACCCTGCAGCCCGTCCACGCCTGGAACATCAGAGTCACCGGACCGGGCCTCACCGATCTGCTGCCCGGCCGAGCAGGCCGGGTGTTCCTGGTGTTCCACGACGATGACGACGACGAACAGCGTGACGTGTTCATCGACGACAGCCACCCGCTCAACGTGTTCGCCACGGTCAACGGCCAGCGCGTGGTGATCGTGGTGAGCGTGACCGACATCAACAACCGCGTCACGTACTGCACGAAGAACATCCCGTTCAACCATCCCTGACAGGTCTGCTCGGCGCCTGTCGGGACCACTCCTGACGGGCGCCGAAGCTGATCTCCACAGTTACGGGCTGATGACACCTCACAGGATGAGGCGCCAATTCCCACGCGGTGCCGCACAGGTGCCTACAGTTACGCCACGCGGCGTGGTGACGATCTACAGGTCGCGTGACCGGAACCGCCACAGGGAGGCCCGCTCGTGGTGATCGACTCGCAGCCGCGACAGGCGCTGGTGCGCCGGGTCACCGGTCTCGCGCGGTCGACACCGGGCCGGTTGAGCCTGATCATCCTGGTGCTCGCGATCGCGAGCCTGGCCAGCGGCGCGCTGACGACGTGGAGCGTGAACCGGCAGGAACAGGCGCTCGAAGACCTGGCCACCCGTTCCGAACCCCTCGCGCACGCCGCGCAGGAGGTCTACCGGGCGTTGCAGGACGCGGACGCGACGGCCGCGAGCGCGTTCCTGTCCGGCGGTCTGGAGCCTCCTCAGCTGCGGGATCGCTACGAGGCCGACATCGCCCAGGCCCAAGCCGCGCTCTCCGTGGCCACCGCCTCCTCCCCCGACCTCACGGCGACGCTGGCCGCGCAGCTGCCGGTCTACACGGGCCTGATCGAGACCGCGCGGACGAACAACCGGCAAGGCTTCCCGGTCGGCGCGGCGTACCTGCGGGAAGCGTCCGGGCTGATGCGCACCGAGCTGCTGCCGTCGGCACAGGAGCTGTACCGGGCGGAGACGGACCGGGTCGTGAGCGCGCAGCACGAGGCGAACTTCCCGTGGGGTTCGATGAGCGTCGCGCTGGCGTTCGTGATCGCCCTGGTCCTCACCCAGCGTTATCTGACCCGCAAGACGAACCGGCTGCTCAACATCGGCCTGCTCATCGCGACCGGGGCGGCGGGCCTGTCGCTGCTGTGGGCGACCACGGTGTCGGTGCTGGTGATCAACGACGTGGCGGACTCGCGGACGGCGTCGGAGAAGGTGGACGTGCTCGCGCAGGCGCGGATCGCGACCCTGACCGCACGCGGCGAGGAGACGCTGACACTGGTCGCGCGGGGTGCGGGCCAGGCGTACGAGAAGAACTTCGTCGAGGTGTCCGAGAAGCTGGAAGGGCAGCTGGAGCAGGCGAAACGGCTGGACAACACGGAGGCCGTGGACCAGGCGATGAGGCACTTCCGGCAGTGGCAGCAGGTGCACCAGCGCATCCGCGAGGCCGACGACGCCGGGCAGTACAACGACGCCGTCGCGCTGATCGACAACCCCTACTTCGACTCGCTGGACCAGGACCTGGTGCGGGCGATCGGCGAGGCGCGGCAGGACTTCAGCGACGAGGTGGCGACTGTCTCTTATACA
>NZ_JYJG01000274.1 GCF_000955955.1 Lentzea aerocolonigenes
ATCGGGGTGCTGGTGCTGGCGGTGATCAGCGCGGTCGGATCGACGATGGGGTTGTGGCAGCGGCTCAAGGAGTACCGGTGAGGCGCCAAAAAGTGTCACAGGCGATCGCAGCGGTGATGCTGCTCAGCGCCTGTTCGGCGGGTCCGGCGCCAAGCGAGGTCATCCCTCGCAGCGCGCCCGCGCCCCAACCGGCCGACGCCAGCACGGTCACGGCCGTGCCGAGCAGCTCGGCGGGCCCGGCACCCTCGTGCGACGCCACCGCGAGCCTGCGGCCGGGGCCGGTGCCGCCCGCGGGTCAGATGCCGGCGGGTTCGAACATGGAACGCATCCTCAAGCGCGGCCGGTTGATCGCGGGCGTGGACCAGAACTCGTACCTGATGGGGTTCCGCAACTCGTTCACCGGCGAGCTGGAGGGCTTCGACGTCGACGTCGCCCGGCAGCTCGCGAAGGCCATCTTCGGCGACGAGAAGAAGGTCCAGTTCAAGGTCGTCACGGCGGCGGAACGCATCGGTGTGCTCAAGCGCGGTGACGTGGACGTCGTGGTGCGCACGATGACGATCACCTGCGACCGGCTCAACGACGTGGACTTCTCGCAGGTCTACTACCAGGCCGGGCAGCGGGTGCTGGTGCGCCGCAACTCCGGCATCACCGGTGTGGACAGCCTCAAGGACAAGAGGGTGTGCGTGGCGTCCGGGTCGACGTCGCTGAACAACGTCGTGAACCGGGTGAAGACGACGGTGAGCGTGCCGAACTGGACCGACTGCATGGTGATGCTGCAGCAGGGGCAGACGGACGCGATCTCCACCGACGACACGATCCTGGCGGGGCTCGCGGCGCAGGACCCGTACACCGAGGTGGTCGGGGCGCGGTTCACCGAGGAGCCGTACGGGGTGGGGATCCCCAAAGGCCAGGAGGACCTGGTCCGGTTCGTCAACGGCGTGCTGGAGCAGATGCGCGTCAACGGCGTGTGGAGCGGGATCTACTGGCGTTGGCTGAACACGCTGGGTCCGGCACCAGCGCCGCCCGTCGCTCGTTATCGGGACTAGGGGGTGTGCGATGACCGAGGATCTGGATCTTCCTGTCACGGGACCCGCGACGTCACCGGGGACCGCGCCCTGGTCGGTGTCGCAGGAGGCCTCGAAATCGAACTCGGGCCGCACGCGCCGGGGCAGCGCGCGGTCGATGAGCCGTGGCCGGTTGGGCGCGGGGCTGGTCGAGGTGCCGCGGGTGCCGTACCGGGATCCGAAGACCGCGGTGCTGGAGAACCCCGAGGTCCCGGAGGCGAAGCGGTTCTGCTCGAAGTGCGGCAAGAAGGTCGGGCGGCGCAAGGACGGCAAGCCGGGACGGGTGGAGGGGTTCTGCCCGCAGTGCGGGCACGCGTACTCGTTCACCCCGAAGCTCGCGCCGACTGAGGTGCTGCACGACCAGTACGAGGTGCTGGGGTGCCTCGCGCACGGCGGCCTGGGGTGGCTGTACCTGGCGCTGGACCACGCGGTGAGCGACCGGTGGGTGGTGCTGAAAGGCCTGCTCGACTCGGGTGACGCCGATGCGATGGCGGCGGCGCTGGCCGAGCGGCGGTTCCTCGCGGAGGTCGAGCACCCGAACATCGTGAAGATCCACAACTTCATCCGGCACGAGGACCGCGAGACCGGGAAGCTCGTCGAGTACATCGTGATGGAGTACGTCGGCGGCGAGTCGATCAAGGACATGATCACGCACCGGCGCAAGGAGGGCCGCGGCGACGAGGCGCTGCCGCTGGCGCAGGCCATCGCGTACGTGCTGGAGATCCTGCCCGCGGTCGGCTACCTGCACGGAGTCGGCTTGTTGTACTGCGACTTCAAGCCGGACAACATGATCCACACGGAGGAGCAGCTCAAGCTGATCGACCTGGGCGCGGTGCGGCGGATCGACGACCACCACTCCCCCATCTACGGCACGATCGGGTACCAGGCGCCGGAGATCGGCACGATCGGGCCGTCGGTCTTCTCGGACATTTACACGATCGGGCGAGCTTTGGCGGTGATGAGCTTCCCGTTCGACTTCCGCGGCCGTTGCAAGGACCGGCTGCCGACGGTCGACGAGGAACCGCTGCTGGGCCGCTTCGAGTCGTTCCACCGGCTGCTGCTGCGCGCCACGAACCCGAACCCCGAGCTGCGGTTTTCGTCAGCGGAGGACATGGCGGACCAGCTCACGGGCGTGCTGCGCGAGGTGCTGGCGATCGAGGACGGTGTGCAGCGGCCTGGTCCGTCGCGGCAGTTCACGCCGGAACGCCGCCGGTTCGGCGTCGAAGGTTCACTCGATCTGGCGGAGGTCGCGCTGGCGTTGCCCGCACCGAGCGTGAGCACCTCGGACGCGGCCGCGTCGTGGCTGGCGACGGCGACGACATCGGACCCGGCCGGGCTGCGCAAGGCACCGGAGTACACCGTGGAGGTGCGGCTGCGGATCGTGCGGGTGCTGATCGAGTCCGGCGACACCGAGGCCGCGCTGCGCGAGCTGGAGGCGCTGACGGCACCGTCCATGTTCGACGAGTCCGAACTGGACCCCGAGGACTGGCGGCCCGACTGGTACCGGGGCCTGGCCGCGCTGACCGACGAACGCGCGCAGGACGCGCTGGGGTTCTTCGACGCGGTGTGCTCGGCGGTGCCGGGCGAGGCGGCGCCGAAGCTGGCGCTGGGCGTGTGTCACGAGGCCATGGGCGATCTGAAGTCGGCGGCGGGCTGGTACGAGCTGGTGTGGCGCACGGACCACGCGTACGTGTCCGCGGCGTTCGGCCTGGCGCGCGTGCTGCTCGCGTGCGGGGACCGTTCGCGAGCGGTCGACGTACTGCTGTCCGTTCCGGACACTTCTTCACAACACCTGGCGGCGCAGATCGCGGCGGTGCGCGCGCAGCTCGGCCACAGCGACGCCGAGGACCTCGTCGCGGCCGGAGAACGGTTGCACGCCTTGGACATCGACGTCCATTCGCACACGCAGCTGTCGGCGGAGCTGCTGGAGGCCGCGTACGACTACGTGACCCGCAATCAGGCCGCCGAGGGCAAGGTGCTGGACTGTGCACTCTCCGAACACGAGCTTCGGCTGGGTCTCGAGCGGCGCTACCGCACGCTGGCCCGGTTCGCGGCCACGCCGGAGGAACGGATCGCATTGGTGGACCGCGCGAACGCGGTAAGGCCTAGGACGTTGGTTTGATGGACACCCTGAAGTGCCCGGAGTGCCTCGCGCCCGTCGCGCAGGAGGACCGGTTCTGCGAGGCCTGCGGGCGCAACCTGCTGGTCCGCCGCACGCCGCTGGGCGGGCCGACCGGTCCCGCGCAGGCCTCGTGCATCTTGTGCGGGTCGCCCGACATCGATGACGAGGACTACTGCACCCAGTGCGGTCGTCACCAGCCGTCGGCGCGTGATCGGGTGGAGTACACGCTCGGTGCGGTCTCGGGTGTCTCGGACAGGGGCAAGCGGCGGGCGCGCAACGAGGACTCGATGGCGTTCGGGCACGTCGCGGGCAAGGGTGTCGCCGCGGTCGTCTGCGACGGCGTGGCCTCGTCGGAACGCGCCGAGCAGGCTTCTCAGGCCGCCGCCGACGCCGCGGTGGACGTGCTGCTGAACGCGCTGATCGACACGGCCGACCCGGAGCAGGCGATGATCGACGCCGTCGCCGCGTCGTGCTTCGCGGTGGAGCAGCTGGTGGAGAACGAGCCGCTCGAGGCGGGCGCCAGGGGTGTCGCACCGTCGTGCACGTTCGTGTCCGCGCTGGTCACGGAGACGTCGGTGACGATCGGCTGGGTCGGCGACTCGCGCGCGTACTGGCTGGCCGAGGAGGGCTCCAAGCAGCTCACCACGGACGACACGTGGGCCGCGCAGCTCGTCGCGGAGGGTGTGCTGACCGAGGAGCAGGCGCGCACGGACCGCCGGGCGCACGTGCTGTCGCGGTGGATCGGCGCGGACGCCGGGCGGGTGGAGCCGCAGGTCGTCACGCTGCAGCCGACGACTCCTGGCGTGTTCGTGCTGTGCTCGGACGGCCTGCACAACTACCGGCCGCAGCCCGAGGATCTCCAGCCGCTGCTCGGGTCCGGGCCGGACGAGTACGTGAAGGTCGCCCTGGAGGCGGGTGGCCACGACAACATCACCGTGGTGCTGGTGCCGTTCGCACCGGCCCAGTAACTCGATTTCCGAGAGGAACCGCGCATGCCCGGCACGACCGTGGACGTGATCACCGAGGACGGCACCGCGGACGCCTACCTGGCTCATCCCGACGGCGCCGGCCCCTACCCGGCGGTCCTGTTCTACATGGACGCGTTCGGCCTGCGCCCGCACCTGCGCTCGATGGCCGACCGGCTCGCCGCTGCCGGTTACGTGGTGCTGGTGCCCAACGTCTTCTACCGCGTCGGCCGGGCGCCGGTGATCGAGCTGCCCGCCTACATCGACCCGCGAGAACGTCCGGCGCTGTTCGAGCAGATCATGCCGATGCTGCGGTCGTTGACGCCGGATGCCCTGATGCGCGACGCCAAGGCCTACCTGCAGTTCCTGGCCGACTCGCCGCTGACCGCGGACGGTCCGGTGGGGATCACGGGTTACTGCATGGGCGCCGGACTGGCGTTGCGCACGGCCGGTGCCTATCCGGACCGGGTCGCCGCGGCGGCGGGTTTCCACGGCGCGAACCTGGCCTCGGAGGCGGACGACAGCCCGCACCTGCTGGCTCCCCAGATCACAGCCGAGCTGTACTTCGCGCACGCCGACCAGGACTCCTCGATGCCCGCCGAGCAGATCGAACGCCTGGAGAAGGCTCTCTCCGAGGCCGGCGTGACGCATCGGTGCGAGGTGTACGAGGGTGCGCGGCACGGCTACACGCAGGCCGACACGGCCATGTACAGCGCCGACGCCACCGAACGCCACTGGGTCGCGCTCCTGGATCTTTTTTCCCGGGCGCTCTGAACCTTCCGCTGCCGCGGCGATACGCCCTAGAGTGACCGAGCCGCCGCCCTCCGTAATGCTTTGGAGGCGTACGGCATGGGCACTGCTAGGCGTTCGTTCCTGCTGGGAACGGCCGGAGCACTAGCCGCCGCGGGCACAGCTTCAGCCGCTCCCGGCGGGCTGACGTGGGTGCTGACCAACAACGTCGGGTACGAGGCCGAGGGGCCGAAGCGGGCGGTGATCGCCTGCACGACCCCCGGCCCGCACCGCTTCGAACTGGTGGAACACGGCACGGGCAAGGTGGTGCACCGCGGGTCGGCTCGCTCGGTCGGGCCGGTGGCGGACTGGAAGGCGAACCAGTTCCCGGCGGTGCCGTCGTTCTACTCGGTCGTCGACTTTTCGAACTTCACACGTTCTGGTGAATTCGTGCTGTCGACCGAGGGTGGGGTGTCTCGGCCGTTCGTGATCGAGCCGCTCGTGCTGGAACGGCGGACGTTGCCGCACGTGGTGAGGTTCTTCAAGGATTCGCGATCGTTCGGCGAGTACGACCGGGTGGACCGGTCGCTCCCCTACGAGCCGGATCCCGCGTTGAAGGTCGACGCGCGTGGTGGGTGGTACGACGCGGCGGCGGACTGGTCGAAGCACTTCACGCAGCTGTCGAAGTACTCGTTCTGCAACACGCTGCAGCTGCCGTTGACCGCGTACGTGCTGTGGACGTCGTACGACGAGCTGACTCGGCGCAACAACCCGGACTTCCGGCATCTGCGGGAGTTGCTGCACGACGAGGCGGTGTACGGGGCGGACTACCTGGTGCGGGTGCAGATGCCGGGCGGTTCGTTCTACGGGTCGGTGCGGCAGCCGCAGGAGGACGACATCGGCATCGGCCCGTCGAAGCGGTTCCTGCGCAAGGGTCCGCTGAACTACCGCGAGGGCTGTGGTGTCGCGATCGCGGCGCTGGCCCGGGCGGCGCGGGGCACTGTGGACGGTGACTTCCCGCGGTCGAAGTATCTCTCCGCAGCCGAGGCGGCGTTCTCGTTCCTGCAGGTCAACAACGTGGCGTTGACCAACGACGGCAAGGAGAACATCCAGGACGACTACAACGTCCTGCTCGCGGCCGTCGAACTGTTCAAGGCCACGCAGAAGCCCGAGTACAAGGCAGAGGCGGACAAGCGAGCGGCAGCACTCGTCGCACGAATTCTGCCGCGCGGGCATTTCCGGGCGGATGACAAGGATCGGCCGTACTTCCACCCGTCGGACGCGGGCATGCCGGTCGTGGCTTTGCTCGCGTACCAGTCGATCGGAGGCACCGACGTGTTGCCGGCGATCCGCAAGTCGCTGGAGTTCGAGCTGTCGATCACGTCAGCGGTCGCGAACCCGTTCGGTTATGCGCGGCAGGTGGTGCAGACGGCGGCGGGTGAGCGGTTCGACGGGTTCTTCTTCCCGCACGACGCGGCGGGCACGTGGTGGCAGGGCGAGAACGCGCGCCTGGCTTCTCTCGCTGCCGCGGCACGGCTGGCGGCGCCGAAGTTCGACGCGGCGTTCGCGGCGAAACTGCGCGCGTACGCGGCGGACCAGCTGAACTGGATCGTGGGCTGCAACCCGTTCGACGTGAGCATGCTGGAGGGCAGCGGCCGGACGTCGCCGATCTACCTCGAGTACCCGGACGGCTCGACGGTCGGCTCGTGGCGGTGGATCCGCGCGGCGGGCGGGATCGTCAACGGGATCACCGGGCGTGCGGCGGACGGTCGTGGGATCGAGTGGGATCCGGGGGTGGCGTCGTCGGGTCCGAACACGGACTGGCGCTGGCTTGAGCAGTGGATCCCGCACTCGACGTGGTTCCTGTACGCGGTGGCCGCGGGCTAGGGAGCATGTCCAGCAACGTCATGGCGTCGTGGTCCGGGGTGCCGGGCGTGGCGAGGTAGACGATGAGGCGCTGACCCTGGGCCCGGTTCAGGGTCAGCCCCTCGTGCGAGAGCGTCAGGGTGCCGACCTCGGGGTGGTGCATGGTCTTCTCGCCGTCACCGATGGTGCGGACCTCGTAGCGTTCCCAGTGCCGGTTGAAGTCGGGGCTCTTGACGATCAGCTCGCCGACGAGCGCGGCCAGGTCCGGCGCGTCCGGGTCGGTGCCGGCGATGGCGCGCAGCTGGGCGACGCAGTTCTTGGCCTTCACGTCCCAGTCGTTCCAGAGATCGCGGGCGTTGGGGTGCAGGAAGGTGTACCTGATCGTGTTGCGCTGCTTCTCGGGCCAGTCCTCGATGCCGTGCAGCAGCCGCAGTCCGCCGGGGTTGGCGGCGAGCAGGTCGTTGGTGCGGCTGACGACGTAGGCGGGGTTGGGGCGCAGCGTCTCCAGCAGCATCTTCATCGTGGGACGGACGCGGCGTGACGGCACCGGCACGGCCGCCGGGGCCTGCCGGGCGGCGAAGGCGGCGAGTTCGCGCAGGTAGTTCCGCTCCTCGCAGTTGAGGCGCAGCGCGTCACCCAGCGCTTCGACGACGGACGGGCTGGGCCGGGTCTCCTTGCCGCGTTCGAGGCGCACGTAGTAGTCGATGCTCACGCCGGCCAGCGCGGCGACCTCTTCGCGGCGCAGGCCCGGGGTGCGACGGGGGCCGGTTCTGGCGGGCAGCCCGACGTCGGCCGGGCTGATGCCGCCGCGGCGTGCTCGCAGGAACTTCCCGAACTCGGTCATGCGATTCAGTCTGCCAGCGGTCCGGCGCGGTTCCCTGGCCGTGTCACACCCCCTCTCACACTCCCCGGAAGAACGCGGTCTGACTGACCCGCGTGATCATCACGAGTGTTGATGGCGTGACAACTCTCTTCACCACCAGGCCCGCTCCGGCGAGCTCGAAGCTGGTGCTGGCCACGGCTTTCCTGGGCATCTTCCTGCTCAACCTCGACTCGATGGCGATGAACGTCGCGCTGCCCGCCGTGGGGCGCGAGTTCGGTGGCAGCACATCGGCGCTGCAGTGGATCGTGGACGCCTACACGTTGATGCTGGCCGCGTTGCTGTTGTCCGCGGGTGCGCTGTCGGATCGGTTCGGTGCGAGCCGGGCGTTCGGTGCCGGTGCCGCGGTGTTCACGTTCGCCTCGGCGGTGTGCGGGCTGGCGCCGGGGCTGGGCGAGCTGATCGGGGCGCGGCTGCTGAAGGGCGGTGCCGCGGCGATCATGCTGCCGTCGTCGCTGGCGTTGGTGCGGCAGGCCTTCCCGGACGCGGTGCAGCGGGCGCGGGCCATCGCGTTGTGGACGGTCGGTGGTGCGTTGGCGATCGCGGCGGGTCCGGTGGTCGGCGGGGTGCTGGCGGGCACGCTGGGGTGGCGGGCGATCTTCTTCGTCAACGTGCCGGTCGGGATCGTGACGCTGGTGGTGCTGGCGCGCACGCCGTCGTCGCCGCGGGTGGCCCGGCCGGTGGATCTTCTGGGGCAGGTCACCGCGATGGTGGCGCTGGTGGCGTTGACGTTCGGCGTGATCGAGCGCTCGCCGGTGGCCCTTGGGCTCGCCGTGGTGGCGGCGGTCGCGTTCGTGGTGGTCGAGTTGCGGGTGGCTGCGCCGATGGTGCCGTTGGGCTTGTTCCGGTCGCGTGCGGTGAGCGTGTCGATGGTGATCGGGTTCGTGGTGAACGCGGCGTTCTACGGGCTGGTGTTCGTGCTGAGCCTGTTCTTCCACGACCGGCTGGGGCTCTCGCCGATGGCGGCGGGGTTGTTGTTCCTTCCGATGACGGCGGTGATCGCGGTGGCGAACCTGGTGTCGGCGCGGCTGGCGGCGCGGTACGGGCCGCGGGTGCCGATCGTGGTGGGCCAGGTGGTGTGCGGGCTGGCGATGGTCTCGTTGCTGTGGGCGCAGACGGGTGCGGTGATCGCGGTGCTGCTGGTGCCGGTCGGGTTCGGGCTGGGGTTGGTGGTGCCGTCGCTGACCGCGGTGGTGATGGGTGAGGTCGCGGCGGACCGGGCGGGCATGACGGCCGGGGTGCTGAACTCGGTGCGGCAGACGGGTGGCGCGCTGGCGGTGGCGGTGTTCGGTGCGGTGGGCGGCTTGCGGGTCGCGTTGGTCGTCGCGGTCGTGATGCTCGTGGTCGCCACGGCCGTGTCGTTGCTGCTGCCGCGGCGATTTACCGCTGACTAACTGGGCCGGGGCACCGTCGGGGCGTGAGATTCGTTTCTGTCGCGGCGGTGGCCGCTTTCGCGCTGGCCGGGATGTCGTGCGGTGTCGCGCACGCCGAGTCGGCGCCGGGGTGTGGTCCGGTGACGCAGATCGGGAAGACCGCCTACATCGGTGGGGACGCCCGTGGTGCCAAGGCGTCGGTGAAGCAGTTCAAGGGCTGTGGCAAGAACTGGGCCTACGTCTACGTGTGGGACTCGTTCGCAGCCCAGGTGGGTGACTTCCAGATCACGGTGGCCATGAGGGTGTCCGGTCTGGTCGAGGGCCAGAAGACCTACCCGCGCAACAAGCAGGAGGGATGGTCGGAGGGCACCGATTCGCTGACCCGGTGCACCAGTGCGCTCGGAGCCTTGAAGGACTTCGTGATCAGCGACACCTGGTTGACCGCCGAGACCGACAAGAGGTGCTGACGATGAAACGTTCGCTCGTGCTGGCAGGGGCTTTGTTCGTCGCGGTGATGTCGCCGGGGATGGCGCACGCGGAGTCGGCGCCGGGGTGTGGTCCGGTGACGCAGATCGGCCGGACCGCGTACATCGGCGCGGACGCCGGTGTGCAGCTGGCGTCGGTGAAGCAGTTCAAGGGCTGTGGGAAGAACTGGGCGTACACCTACGTCTGGGACGTCTACCACAACCAGGGCAACGACTACCGCGTCTCGGCCGGGATCCTGACGTCCAGTGGCACGAAGGGCTACAAGAAGGGCGCCAACCGGCAGCGGGAGGTGTGGTCGGAGGGCACGAACACGCTGACCACGTGCACGCAGGCGCAGGGGCACCTGTACGACAACCCGGAGTACGCGGCGTTCGCGACGACGGACAAGCGCTGCTGAAATGGGCTAGTGGGCAGGCCGGTGTTGATCGCGGTGGCGGTGGTTGTCACCATCGTCGCCGTGGTCTTCGCCTTTCAGCGCAAGCTGGTCTACTTCCCCTCCCCCGGTCCGTTGCCGTCCGCGGAGGAGGTTCTCCCTGGTGGGCGCGATGTGCGGCTGGTGACGGCCGACGGTCTGATGCTCGGCGGCTGGCACTTCGAGGTGCGGGACGCGCCGGCGACGGTGATCGTGTTCCCAGGTAACGGCGGCAACCGGGAGGGCCGGATCCCGCTGGCGAGGGCGTTGACCGATCGCGGGTTGTCGGTGCTGCTCTTCGACTACCGCGGCTACGGCGGCAACCCGGGCGAGCCGTCCGAGGAGGGCCTGACCTATGACGCGCGGGCGGCGCTCGACCTGGTCGACGGGCCGGTGATCTACCTCGGCGAGTCGCTGGGCGCGGCCGTCGCCGTGGAACTCGCGACCTATCGCGCGCCTCTCGGG
>NZ_JYJG01000275.1 GCF_000955955.1 Lentzea aerocolonigenes
CCTCTCGGGCTGGTGCTGCGGTCGCCGTTCGCGTCACTCGCGGCGGTGGGGTCGCACCACTACCCGTGGCTGCCGGTGAAGATGTTGTTGCGGGACAAGTACCCGGTGCTCGACCGGGTGTCCTCTGTGGATGTTCCCATCACGGTCATCCTCGGGACCAAGGACTCGGTCGTGCCCGCGGCGCAGAGCCGTGAGGTCGCCACGGCCGGTCATGCGCGGTTGATCGAGATCTCGGGAGCCGACCACAACGACGAGGCGCTGTGCTCGGGTCCGCAGGTGATCGACGCGGTGCTGTCAGTCCGTTGACGGCCTGATCTCGCCGGAGCCTCGCTGGACGAGGGCGGCGGGGACGACGGCGTGCACGGGTGGCGAGGTGTCGCCGTCGATGCGGGCGAAGACGAGCTCGGCGGCTTTGCGGCCGATGCCGGGGACGTCCTGGCGCACGACGGTGATGCCGGGTTCGAGCATGTCGGCGAGCGGGAAGTCGTCGAACCCGATGAGCGCCGTGTGGTGGTGCAGGCCGCGGGCGCGCAGGACTCTCATGGCGCCGACGGTGACGAGGTTCTGCGCGGTGAACAGCGCGGTCGGCGGGCGTTCGAGGTCCAGGAGTTCGGTGGCCGCGGTTTCGGCGAGGTCCGCGCCGTGCAGGCCGGTGCGGACGAGTTCGTCGCGCAGGGTGAGTCCGGCCTGGGCGAGGCCTTCGAGGTAGCCGGTGTAGCGCTCCTGGCTGGTCCACAACGTGCGGCGGTCGCCGAGGAACGCGATGTCGCGGTGGCCGAGTGAGGCGAGTTGCAGGACGGCGTCGCGGGAGCTGTCGCGGTTGGTGGTGGTGACGCAGTCGGTGCCGCCGAAGGTGGGCGGCCGGTCGACGAGCACCATCGGGGTGCCGCGTTCGCGTTCCTGCTGCAACGCGTCCTGGTGGCCGCCGGCGGCCATGACGACGACGCCGTCGACACGGCGCGCCGAGAGGGACACGAGCAGTTCGCTCTGCAGTGTGCGGTCGTCCTCGCTGCTGCCGGCGAGGACGAGGACGCCGTTGTGGCGGGCGCGGTCCTCGACGGCGCGCAGCAGGGCGGAGTCGAACGGGTTGGAGAGGTCCTCGAACAGCACGCCGATGGTGGCGCTGCGGCGGTCGGAGCGGCGCAGGCTGCTGGCGGTGAGGTTGGGCCGGTAGCCGAGGCTGCGGGCGGCGGCGCGCACGCGTTCGACGACTTCGGGCCCGGCGCCGGGCAGGTCGTTGATGACGCGGGAGACGGTCTTGGTGCTGACCTTCGCGAGCGCGGCGACGTCGCGCATCGTGGGTTCGCGTCTTTCGCCTGCTTGATCCATGTCCACCCACCCCGGGTAACGCTTGTGTAACGGCCAGTTGTGGCGCCTTCTCCGGGAAAGCTAGCGTCAACGATGACGTAATGGAATCCCCTCTTTACCCGTAACCGTGACCGGTGTTTGCCCGGTCGGTTACGTCAACGTTGACGTAGGAGGAGTCATGTCGCGCAGAGCGTTCGGGCTGACGGCGGCGGCGGTGCTGGCGCTGGTCGCGGCGGCGTGCGGGAACGGCGGTTCGTCGGGCGGCGGCACTCTGGTCGGGCTGGTGACGAAGACGGACACGAACCCGTTCTTCGTGAAGATGAAGGAGGGCGCGCAGCAGGCGGCGTCGTCGTCGGGTGCGACGGTGCAGTCGTTCGCGGGCAAGCAGGACGGTGACAACCAGACGCAGGTGGACGCGATCGAGAACCTGATCGCCTCTGGTGCGAAGGGCATCCTGATCACGCCGTCGGACTCGAAGGCGATCGTGCCGTCGGTGGACAAGGCGCGGGCGGCGGGTCTGCTGGTGATCGCGCTGGACACGCAGCTGGAACCCGCTTCGGCCGCCGATGCGACGTTCGCGACGGACAACTTCAAGGCGGGGTTGCTGATCGGGGCGTGGGCGAAGGCGAAGTTCGCGTCGACGGGCAAGCAGGCGAAGATCGCGTTGCTGGACCTGAACCCGAACCAGGTGTCGGTGGACGTGCAGCGCGACCAGGGGTTCCTGCAGGGCTTCGGTGTGGACGTGAAGGACAAGAACCGGATCGGCGACGAGTCGGATCCGCGGATCGTGGGTCACGACGTGACCAACGGTGATCCGTCCGGTGGGCGCACGGCGATGGAGAACCTGCTGCAGAAGGATCCGGGCGTCAACCTGGTCTACACGATCAACGAGCCCGCGGCCGCCGGTGCGTACGAGGCGTTGAAGGCGGCGGGCAAGGAGAAGGACGTCGTGATCGTGTCGGTCGACGGCGGCTGTCCCGGCGTGAACAACGTGAAGGCCGGGGTCATCGGGGCGACGTCGCAGCAGTACCCGTTGAAGATGGCGCAGCTCGGTGTGGAGGCGGTGGCGAAGTTCGCCAAGGACGGCTCGAAGCCGTCGGACACCGACACCGGGGTCACGTTGATCACCGATCAGCCGGCCGCGGGCGTGGAGTCGAAGGACTCGGCGTTCGGCCTGCAGAACTGCTGGGGCTGAGAAGATGACCGCAGTCGTGGAGGAGCGGGATCAGTCCCTGCTGACGCGGGTGCAGCACCTGTTGCACGCGCAGGCCACGATCGGCCCCGCGGTGGTGCTGCTGGCGTCGGTGATCGTGTTCGCGCTGTTGTCGGAGCGGTTCCTGACTCCGGGCAACATCTCGCTGATCCTGCAGCAGGTCGCCGTGGTCGGCACCTTGGCCGTGGGGCAGACGATCGTGATCCTGACGGCGGGGATCGACCTGTCGTGCGGGGCGATCATGGTGCTGACGTCGATCGTGATGGCGAAGGTCGCGGCCGAGACCGGCCTGCCGGGGTTGCCGGCGCTGCTGCTGGGGTTCTTGGTGGGCACGCTGTGCGGGCTGCTCAACGGGTTCCTGGTGACGCGGTTGAAGTTGCCGCCGTTCATCGTGACGCTGGGGACGTTGAACGTGTTCTTCGCGTTGAACCTCTGGTACTCGCACAGTGCGACGATCCGCGGCACGGATATGCCGTCGTTGCTGTTGTTCACGGGGCAGACGTTCACCGTCGGCGGCACGAGGATCACCTACGGCTCGATCATGCTGGTGCTGCTGGTGGCGGCGATGGCGTTCGTGCTGAAGAACACCGCGTGGGGCCGGCACGTCTACTCCACGGGTGACGACCTGGAGGCGTCGCGCCTGTCCGGTATCCGCACGGCGCGGGTGCTGCTGTCGGTGTACGCGACGGCGGGGCTGATCTACGCGGTGGCGGCGTGGACGTTGATCGGCCGGATCGCGTCGGCGTCGCCGCAGGCCGGGCAGACCGACAACCTGGACTCGATCACGGCGGTCGTGATCGGCGGGACGTCGTTGTTCGGTGGCCGTGGCGCGGTGGTGGGATCGTTGCTGGGTGCCTTGATCGTCGGGGTGTTCCGCAACGGGCTGGCTCTCGCGGGTGTGGACGTGCTGTGGCAGACGATGGCGGTGGGTGTGCTGATCATCGTGGCGGTGTCGCTGGACCAGTGGATCAGGAAGGTGAAGGCATGACCCCCGTCCTGCAGGCCACCGGTCTGGTGAAGCGCTACGGCAAGGTCACCGCTCTCGCCGGAGCGGACCTGGAGTTGCTGCCGGGTGAGATCCTGGCGGTGATCGGGGACAACGGTGCGGGCAAGTCGTCGCTGATCAAGGCCCTGTCCGGGGCGGTGATCCCGGACGAGGGCTCGATCTTCGTCGATGGTGCCGAGGTGTCGTTCTCGTCGCCGTTGGACGCGCGGCGTGCGGGCATCGAGACGGTGCACCAGTCGTTGGCGGTGTCGCCGTCGCTGGACATCGCGGCGAACCTGTTCCTCGGGCGTGAGCGGCGTCGTCCTGGTGTGCTGGGTTCGGTGTTCCGGATGCTGGATCGCGCCGGGATGCGGGACGAGGCGCGTCGTCAGCTCGACGCGCTGGGGATCATGACGATCCAGAATCCGGGCCAGGCGGTGGAGACGTTGTCCGGTGGTCAGCGTCAGGCCGTGGCGGTGGCGCGGGCGGCGGCGTTCGGCAGCCGGGTCGTGATCATGGACGAACCGACTGCCGCGCTGGGCGTGCGGGAGTCGCGTGCCGTGCTGGACCTGATCCTGCAGGTGCGGGAGAAGGGGCTGCCGGTGATCCTGATCAGCCACAACATGCCGCACGTGTTCGAGGTGGCGGATCGCATCCACATCCAGCGCCTCGGTCGCCGCAAGGCCGTGGTGGATCCGAAGTCGGTGTCGATGTCGGACGCGGTGGCGATCATGACCGGCGCGATGGAGCCTCCAGGGGTCTAGCTGACGCCGAAGGGGTTGTCGATCACGTACCGCCACCGGCCGTCCGCGCCTCTGCGTGCGACGTCGGTGGCGGTGCCTGTCACGTCGCCGATGGTCCAGTCGACGATGAGCAGCGCGATGCCGTCGTGTTCGTAGACGTGCCTCGGGTGGACGCTGATCGGCAGTCCGAGGTCGAGAAACCGCTGGTTGGCGGCTTGTCGTTCGGTGGTGGTGACGGTTCGGCCGGGCTCCGGCACGAACAGGCCGTGCGGTTCGTAGACGGCGTCGACGGCGTCGGCGTCCTTGGCGTTGAACGCTGCGGCGAACGCGTGGGCCACACTGACGGGGTGGATGCTCATGTGGCCAGCGTTGCGTTCGCTGAAGTGGGTCACCAAACGGTGACCTGGGACCGTCCGGCCGAGGACTGCCCGGTCGAGGTCGCTCTGGCGGCTGTGTCCGGCCGCTGGGCGACGCTGGTGCTGCGGAACCTGCTGCACGGCCCGCAGTCGTTCTCGTCGTTGCGCGCCTCGCTGCCGTCGTTGAGCGCGAAGGTGCTGACCGAGCGCCTGGACTCGTTGGTGGCGCAGGGTTTGGTGTCGTGCACCCGCTCCCGCGGTTTCCCGGTACGAACGTCCTACGCGGTGACGGCGCGCGGTTCGTTGTTGCGGCCGTTGCTGGTGGAGCTGTACCGGACGGGTGAGGCGCTACTGGGCGAGGTCGCGCAGGACTGACTCCAGGGGCGCGATGATGTTGCGAGAGCCCATCAGTTCCTCCGACACGAGCACCCTGTCGCGGGTGAGGCGGCGCCAGAACAGTCCTTCGACGGGGATCTGGATCACCTCGAGCTTGAAGGCGGGCCGGTGGCCCAGCTCCAGTTCGAGCTCGGTGACCACTTCGTGCAGCAGGCTCGAGAACGTCCTCGCGGAGCTGCGTCCGGCTTCCGCCGGCCGCAGCCCGCTCCACCGCGTGTAGGCCTGCCGCAGCCCTTCCGGAAGGCCGACCGGGTCGCGGCCGAAGCCGGTCTCGGTGCAGTCGCGCCACCAGCGGTCCCAGTCCTGGACGAGCTCAGGCGGGATCAGCGCTCCGGTCAGGCGTGGGACCGGTGGGGTCAGGCGCGGTATCGAGTCGGCGGTCGGGGTGCTGATGCCGAGCGCGTCTCTCGTGTACAGGGCGAAGTCGCCGATGTCGTTGGTCGAGATCACCCAGGTGGAATCCCCGGAGAGGTTCATGCTCCACGGTAGCCGTCGTTACAAGGGCACGGCGTCCAATGCCTTGTAGATGCGCTTGTCGCTGACCGTGTACCGGGTCGGGATGGTCTGGGCGAAGTACGACAGCCGCAGTTCCTCGATCATCCACCGGATCTCGTCGAGTTCGGGCGCGGGTTCGTCGGCCGGCGTCTGGGCACGGAGTTCCCGGTACTCGGCGTGGACCTGGTGCACCTTGTCGGTCCAGTCGAGGTCGCGGCGCGGGTTCTCGGGCAGCTTCTCGATCCGCCGGGAGATCCCCTTCAGGTACCTCACCAGATCCGGCAGCCGGTCGTAGCCGGTGTGGGTGACGAATCCCTTGTACACCAGCGAATTCAGGTGTGCGCGGATGTCGGCTGCCGAGTCCGGCGCGCCCTTGAGCCCGGACAGCTTCAGCTCGGCCTCGTGCGCGGCCTCCAGCACCTTGCGCACTTCCTGCACGACGACCCAGGTGGTGTCGTTCAACGCCGCCTGGACCTTCTTCAGCTGCGCGGCGTAGGACTTCGCGTCCCAGGCGGGTTCGCCCATGAGCCGGTCGACGGCGGCCATGATGCAGTCGGCCAGCAGTTGCGCGACGCCGCCGTGCGGGTTGCGGGTGAGCGCGAGCTTGGCGGCGTTGTCGAGGTGGCGCTGCAGGTGCTTGACGGGTGAGTTGATGCCCATCAGCAGAAGCCGGCGTACGCCGCGTCGGTGCGCATACGCCTGACGTCCCGGGGTGTCGAGGACCTTGATCGCGACGGCCGAGCTCTGGTCCACCAGCGACGGATACGCCGTCACCGTGATGCCGGACTGGCGTTGCTCGATGGTGCGCGGCAGCGAGTCGAAGTCCCAGGTGGTGAGCCCGGTCCGTTCGAGGTGCCCGGCGGCCTGGCTGAGTGATTCGCGGACCTCGTCGCGCAGCTTCTCCTTGAGCGCGGCGATGTCCTTGCCCTCGGCGAGGGTGCGGTTCTGCTCGTCGACGACCTGGAAGGTGAGCTTCAGGTGGTCGGGGACGGCGTCGAACTGCCAGTCCTCGCGGTGCACGGTGACGCCGGTCAGCGCTTTGAGCTCACGTTCGATGCCGTGCAGGAGACTGGTGTCCTCGGGCTTGATGCGGGCGAGGACGGCGGTGGCGACGTCGGGGACGGGCACGAAGTTGCGGCGGATCTGCTTGGGCAGCGAGCGGATCAACGCGACGACGAGCTCGTGGCGCAGGCCGGGGATCTGCCAGGAGAAGGCGTCGTCGTCCAAAGTGGTCAGTGCGTCCAAAGTGGTCAGTGCCGGGAGCGGCAGCTGGACGGTGATGCCGTCGTTCTTGGTGCCGGGTTCGAAGTGGTAGCTCAGCGGCAGCGTGAGCTCGCCCTGGCGCCACTGGTCGGGGTAGGCGTCGGGACTGACGTCGGCGCGGTCGTTGACCAGCATGTCCTTGGAGAAGGTGAGCAGGTTCTTGTTCTTCTGCTTCTTCCACCAGGAGTCGAAGTGCCGGGCGGAGACGACCTCCGGGGCGACGCGCTGGTCGTAGAACTCGTAGAGCGTCTCCTCGTCGACGACGATGTCGCGGCGGCGCGCCCGGTTCTCGAGTTCCTCGACTTCTTCGAGCAGGGCGCGGTTGGTGTGGAAGAACCGGTGGTGGGTGGTCCACTCCCCCTGCACCAGGGCGTGGCGGATGAACAGCTCACGACTCAGTCCGGGGTCGATGCTGCCGTAGTTGACCTTGCGGCCGGCGACGATCGGCACGCCGTAGAGCGTGACCTTCTCCAACGCCACCACCGAGCCGCGCTTGGTCTCCCAATGGGGTTCGGAGTACTGCCGCTTGATCACGTGCTCGCCGAGGCGTTCAGCCCACTCGGGTTCGATCTTGGCGACGATCCGGCCCCACAGGCGGCTGGTCTCGACGAGCTCGGCCGCCATCACCCACTGCGGTGGTTTCTTGGCGAGCGCGGAGCCGGGGAAGATCGCGAACTTGGCGTTGCGGGCGCCCAGGAACTCCGTGAGCGGGCGGCGTTTCTCGCCTGGTGCCTGCTTTTTGAGGATGTCCTTGACGCCGATGTGGCTGAGCAGACCGGACAGCAGGGCGATGTGGATGTTGCGGGGGTCGCCGGGCACCTCGTTGAGTTGCATGCCGATCTGCTTGGCGACCTGGCGCAGCTGCAGGTAGATGTCCTGCCACTCGCGCACGCGCAGGTAGTTGAGGAACTCGGCCTTGCACCGCTTGCGGAACTGGTTGCCGGACAGTTCCTTCTGCTGCTCCTTGAGGTACTCCCAGAGGTTGAGGAACGTGACGAAGTCGGATTCGGAGTCCACGAACCTCGCGTGCTGCTGGGTGGCGGCCTCCTGCTGGTCGGCGGGCCGTTCGCGCGGGTCCTGAATGGACAGCGCCGCGGCGATGATCATGACCTCTTTGAGGCAGCCTGCGGTGTCGGCTTCGAGCACCATGCGGCCCAGGCGCGGGTCGACCGGCAGCGCGGCGAGCTTGCGGCCGGTCGCGGTGAGCTTCTTCTCGGCGGCGTTGATGGCGCCGAGCTCCTGCAGCAGGCCGATGCCGTCGTTGATGTTGCGGCTGTCCGGCGGGTCGATGAAGGGGAACTTCGCGACGTCGCCGAGGCCGATGTTGGTCATCTGCAGGATGACGCTGGCGAGGTTGGTGCGCAGGATCTCCGCGTCGGTGAACTCCGGCCGTGCCTCGAAGTCGTCCTCGGAGTACAGGCGGATGCAGATGCCTTCGCTGACGCGGCCGCAGCGGCCCTTGCGCTGGTTCGCGGACGCCTGGCTGATGGGTTCGATCGGGAGGCGCTGGACCTTGAGGCGGTGGCTGTAGCGGGAGATGCGGGCGTTGCCGGGGTCGATGACGTACTTGATGCCCGGCACGGTGAGGCTGGTCTCGGCGACGTTGGTCGCGAGCACGATCCTTCTGCCCGCGTGCTTTTGGAACACCCGGTGCTGTTCGCCCACGGACAGGCGTGCGTAGAGCGGAAGGATCTCGGTGTTGCGGAGGTCTTCGGCTTTGAGTGCGTCGGCGGTGTCGCGGATCTCGCGTTCGCCGGACAGGAACACGAGGACGTCGCCGGGACCTTCGGCCTGCAGTTCGTGGACGGCGTTGATGATGCCCTGGGTCTGGTCGTCCTCTTCGTCGAGCGGCCGGTAGCGGGTCTCGACGGGGTAGGTGCGGCCGGAGACCTCGATGATCGGGGCGTTGCCGAAGTGGGCGCTGAAGCGTTGCGGGTCGATCGTGGCGGAGGTGATCACGATCTTGAGGTCGGGGCGCTGCGGCAGGAGCTGCTTGAGGTAGCCGAGCAGGAAGTCGACGTTGAGGCTGCGTTCGTGGGCCTCGTCGATGATGATCGTGTCGTATTTGCTGAGGGTCCTGTCGGTCTGGATCTCGGCGAGCAGGATGCCGTCGGTCATGAGCTTGACGAGGGTGTCGTCGCCGGACTGGTCGGTGAAGCGGACCTTGTAGCCGACGGTGTCGCCGAGCTTGCTGTTCAGCTCTTCCGCGACGCGTTCGGCGACGGTGCGCGCGGCGATCCTTCTCGGCTGGGTGTGGCCGATCTGGCCGGTGATGCCGCGGCCGAGCTCGAGGCAGATCTTGGGCAGCTGGGTGGTCTTGCCGGAGCCGGTCTCGCCGGCGACGATCACGACCTGGTTGTGCGCGATCAGCTCTTTGATGTCGTCCTTGTGCTGGCTGACCGGCAGTTCCTGCGGGTATGTGATCTTGGGGACGGACTCCCTGCGCAGCGCGACCTTGAGCGCCGCCTCGTCGATCAGGGCGGCGATCTCCTCGGTGATCTTCTTGCGCGCGAGCGGGTCCTTGACCCGGCGTACGCCGTCGAGGCGCCTGGCGAGCCGGCGTTGATCACGCGGCATGAGCTCGGGCAGGCGTTTGTGCAGTTCAGCGAGCGGGGTGTCCATTTGGGCTCAAGGATAGTCAGACCTGGCTGGATCCTTCGCGCCAATAACCCCCACGCGCCCTGCCCGCGCGGGGTTCCGGTGCTGCCGGTGGTCGGCGTTCGTTGTGGGTTTCGGTGTGCGCGCTCGATTGTATGGGTGTTTGTTCGCCTGTTCACCGATAGCGAAGTGATGCTCCGATCGGCGGCCTCCGAAAATTGTCAGACCCCTCCGATAGCGTTGCGTTCATGGACCTCGATGTCTTCTGGGACCTGGTCGAAAGCTCCGCTACCGCTACCTCTGACCAGCATGAACGCCGCCTGTGGCTGACGTCGCGACTAGCGGCGCTGCCCCCTGCCGACATTCTCGGTTTCGAGACGTTGTCAAGCGCGTCACGTGGTCGGGTAAACACGTTCTCACACTGGCACGCGGCTTATGTGTTGTGCGACGGGTTGTGTTCCGCGGAGCAATTCTTCGCGTTCCAGTCGTGGGTGGTGGGGCTGGGCCGGTCGGTGCTGCGCGAGGTCGCGGCGGTGCCGGACGCGCTGGCCGACGTGCCGGCGGTGCGGACGTTGCTGGCGGTGGGCGCGGACTCGTGGCCGGACAGCGCGTGGCCGTTGTGGGCCGGGCTGGGCCGGGTGTCGCACGACGCGTTCTTCGAGGCGACCGGTCGGTCGCTGGAGAACGCGTTGAAGGTGCTGGGGTGCGTCCGGGTGACGGACGCGGGCCCGTTCACGGGCGCGGTGTGGGATCTGGACTCGCCGTTGGAGGCGGCGGTGCGGCTGCCGCGGCTGTGGGAGCTGTCGCAGGGGCTGGAGGAGGCGGCGTGACCAGGCACGATTCACGGCCGCCGAAAATTGTCAGACCCCCTCGCTAGCGTGCTCGTCATGGACCTGAACGCGTTCTGGGCCCTGGTCGAGAGGTCGGCTTCCGAGACCTCCGGCCAGGACCGGCGGCTGGAGTGGCTGGTGGCCGCTCTGTCGGCTCCGCTGTCCTCTTCGGAGGACGCCGAGTTGCCGATGCGGCTGTCCTCAGCGGCGGCTCCTTCTCCGGCCTTCTCGTCGGCTCCGCTGTCGTCTTCGGAGGGCGTCGAGCTGCCGATGCGGCTGTCCCCGGAAGCGGCTTCCTCTCCGGCTTTCTCGTCGGCTCGGCTGTCCTCTTCGGAGGTTGCAGGACCACCGATGCCGTTGTCCCCGGCGACGGTCCCTTCTTCGGCTTCCTCGCCGGAGGACGCCGTGGTGCCGGGTGCGCTGTCCTCGTCGGCTCGGCTGTCCCCGGTAGCGGCATCGGCCTCCACAACGCCCTCCTCTTCGTCGGAGCGAGCTGTGGAGTTCGCGCTGCGCCTGGACGAGGTGCGGCGCCGGGTGGACACGTGGACGCACTGGCAGGCGGCGGACGTGATCTGCGGCGGCCTGTGCTCGGACGACGGGTTCTTCTACTTCCAGGCGTGGCTGGCCGGCCAGGGCCGGGCGGTGTTCGAGTCGGTCGCGGCGTCGCCGGACGCGTTGGCTGATCTGCCGCACGTCCAGTTCTTGGCCTCGCGTGGTGGCGTGCACGCGTGGGCCGATGACGACTGGCCGGCGTGGGAGGGCCTCGACTACGTGGCGGCCGAGGCGTTCGACGGTGATCTGGAGGCCGTTCTGGCCTCGCGCGGCTTGCAGGTGCTGGTGTCGCCGGAGCCTGAGGGCGAGCGGTGGGACTTCGCGGATCCGGCGGAGATCTCGGCGCGGGTTCCGCGGTTGGGTGCGTTGTTCGGGAAGGTGGCGTGATGGACGTGCCGGTGGATGTGGTGCTGTGGCGGGCTCCTGGCCCGGCGTCGTCGGCGGAGGCGGCGGCCCGCTACGCCGAGCTGCGGTCCTCGCCGCTGGGCGCGTTCGACCCGCAGGTGGCGGCGTTCGTGCGCGAGTTGCGCCAGACCTCCCCTGATCCGTCGTCGCCGGTGTCGTGGAACGAGGCGCTGACGGTCGGTTCGGACGCGGTGATCGTGCACGTGGTGTGGCCGGGCCGGCAGCAGGTGCTGGACCTGGTGGCGCTGCTGGCGGCCCGGCACGGCCTGGCGTGTTACGAGCCGGCGCGCCAGGTGGCGATGTCCTGACGCAGCAACGCCTTCGTGTCCCGCGGCGCGAAGGAGGCGTCGACGGCGCTGGTCGCGATGGCGGCGATCGTGTCGTCGTCGAAGCCGAGCTCGTCGCGCAGCAGCTGGTACTCGCCGGTCAGCGTGGTGCCGGTCGAGGCCGGGATGTCGGTGCTGAGCGTGACGGTCAGCCCGGCCCGCATGAGTCGTGGCAACGGATGAGAGGAGACGGATTCGACCAGTCCCAGCACGACGTTGGACGAGGGACACACCTCCAGCGGCACGGCGCGGTCTCTGAGCAGCGCGACGACCTCCGGATCGTCGAGCGCCCGGAACCCGTGCCCGATCCGGTCAGCGAGCCCCACGGTCACGGCCTCGGCGACACTCGGCGCCCCGCAGCACTCCCCGGCGTGGTGCACGAGCCCGATCCCGGCCTCCCGCGCGTCCCGGAACACGGCGGCGAACGGCGTGAGCGGAAACTCCTCCGCGCCCGCCATCCCGATCGCCACGACCTCCGGGTGCGCGACCGCGAGCCGAAGCGACTCCTGAAACCTCGCGACCGGCCGTTTCCTGGGGTGGTCCACGATCACACGGCACTCGATGCCGTGGGCGGCCTGTCCTGCGGCGAGCCCGGCCAACACCGCCTCGAGCGGCATGTCCGGATCCCGAAGCCGTTCCCCGTGCGCAGCCGCGGTGAACGTGACCTCGGCGTACCGGGTCCCCTGCGCTGCTTCCTCGGCGCAGAACTCGTACGCGATCCGGCTGAAGTCCTCGGCTCGCCGCAGGCAGTCCCGCACGGCCCCGTTGTGCGCCGCGAACTGCCCGAACCCGCTGTACGCCCCGTCGTGCGCCGGCACCTCGACCCCGTGGTGCTCCGCGAGCTCGGCGACGGTGTCCGCGCGGACCGTGCTCTCCAGGTGCACGTGCAGGTGAGCCTTGGGCAAAGCGGCAAGATCACGCATGGCCCGCGACGCTACCCAGCCCCGCCGCCCGCGCGCCCTCCTTTTTCGGGCGCGACTGTGCCTCGCGCCGTCCTGCCCGGCCAACCGTGGGGTCACTCGGACGGGCGAACTCCGTCCGGATCCACGCCTGACGCCCTCTAGACGGCTGATTCCAAGGGG
>NZ_JYJG01000276.1 GCF_000955955.1 Lentzea aerocolonigenes
CCTTCACCCACCTCACGTGGATGAAGGTTCCCTTCATCAAGAACCTATGCCAGGGCGGCCAGGGCCGTGTGGACCATGACGCGGACGCCCACGAGCAGGGCGCGCTCGTCCAGGTCGAACGTCGGCTGGTGCAGGTCGCGCTGCTTCTCCTGGCCGTTCCACACGCCGAGGCGCGCGAACGAGCCCGGCACGTGCTCCAGGTACCAGCCGAAGTCCTCGCCGCCGGACGACTGCTCCGTGCCGGCCAGGGCGTCGTCGCCCAGGGCGGCCTCGATGCCGGCGCGCAGGATCTGGGTGGACTCGCGCTCGTTCACCACCGGGGGCACGCCGCGGCGGTGGTGCAGGTCGAAGCCGACACCAGTGGGCGCCAAGAGCCCGGTGACCAGGTCCTTGACCAGCGGCTCGAGCTCGGCCCAGATGTCGCGGTCGCCGGTGCGCAGCGTGCCGCGCAGCAGACCGTCCTGCGGGACGGCGTTGGGCGCCTCGCCCGCGTGGACGGCGCCCCACACGAGGACGGTGCCGGAACGCGGGTCGACGCGGCGGGACAGCATCGTCGGCAGGCCGGTGATGACCGTGCCCAGCGCGTGCACCAGGTCCGCGGTGAGGTGCGGACGCGAGGTGTGGCCGCCCGGCGAGTTCAGTCGCAGCTCCAGCAGGTCCGACGCCGACGTGATGGCGCCGATGCGGGTGCCGATGCGGCCGACCTGCAGGCGTGGGTCGCAGTGCAGACCGAAAATCCGCTCCACGCCGTCGAGTCCGCCCGCGGCCAGCACGTCCAGCGCGCCACCCGGCATGACCTCCTCGGCCGGCTGGAACACCAGACGGACGCGGCCGGGCAGCTCGGTGGCCGAGGAGAGCGCGAGAGCCGTGCCGAGCAACACCGTCGTGTGGGCGTCGTGACCGCACGCGTGCGACACACCGTCCACAGTGGACGCGAACGGCAGGCCGGTGTTCTCCGGCAGCGGCAGGGCGTCCATGTCCGCGCGGAGAGCCACGCAGCGTGGGCCGTTGCCGATGTCGCAGATCAGGCCGGTGCCGCCGGGGAGGATGCGCGGCTTGAGGCCGACCTCGCGCAGCAGCTTCGCCACCAGTTCGGTGGTGTTGTACTCGCGCCGGGACAGCTCGGGGTTGGCGTGAATGTGGCGGCGCCAGGCGACGACGTCGGAGGCATGCGCCTTCAACCAGTCGTCCAGCCACGCGGGACCGCGGCCTTCTCCGAGATCATCCACAGGAGACATGCTCACCCCGGTGGGGTCGACGAGCATCTCGGTGGACGTATTCACAGTTGAGGAGCCCGAGGGACGGGAGTCCAGAACCGTCATGCCGCACCTCCGCGGGCCAGCAGCCGTGCGCGCTGCTGGGAATCGGTGGCTGTCGCGATCGTCGTCCAGGCCATGGCAAGTGCTCCATCGAGCAATGCACGGTCCGCCGACGCCGAGGCACAGGCGGTCGCGAACTCTTGTTGGTGGTTCACCGCGTCTCCGCAGTCGATGGCAATGGTCGGGTGGATTGCGGGCAACACTCTGGTGACGTTGCCCATGTCGGTGCTCCCGATCTTCTCTCGCTGTTCCTGCTCGGGCGAGAGCGGACGTCGTCCCAGGTCAGTGGCCGCGCGCCGGTAGGCGTCCGCGAGCCACGGGTCGGGAGTCAGCTCGGCGTAGATCGGTGAGACCTGCTCGACCTCATGGGTGCAGCCGGTCGCGAGCGCGCCGGCCGAGAAGCAGTCCCGAATTCGGTTCTCCAGGCGCTGCAACGATTCCAGGTTTTCCGCCCTCACATCGAACATCGCCGATGCGCGGGCGGGTATTACGTTCGGCACGGTGCCGCCGTTGGTGACGATGCCCGTGACCATCTGGCCGGGCTCGAGGTGCTGCCGCAGCAGGCTGATCGAGATCTGCGCGACGGTCACCGCGTCCGCGGCGTTGATGCCCAGGTGCGGGGCGGCGGCCGCGTGTGACGGCTTGCCCTTGTAGTGCACCTGGAGATCGGTGATGGCCAGCGACTTCGCCGCACACGACTCGTACGGCGCCGGGTGCACCATCATCGAGAACGAGACGTCGTCGAACACGCCCCGCTCGAGCATGAGCACCTTGCCGCCGCCGACCTCTTCCGCTGGAGTTCCGATCACCCTCACGGTGATACCCAGCTGGTCGGCGATGTCACGCAGTGCGAGCGCCGTACCGACGGAAGCAGCCGCGATGACGTTGTGCCCGCACGCGTGCCCGACCTCGGGCAGCGCGTCGTATTCGGCACAAAGTCCCAGCACGAGCTCGCCGTCGCCGTAGGTCGCGACGAACGCGGTGTCGAGGCCGGCCACGTCGCGGTCGATCTTGAAACCCTCGCGGGCCAGCAGGGAGGTGATCTTCTCGACGCTGCGGTGCTCCTCGAAGGCCAGCTCAGGCTCGGCGTGGATCGAGTGCGACAGGTCCAGCAGCGCGTCGGAGTACCGCTCGACGGTCGAGCGTGTGCTGATCTTCAAGTCGGTACTCATTTGCTCACCATCCTGCATCACCGCCTGTGAGACGCAGGGCGCTGATGATGATCAACCGGCTGGCCGGTCGCAGCGCTGCGCCAAGCGGCGAGCGAGTTTCGGTCTGACCGATCAACGATGACGCAAATGGTCGAGAAGCACGCTTAATTTTGACTATTACGTTCCATCATGTGGGACGCAACGTCTCACCCCGAACGACCAGCGGTCAGCCCTTCTTGGCTGCTCGCGCTTTGCGCCATGCCGCCCACCGGCGCTTGTTGCGGTAGTAGACAAGCACGAACAGGCCCAGCGCGATGGCGCCGATCCACAGCTTGCGCTTGGTCTCCTGGCGGATTTCAGGCGACGGTTCCTGCGGCGCGTTGACAGCCGGACCCGGATTCACTGTCGTCTGCTGCGCAGCCGCCACAGGCGCGTTCGCCGCCTCTTGCGCGGACGCCACACCGGCGATCCCGACGACGCTCATCAGCGCGAACACGCAGGCCAGCAGCAACCTCGACATGGCCTGAACTCTACCTCGAATACCACGATCGAAGGTCACCCAAACTAGTTACTCGCCTACCGAGAGTCCGATTGGAACGCCTTCAAAATCTGCTCCGCGGCCAGCGTCGCGGTCAGCTCTCCCGACCTGACCTTCTCCTCCAGCGAGGGGGCGAGGGAACGCACGGCGGCGCTCTCGCGCACCTGCCGCCACAGTTCGTCGTGGACCATCATCCAGGTCCACTCGACCTGCTGGCGCCGCCGGCGTTCGTCGAGCTCGCCGGCGTCCCTCAAGGTGGACTGGTGTTCCAGCACGCGGGACCACAGCTCGTCGAGCCCGACACCGGTGAGTCCGGAACACGTCAGCACCGGCGGGTGCCACAACGCGTCGGGCGGCCGCAGCAGTTTGAGGGCTCCCGCCAGTTCTCTTGCTGCCTTGCGGGCATCGAGTTCGTGCTCGCCGTCGGCCTTGTTGACCGCGATGACGTCCGCGAGCTCCAGGATGCCCTTCTTGATGCCCTGCAACTGGTCGCCGGTGCGTGCGAGCGTCAGGAACAGCGAGCAGTCCGTCATGTTCGCGACGGCCACTTCCGACTGCCCCACGCCGACCGTCTCGACCAGCACGACGTCGAAGCCGGCGGCCTCGACCAGCACGATCGTCTCGCGGGTGGCCTGCGCGACGCCGCCGAGCGTGCCGGACGTCGGTGAAGGCCGGATGAACGCCTGCTCGTCGACCGACAGCCTGTTCATCCGCGTCTTGTCACCCAGAATGCTGCCGCCGGTGCGGGTGGACGACGGGTCGACGGCGAGCACCGCGACCCGGTGGCCCTGCTCGGTGAGCATGGTGCCCAGGGCATCGATGAACGTCGACTTGCCGACGCCGGGGACACCGGTGATGCCGACCCTGATCGCGTTGCCGGACTTGGGCAACAGCTCGACCAGCAGCTCCTGCGCCTTCGCGCGGTGGTCCGCGCGCTTGGACTCGACCAGGGTGATCGCTCGCGCGAGCACACCGCGCTTGCCTTCCAGGACTCCCCTGGCGAGCTGGTCGACGTCGATCACCCTAGCCATGGTGGCCGAGCTGCCCTGCGAGTTTCACCAGAAGGTCCTTGGCGGCGTCCGCGATCACGGTGCCGGGCGGGAAGATCGCCGCCGCGCCCGCCGCGTACAGCTCGTCGAAGTCCTGCGGCGGGATCACGCCACCGACGACGATCATGATGTCCGCGCGGTCGAGCTCGGCGAGCTCCTGGCGCAACGCCGGGACGAGCGTGAGGTGGCCCGCCGCGAGCGAGGACACGCCGACGATGTGCACGTCGGCCTCGACCGCTTGGCGCGCAACCTCTTCCGGCGTCTGGAACAGCGGGCCGACGTCGACGTCGAAGCCGAGGTCCGCGAACGCCGTCGCGATCACCTTCTGGCCGCGGTCGTGGCCGTCCTGCCCCATCTTGGCGACCAGGATGCGCGGCCGGCGGCCCTCTTCCTCCGCGAACGCCTCGACGACCTCGCGGCAGGCGTCCACGTTGGACACTTGGCCGACCTCCTGGCGGTAGACACCCGTGATGGTGCGGATCTGGGCGGAATGCCTGCCCCAGACCTTGCCCAGCGACTCCGAGATCTCTCCGACCGTCGCCTTGGCGCGTGCGGCGTTGATCGCCAGCTCCAGCAGGTTGCCGTGGCCGGTCGCGGCGTTCGTGAGGGCTTCGAGCGCACTGTCCACAGCGGACTGGTCGCGCTCTTCCCTGAGACGGCGGAGCTTCTCGAGCTGCTGCGCCCGCACGCCCGCGTTGTCGACCTTGAGGACCTCGATCTGCTCGTCGCTGGTCACCAGGTACTTGTTGACGCCGATGACGGGCTGGCGTCCGGAGTCGATGCGGGCTTGGGTGCGGGCGGCCGCTTCCTCGATGCGCAGTTTGGGAATGCCCTCGTCGATCGCGCGGGCCATGCCGCCCGCCTTCTCGACCTCGGTGATGTGCTCCCAGGCCTTCCGCGCGAGCTCGTTCGTGAGCCGCTCGACGTACGCGCTGCCGCCCCACGGGTCGATCACGCGCGTGGTGCCGGACTCCTGCTGCAGGAGGAGCTGCGTGTTGCGGGCGATGCGCGCGGAGAAGTCGGTCGGCAGTGCAAGCGCCTCGTCGAGTGCGTTGGTGTGCAACGACTGCGTGTGGCCCTGCGTGGCCGCCATCGCCTCGACGCACGTGCGCGCGACGTTGTTGAACACGTCCTGCGCGGTGAGGCTCCAGCCGCTCGTCTGGCAGTGGGTCCTCAGAGACAGGGATTTGGGGGACTTGGGTTCGAAGTTGTTCACGAGTTTCGCCCAGAGCAGGCGCGCGGCCCGCATCTTGGCGATCTCCATGAAGTAGTTCATGCCGATGGCCCAGAAGAAGCTGAGCCGCGGCGCGAACTTGTCGACGTCCAGCCCGGCTTCCTTACCGGCCCGGATGTACTCGACGCCGTCCGCGAGCGTGTAGGCCAGCTCCAGGTCGGCCGTCGCCCCGGCCTCCTGCATGTGGTAGCCGGAGATCGAGATGGAGTTGAACTTCGGCATGTGGCTGCTGGTGAAGCTGAAGATGTCGGAGATGATCCGCATCGACGGCTGCGGCGGGTAGATGTAGGTGTTGCGGACCATGAACTCCTTGAGGATGTCGTTCTGGATCGTCCCCGTGAGCTGCTCCGGCTTCACCCCCTGCTCCTCCGCCGCCACCACGAACAGCGCCAGGATCGGCAGCACCGCGCCGTTCATCGTCATCGACACGGACATCTTGTCGAGCGGGATGCCGTCGAACAGCGTGCGCATGTCGTAGATCGAGTCGATCGCCACGCCGGCCATGCCGACGTCACCGGCGACGCGCGGGTGGTCCGAGTCGTAACCGCGGTGCGTCGCCAGGTCGAACGCTACTGAGAGCCCCTTCTGCCCGGCCGCGAGGTTGCGGCGGTAGAAGGCGTTCGACTCCTCGGCCGTCGAGAAGCCCGCGTACTGGCGGACGGTCCACGGCTGGTTGACGTACATCGTCGGGTACGGGCCGCGGAGGAACGGCGCGACACCGGGGTAGGTCTGCAGGAAGTCGAGGCCGTCGGTGTCCTGCGCGGTGTAGACCGGCTTGACCGCGATGCCCTCCGGTGTCTCCCAGGCGGGCAGGTCGGTCTCGTACTTGGCCGACGGGAGGGGGCCGAGGTCGATGTCCGCGAAGTTGGGGATCATCGCTCCACTCCCAGGAAGTCGTAGGTGTCGTTCAGGATTTCCAGCGCCGGGCAGCCCGTGTAGACGAAGCCGTCCACGTCTGCGTCGCTCTTCTTGCCTGCCAGGAGTACCCGTTCGGCGCCGGCTTCTCGCAGGGCTTCGACCGTGGCGGCGGCCTGGTCGGCGTAGCTGGTGTCGGAGCCGCAGAGGACCGCGATTCGCGCTTTTGAAGCCTTGAACTGCTCGGCCACGTCTTCTGGGGTCTTCGTCGGGCCCGCGGCCGGAGTCGCGAAGCCGCCGGCGTTGAAGAGGTTGGCGGCGAAGGTGGCACGGGCCGTGTGAGCGGCTACCGGGCCGAGGGTGGCGAGGAAGACCCGGGGGCGTTCGGGCTGGGCGTCGGCGAGGTCGCGCAGCTCTTCGAAGGCCTGGGCGTACCGAACTCTCGGCAGCTCGCCTTCCGGTGTCACGAACGGCTCGCGGACGACGGGCTTCTCAGCCAGGTTCGGGAACTCGCTGACACCGGTGATCGGGTCGCTCCGGTCCGCGAGCCGAGCCGAGCGCTTGGCCCAGGTTTCGGCAATGCGGTCGGCGACCAGCTGTTTCGCGTCGGGCAGGCCGCCCGTCCGTTCGATCTCCTGGAACCACGACCAGGCGTGGGCAGCCAGCTCGTCCGTCAGCTTCTCGACGTACCAGGAGCCGGCCGCCGGGTCGATCACCTCGCCGAGGTGCGACTCCTCCAGCAGCAGGTTCTGCGTGTTGCGCGCGATCCGCCGGGCGAACTCGTCCGGCAGCCCGATCGCCGCGTCGAACGGCTGCACCGTCACCGAGTCGGCACCACCGAGACCGGCGGCCAGCGTCGCCACCGTGGTGCGCAGCATGTTCACCCACGGGTCGCGGCGGGTCATCATCGCGGACGAAGTCACCGCGTGCTGCACCTGCGGCACGTCCACCCCGGACACCTCGGCCACCCGCGCCCACAACCGCCGCGCGGCACGGAGCTTCGCGATCGTCATGAACTGGTCGGCGGTCGCGGCGTAGCGGAACTCCAGCTGCGCGAAAGCCTGCTCGACGCTCAGTCCGGCCTCGGTCAGCGCGCGCAGGTAGGAGACGGCCAGAGCGAGCGCCGCGCCCAGTTCTTCCGAGTCCGAGCCACCGGCGTCGTGGAACGGCAGTGCGTCCACCACGACGGTGCGCAGCAGGGGGAACTGTTCGTTCGCCTGCTTGATCACGTCGAGAGCGTCACCGAAAGGGGTGAGGGCCAGGTTGCCGCGCACCTCGGAGGCGAGCAGCGGCGCCTGGTCGTAGATCCGCAGCATCGCCCGCGCGGCCTCGACGTCGCCGTCCAGCACGATCGGCGCGAGGTCGAGGTAGACGCCGTCGAGCAGCCGCTCCAACGACGAGGCCGGCACCGCGAGCCACAGCGACGTGACGCCGCCCTCCAGGTCGTTCATCAGCGCGACCGGATCGGGCACGGTGTGGCGCTGGCGGACGTCCCAGCCCTGCTTGACGGGCGCCAGCGCATACGGAGGCAGCGCGTCGTCGAGCGTGTAGAGCGGCTGCAGCGAGATGCCGTCGTAAGTCTTCGTGACCAGCGACTCGAACGAAGCGCCGGTCTTGCTGAGGACGGCGTCGACCATCGCGCGCCACTGTTCCCGCGACGCCGCGGGGAACTCGTTCGGGCGGAATTCGGCGGGCAAGGCCAACTCCATCATGCGTTGCAGTGTTACCGACCGGTACCGACACGGCTATGTGAGGTTCACCGCCGTTAACGATGCAGTCAGTGTGTCAGGAAGAATGACGGTGTGGAGAACGGTGACCAGGAGCGCTTGATCGCGGCTAGGTACCGGCTGCTGCACCTGCTGGGTCAAGGGTCGATGGGCACCGTCTGGGCTGCTCACGACGAGGTGCTGCGCAGGCAGGTCGCCGTCAAGGGGATCCTGCGGCCGCCGGGGATGCCCGACGTCGCGGCCGATGAGCTGCGAGAACGGACCATGCGCGAGGCGCGGGCCGTCGCCGCGCTCTCGCACCCGAACCTCGTGACGCTCTACGACGTCGTCCAGCACGACGGCGACCCGTACGTGGTGATGGAACTGGTGCCGTCGCGCAGCCTGAACGAGGTGCTGCAGGAGCAGGGCTGCCTCACCGAGAAGCAGGGCGCGGCCGTGCTGGACGCGATCGCGGCGGCGCTGGCGTCGGCGCATCGGGCCGGCATCACGCACCGGGACGTGAAGCCCGGCAACGTGCTGATCGCCGACGACGGGCGGGTGAAGCTCACGGACTTCGGCATCGCGCGCAACGTCGCCGAGGCCACCATGACCGCGCGCGGCATCACGCTCGGCACGCCCGCGTACATCGCGCCCGAGGTCGCGCAGGGCGGTGACGTCTCGGCGGCCGCGGACAGGTGGTCGCTCGGCGCCACGATGTGGGCCGCGATGGCCGGTGAGCCGCCGTACGTGGGCAAGAACGTCATGCAGACGATCCAAGCCGTGATCAACGGCGACGTGCCGGTGCCCGCGGGTGCCGGGCGGCTCTCGCCGGTCATCAGCGGGTTGATGCGGAAGGACCCGTCGGAGCGGTTGTCGCTGGTCGACGTGCGCAGGCAGGTCTACCCGCTGCTGCCGGAGCCGGGCACCGACGCGTTCGAGGTGCGCGAGGCCGTGCAGACGCCGATCATCGTGCGACCCAAGCCGAAGATCGAGCCGGACGCGCCGCTGGCCGACGACCCCGGCCCGTTGCCGTTCATGATCACCGAGCCGTTCAGGCCTCAGCGGCGGCGCGGACGGATCGCCACCACGTTCATCCTGGTCGCGGCGCTGTTGCTGTTCGTGGCGGGTTCGGGGGGCGGGTTCGCGCTGACGCGGCTGGCGGCGGGGGCTGCGCTGCTGCCGCCGACCGGGCAGACGATGCAGGTGCTGCCGACCCTGCCCACGTCCGCGACACTGCAGCCGCGCACCGAGCTGGCCCTCACGGCGATCGGCGACCAGGGCGCGAAGTTCCGGCTGAGCGTCGATCCCAGCTGGTCGACCTACGCCGAACAGCGCGCGGCCGACAAGCTGATGCCGGCGTCCGCGGTGGTGCACTTCGTCTCCGGCACCGGTGCGTACCAGGCCACGGTGCAGCGGTTCCCCGAGTTCTACCCGAAGCGCAGGATCAGCACGTACACGGCCAGCGTGCAGGCTCAGTGGCCGGGCCGGTTCTTCGGTGGCGAGCAGGTGCGCACGCCGAACCTCGCCGGACACCAGGACGAGGACAGCGTCCAGTTCGTCTACCGGACGGTGGAGGGTGACGATCCCGAGGCGCTGAGGCGGTCGCACTTCTCCCGCGTGCTGCCGTTCGGCAACGACCTGTGGGTGGTCGAAGTGGTGGTGCCCACAGAGCAGGAGGCGCAGGCCCGCGCGCAGCTCTTCGACGCGATCGCCTCCACGTTCGCCCCGGTTTAACATCACGCGGTGACTCCAGAAGAGCTGGCCGGCAAGGCCGCGGAAGAGATCCAGAGCCGCACCGGCGTGGCGAAGCACGACATCGCGATCGTGCTCGGCTCCGGCTGGCGGCCCGCCGCCGACGTGATCGGCGAGCCGACCTCCGAAATCCCCGTCGGTGAGCTGGAAGGCTTCGAGGCGCCGACCGCGCTCGGCCACGGCGGCACCATCCGTTCCGTCGAGGTGGGTGGCAAGAAGGTCCTCGTCGTCCTCGGCCGCACCCACGGCTACGAGGGCAAGGGTGTGCAGAAGGTCGTCCACGGCGTGCGCACGGCCGCGGCCGCCGGCGTGTCGACGATCGTGCTCACCAACGCTGCCGGTGGCCTGCGCCAGGGCATGTCGGTCGGGCAGCCGGTGCTGATCTCCGACCACCTCAACCTGACCTCGCTGTCGCCGCTGGTCGGCGCCCGGTTCGTGGACCTGACGGACCTGTACTCGCCGCGACTGCGCAAGCTCGCGCAGGAGATCGACCCTTCGCTGGAAGAGGGCGTGTACGCAGGTCTGCCCGGCCCGCACTTCGAGACGCCCGCCGAGATCCGGATGCTGCGCACGATGGGCGCGGACCTGGTCGGCATGTCGACCGTGCACGAGGCCATCGCCGCACGTGCCGAGGGTGTCGAGGTGTTCGGGCTGTCGCTGGTCACGAACCTCGCGGCGGGCATCACCGGTGAGCCGCTGAACCACCAGGAGGTGCTGGACGCCGGTGCCGCCGCCGCTCAGCGCATGGGCACGCTGCTGCGCGAGCTGGTGGACCGCGCATGAGCCTGACGCCGGCACTGCGTGACGCGACGTTCCGGTGGATCGCTGACGACCCCTCCGACGCGACTCGAACCGAGCTGCAGGGCGTTCTGGCACGCGCGATGGGCGGCTCCGGCGAGGCGTTGGAGGACCTCCAAGACCGCATGGCCGGGCCGCTGACGTTCGGCACCGCCGGGCTGCGCGGGCCGGTTCGTGCCGGCACCAACGGCATGAACGTGGCCACGGTGGTCCGCACGACGGCTGGTCTGGCGTCGTGGCTCGGGACTTCCGGGCTGGTGTTCGTCGGACGCGACGCCCGGCACGGGTCGGAGGAGTTCGCGACCGCCGCCGCCGAGGTGATGGCGGCCGCGGGCTTCGACGTGCGGGTGCTGCCAGGGCCGTTGCCCACGCCGGTGCTCGCGTTCCTGGTCCGGAACCACGGTGCGGTGGCCGGGATTCAGATCACCGCGTCGCACAACCCGCCCGCGGACAACGGGTACAAGCTCTACCTGTCCGGTGGGTCGCAGATCGTGCCGCCGTCGGACGGCGAGATCGAGAAGGCGATCGAGGCTGTTCCTGCCGCGGTTTCCGTGCCTCGTGCGTCGTCGTACTCGACAGTTTCCGAGGCCGAGATCGACGCGTACCTGGAGCGGGTGGCCTCGCTGCCGCGCCAGAACGCGCGGGCGTTGAAGATCGCGCTGACGCCGATGCACGGCGTGGGTGGCGCATTCGCCGTGGAAGCGTTGCGGCGCGCGGGTTTCACCGACGTGCACGTGGTGCGGTCGCAGGCGGTCCCCGACCCGGACTTCCCGACCGTGGTGTTCCCGAACCCGGAGGAGCCTGGCGCGTCCGACGAGCTGCTTTCCCTTGCGGCGTCGGTGGACGCGGACCTGGCGATCGCGCTCGACCCCGATGCCGACAGGTGTGCTCTGGGTGTGCGGGACGGAGACAAGTGGCGGATGTTGCGCGGCGACGAGACGGGCGTGCTGCTCGGGTCGCTCGTGCTGTCGACGACCGAGTCCGCGGATCCTTTGGTGGCAACGACGATCGTGTCCTCGTCCTTGCTGAAGTCGATCGCCGCGGCGCACGGTGCTCGTTACGCGGAGACGCTGACGGGCTTCAAGTGGCTGGCGCGGGCCGGTGAAGGCCTGGTGTTCGCCTACGAGGAAGCACTCGGCAACTGCGTCGATCCTGCTCACGTGGCAGACAAGGACGGCATTTCGGCTGCGGTGGTGGCCGCGGATCTGGCTGCCGGCCTCAAGGCGTCGGGGCGCACGCTGCTGGACGCGCTGGACCAGCTCGCGTTGGACCACGGCCTGCACCTGACCGACCAGGTTTCCCTGCGCTACACCGATTTGTCGCTGATCGGCGCGACGATGGCGCGGCTGCGCGCGGAACCCCCTGCGGATTTCTCGTCGGAGGACCTGCTGCCCAGTGCGGACGTGCTGCGCTGGACCGCGGACGGCGTGCGCGTGATCGTGCGACCGTCCGGCACGGAGCCGAAGCTCAAGGCGTACCTGGAAGTCGTCGAGCCGGTCACGGACGGACTGGAGTCCGCCCGTGCCGCTGGCAAGGCTCGATTGGCTGAACTACGGGAACGAGTGACTGCACTCGTCAGCTAGCTGGGAAAGCGATCGCCCACGCGAGCGCGAGCACCGCGAGGACGAATCCCCCGCCGGCCACGAGGTAAGCCCTTCTGGTCGGCGGGGCGATCGCGTTGCGACGCCCCTCGGTGACCGCCGCGACGGCGATCCGCCCGAAGATGTACGCGATCGTGCAAAGCCCCACGCCGAGTCCGAACAACATCGTGTTGATGTCCCACGGGCTGTGGTCGAACCCCGGCCACACCGACGCGAAGAGGGGCCCGAACCCGATCATCCCGATGCCGATCGCAAGGCCGAAACCCCAGGTGATGCGACGCTGACGAGGACTGGTGGTCATAAGGGCGGTGGTCTTCATGGTCCCTCCTGTGTACACCCACTAGGACGTCTGTCGGGTCGCGGGGTTCCGTTTGTGAAGCAACAAGAACGCCTGCGGTCCCCCTTCGTCCACACCCTTCTGACGTATCAGCCGTGCCTGTTCGTTGAAGCCGGCTTCGATCGCGTTGCCCGCGGTCTCGTCGACGTCGTGCCAGTGGACGTAGAGGTCCACGTCGTGGCCGTACGCGTGGGCGAGGTGCCGTTTCTGGTTGCCTGCCTTGAAAGCATGCAACAGGTACCCGCCTGGCCGCAGCACGCGGTGGAATTCGTTCCACGGCACGGCTTCCGCGGGCATGTGGACCGTGGAGTACCAGACGACGGCGCCGCCGAGGCTGTCGTCCGCCAGGTCGAGCCCGGTGATGTCGCCCTGGGTGAAGATGAGGTGCGGGTACAGGGTTCTCGCCTGTTTCGAGCATGCCGTCGGAGAGGTCGATGCCTGACACGCCCAGCCCGAGTCCGTGCAGGTGCTGGGTGATGCGGCCGGTGCCGCAGCCGAGGTCCGCGACCGGGCCCTCGACCAGCTCGGCGAACGCTCGCATGATCGCGGCGTCGAGGGGGCGGCCGTCGTGCGCGTCCGGGATGAGCTGGGCGTAGCTCGCGGCAACAATGTCGTAGGAGGCGCGGGTCATGGTCATCTATGTTGCCGCGCATGGAGTACACGCGGCGTGACCTGGCACTCGCCTACCTCAACGCGCACGAGATGCCCGAGAGCGTCCCCTCCCCGCCGGAGTCGCTCGCCGCGCGGCTGAAGACCTACCACCAGGAACTGCTGCGCGGGCTGAGACACCTCTTCGACTTCAGCCTGCAGGACGAGCCGGCCCTCCAGTTCTTCCTGCGCAGCGTCGCGCGCTCGTACCGCACCAACACGTACCCGCTCTCCGGGTTGCTGGAAGGCGGCCTGCTCTTCCAGCGCGTCGAGGGCACCGGCACGCTGGAGATCTGCGCCGAACTGCGGGAGACCCACGAACAGACCCAGGAGCGGCACGTCGACCTGGCCGAGATGATTCTGGCGCTGGCCAAGCCGGACAACGGCGAGGTCGTCACCAGCGAACAGCTCAACGCGATCGGAGTGGACGACGTGGAGCCGACCGACCCCGACTTCGAGTGGTACTAAAGGCGGTCATGAGGCTGTTGATCGTCCACCACACGCCGTCACCCGCCCTGCAGGCCATGTTCGAGGCGGTCGTCGCGGGTGCGACCACGCCCGAGATCGAGGGCGTCGAGGTCGTGCGCCGAGCCGCGTTGTCCACAACCGCTGTGGATGTGTTGGAGGCGGACGGCTACCTGCTGGGCACGCCCGCCAACCTCGGCTACATGAGCGGCGCGTTGAAGCACTTCTTCGACACCGTCTACTACCCGTGCCTGGACTCCACACAGGGCAGGCCGTTCGGGTTGTACGTGCACGGCAACAACGACACGACGGGTGCGGTGCGCAGCGTGGAGACGGCCACGACCGGGTTGGGCTGGGAGAAGGTGGCGCAGCACGTGGTCGTCACGGGCGAACCCGAGAAGGCCGACCTGGAAGCCTGCTGGGAGCTCGGCGCCACCGTCGCGGCCCAGTTGTCCACATAAAACCAGGGTTGTCCACAGCCTCTTGTCCCCAACCTGTGGACAACCCTGGGGATACTTTCGAACGTATGTTCTAGCGACCCACGGAGCTCATGTCCGGGTAGCGATCACCGGCGACGGCCGAGGCGGGCACAGCGGCCTCGATCGCGGCCAGGTCGTCCGCGGACAGCTCCAGCGAAGCCGCCGCCACGTTCTCCTCCAGGTACTTGATCCGCTTGGTACCCGGAATCGGCACGACGTCGTCGCCCCGGTGCTGGACCCACGCCAACGCCAGCTGACCAGCGGTCACACCCCGGTCGGAAGCCAACGCGCGCAGCTCCTCCACCATCTTCAGGTTCGTGTCGAGGTTCGAACCCGAGAACCGCGGCTGAGCCACCCCGCGGAAGTCGCCGGCACCGAAATCGGCAGCAGAGGTGAAGCGGCCGGTCAGCACACCACGGCCCAGAGGCGAGTACGGCACGAGGCCGATGCCCAGCTCGCGTGCGGTTGGCACGATCTCGGCCTCGATGTCCCGCGACCACAGCGACCACTCGCTCTGCAAAGCGGTGATCGGGTGCACCGCGTGTGCCCGGCGAAGGGTGTCGGCGCCGGCCTCCGACAGGCCCAGGAACCGCACCTTGCCCTCGGTCACCAGCTCGGCCATCGCGCCGACGGTCTCCTCGATCGGCGTGTCGGCCGGCACGCGGTGCAGGTAGTAGAGGTCGATCACGTCGGTCCCGAGCCTGCGCAGAGACCCCTCGACCGACGAGCGCACGTAGTCGCGGTCGCCCCGGATCGAACGTCCGCCCTCTTCGCGCACGATGCCGAACTTCGTGGCCAGCACGACGTCCGAACGACGGCCCGCGATCGCGCGGCCCACCAGCTCCTCGTTCACGTACGGGCCGTACATGTCGGCCGTGTCGAGCAGCGTCACACCGAGCTCCAGCGCCCGGTGGATCACCGAGATCGACTCCGACTCGTCGCCGGCGCCGTAGAACTCCGACATTCCCATGCAGCCGAGCCCCTGCGGCCCGACCTCGAGCTCCCCGAGCTTCACACGCTTTTCCGTCATGACGACAACGCTAGGACCTGGAGCGCGCTCTAGCTCAAGTACCGAAACCTGGGACCCGGGTCACGTTCCGGCCGTCGCCCGTGATCGTCACGGCAGTCGCTTTCTCCACTGCCACGGCATCTTTCATGGATGTACAGGTTCGAATCATGAACAGCAGCGTCTTCGGCGACCTCACGACGCGAGGGCGGCACCACGTCTGCCCACCTCGAGTCGCGAAACATCCGCATCGCCACCGGCTCAGCGCATTCCGTTGTTCCTGCACCATCCGCTCGAACAACCACCGGCGCCGGACGCGAGCCGCTGCCCCCTCCCGGTGCCGTCACCGTCACCGCGCGGTGGCACGCGCTCGGGGTGGACGAGGGCAGCATCGTGTTGGACGGAACGGCGATCCGGGCGGGTGCGGGACTGGCCCTGTCCGTCTGGTCCTAGGCCGTCGCCTCCAAGTCCCGCTCGACCACCGCGTAGTGGTCGATCTTGTAATCGAGCACTTCCAGGCACGTCTGCAGCTCCGCGATGCGGGCGCGGACGTCGTTGCGGTGCTCGACGAGGATCTCCTTGCGGCGGCCTGCCGTCAGGTCGCCGCGGTGCCTGAGCTGCGCGAACTCGCGCATCATGCGGATCGGCATGCCGGTCGTGCGCAGACGCGTCACGAAGGCCAGCCAACCCAGGTCTTCTTCCGAGTAGCTGCGGCGCCCACCCGAGTCTCGCGCGGGCGGGTCGACAAGCCCGATTCGTTCGTAGTAGCGCAAGGTGTCGATGGACAACCCACTGCGCTGCGCGGCTTGGGCTATCGAGTAACTCACGGCAACGACGCTACGAGCTAGAGTGCGCTCTAGGTCAAGCGGAATCCTTCGGAAGTCCCCACGCTTCGAGATGGCCGGCCATCTCGGGGACGTCGATCTTGTCGCGACCGAGGGCCCGCACCAGGTCCAGGGCGTCGTCCTCGTCCGCGTCGATCCAGTAGCCGTTGATGTCGCACATCGTCACGGCGGAGACCCAGCCGAGCCGCCAGTTTCCCTCCACCAGGGGACGGGTTCGCACGATCGAGTCAAGTAAGGCGGAGGACTTCAGCCACAGCGTGTCGTAGGCCTCCACGCCGAGCACGGTGGCGCGGGGACGGTACGCCGCTGTGTCCAGCAGGCCGATGTCCCTGACGACGAGGTCGCCACCGGTCACGGCTGTGGCCAGCACCAAGAGGTCCCCGGCGTCGAGGTAGGAGATCACGGCACCCAGTTGATCACAGAGGTCTGACAGTTTCAGGAAGAACCGAGCCTATCCAAAAGACCTCGGTACTTCGGCAGGACTCGCCCCAGAACCTCGCCGAGCTTTTCTTCCTGCTGCATGCGCTGGTAGCGGTCCGCGATCGCGAGACGCACGACCTCCTGCTTGGAGCGCCCCTCGGCCTGCGCGAGTTCAGCGAGCCGGTGGTTCTCCTCGTCGGTCAACCGCAAGGTCATCGCCATGGACGGACGGTACCAATGTGATACCACGCTGACCAGCGGCCGTTAGGATTGCGTGATGCCCAGGCCCAAGACCCACGATGACGCTCTGCGACGGCGTCTGCTCGAGCGGGCGGGCGAGCTGCTCAGCACCGAAGGTCCCGGCGCGGTGAGCCTGCGCAAGATCGCCACCGACGTCAACACCTCGACGACGGCGGTCTATTCCCTGTTCGGCGGGAAACCGGCGCTGCTCGAGGCGCTCTACGACGAGGCGTTCAACCGGTTCGGCACGCACCTGGCGGAGGTGCCGGTCACCGACGACCCCGCGGAGGACCTGGTCCAGATCGGCCTGGCGTACCGGCGCAGCGCGCTCGCGGACCCGCAGTTCTACTCGGTGCTCTACTCGAAGGTCGTCGAGCCGACGAAGGCGATGAGCCGCGCGGCCGGCCGGACGTTCGCGCCGGTGATCAACACCGTGCGGCGGGCGATCGAACAGCAGGTCTTCGTGCACGAGGACCCCGAGCAGATCGCGATGTCGATGTGGGGCATCGCGCACGGCCTGGTGAGCCTGGAGCTGGGTGGCAACCTGCCGCCGGGTATCGACGCCCAGGCCACGTACGAACTGGCGTTGCGCGCGCACGGCCGAGGGTGGTTGTCGCACAAGAAGCACTGACGGAATCCGGGGAGGCGGCCGCCGCGAAACCTCCCCGGACCCGCAGAACTGTCCGATCCGGACAGTCCGTCTCACCTCAAGGCGCCGTCCAGGGCCTTGATCAACTCTGCGTCCGCGGTGTCCCCGTCGAGCGACCAGATCATCGCGCCGCCCAGGTTGCGGTCGTTGATGAAACGAGCCTTGCGCTTCATCTCGGTCGCGTCGTCGTAGGTCCACCACGTCGTGCCGTCGTAGATCCACGCGAAGCCGGCCCGCTCATCGCGGTAGACCTTGTACTTCGGGTCGGCCAGCTTCGGCTTGATGGCGTGGAAGTCCTCGTAACCCGCCTCGTACGTGGCCGGCGCGGGCGTACCCGTGCCGAACAGGCCGTTGCGCGTACCAGGTGCCACACCGGTCCAGCCGCGTCCGTAGAACGGCACGCCCAGCACGGCCTTCGAGCGCGGAGCACCGCGGCGCAGCCACGCGTTGACCGTCACCTCGGAGCTGAACTCGTCCGCGGACGGGTCGCCCTTGGGCACCCGCAGCGCGGACTGCTGGTTCGCCGGGGCGTCCCACGCGCCGTGGTAGTCGTAGCCCTGCAGCGTGCCGAAAGTGAGGTAGCAGAACACCTTCGACACCTGGAAGCCCTTGTCGACCTGCTTCGGGTCGGCCGGGAGGAACGCCGTCAGGTCGCGGTTCCAGCCCATCTGCTTGCGGTACTCGGCCAGCAGCAGCGTGAAGTTCTCGCGGTCCGCGTCGCGGACGACGTTGGGAGGCTCCGTGTTGCCCTCGCTGGCAGGCCACTCCCAGTCGATGTCGACACCGTCGAAGATGCCCTTCGCGGAACCCTCCGGCAGACCCGGCAGGTTGCCCTTGATCCACATGTCGGTGCACGACTTGACGTGCGCGGCGCGCGACTCGGGGGTCAGCGCGGCGTTGGAGAAGTAGCGGGAGCCCGTCCAGCCTCCCAGCGAGATGTTGATCCTCAGCTTGGGATACTTGGCCTTGAGCTGCTTGAGCTGGTTCAGGTTACCCCCGAGCGCGCCCGGTTCGTCGGCCTTGCCGTTGACGGACTGCTCAGCGGTGTAGGGCATCTGCCAGTCGGCCCACGGGTCCGAGCTGACGCACTTACCGGATTCGTCGAGGAATCCGAACGCGTAGTTGAGGTGCGTGAGCCGCGCCGCGGCCCCGCTGTCGACGAGGTTCTTGACCCGGAAGTTCCGGCCGTACACGCCCCACTGGATGAAGTACCCGACGGTGCGGGTCTTCGAATATCCGTGGTGCCCGTTGGTCTCGACATCTGCGTTCGCCGGCGCATAGGCCAGCGACGCGGACAGGGCGCCAACCGCAAGAGCGGCGACACCCCATCTCCGTCTGGACATTTGTCTCCTCAAACACAGTGCCAATTTCTGGCGAGCAGCGGCGATGTGGTCCAGAGCACGTTAGCTCTGAGGTCTAGACCACTGCTACGTCCGATCGGAGGTATGTCCTAAACCGCCCCGTACAGACGGTCACCGGCATCGCCCAGACCAGGCACGATGAAGCCGGAGTCGTTCAACCGCTCGTCAACGGACGCCGTAATGAGACGAACCGGCAGTTTCGAGTCCTCGAGGTGGTTGATGCCCTCGGGCGCCGCGAGCACGCACACCGCCGTCACGTCCGTCGCGCCGCGCTGGGTCAGCAGCCGGATCGTGTACGCCATCGAACCGCCCGTCGCGAGCATCGGGTCGAGCACGAACACCGGACGTCCGGCGAGGTCCTCCGGCAACGACTCCATGTACGGCGTCGGCTGCAACGTCTCCTCGTCGCGCGCCAGCCCGACGAACCCCATCTGCGCGTCCGGGATCAGCTTGTGCGCCTGGTCCGCCATGCCCAGCCCGGCCCGCAGCACCGGCACGAGCAACGGCGGGTTGGCGAGCTTGTGGCCGATGGTGCGCGCGACCGGCGTGTGCGTGCGCTCCTCGGTCAGCGGGGCCTCACGCATGGCTTCGTAGACCAGCATGACGGTGAGCTCCTGCAGCGCGGCGCGGAAGGCGGCGTTGTCCGTGCGCGCGTCACGCATGGTTGTGAGTCTCGCCTTGGCGAGTGGATGATCGACGACGAGGACGTCCATGCCCGACACCGTAACCGCTGCGAGGAGCCACGGGTGTTCGAAGAGATCTACCGCGAGGCACGTCAGCGCATCGTCGGCCTGACGATGGGCCTGAGCGCCGAGGAGCTCGGTCGCGTGGTGCCCGCGTGTCCTGAGTGGACCGTGCACCAGCTCATGGCGCACCTGGCCGGCGGAGCGTCCGACTTCGTGAACGGCCGCATGGAGGGCGCGCCGTCCGGCGAGTGGACCGCGCGGCACGTCGCCGAGCGCGCGGGCGTCCCGGCGGACGACCTGCTGGAGCAGTGGAACGAGACCAGCACGCGCATCGACGCGATGGAGCGGATTCCGTTCCCGCTCGCCATGGACGCGATCACGCACGAGGCCGACCTGCGCGCCGCACTCGGCCGCGAACGCCTGCCGGACGCGGTGTGGCAGCCGACGCTGGTGTGGATGGCGCCGCGCAGGCTGACCGACGTGACGGTGAAGACCGGGTTCGGCGCGCTGGGAGACGGCCCGATCACGCTGGAGGTCGACGGTTACGAGCTGTGGCGCGCGTTCTTCGGCAGGCGTTCGCGCCGCCAGATGGAGTCGTGGAACTGGTCCGGCCCGGCGCCGATCGAACAGATCCCGTTCTTCCCCTCCCGCGCAACCGATCTAGTCGAGTGAACACCGTTAACTAAGTGGGTGTAGGGTCGGCCGCGTGACAGACCACGTGCGTATCGGAGTCCTCGGCGCGGCCACGATCGCGCCGGCCGCCGTCATCCGCCCGGCCCGCTCCTCCACCGTCGCCGAAGTGGTGGCGGTGGCCGCGCGATCGGCCGACAAAGCCCAGGCCTTCGCCGACAAGCACGGCATTGCGCGCGTGCACGGCTCGTATGAGGACCTGCTGGCGGATCCCGCGGTCGACGCCGTCTACAACCCGCTGCCCAACGGTCTGCACGGCAAGTGGACGCTGGCGGCGCTGGCGGCCGGCAAGCACGTGCTGTGCGAGAAGCCGTTCACCGCCAACGCCGCGGAAGCCGCCGAGGTGGCTGCGGCTGCCAGTGCTTCCGGGCTCGTGGTGATGGAGGCGTTCCACTACCGCTACCACCCGCTGGCGATGCGCGTCGACGAGATCATGCGCTCCGGCGTGCTGGGGCCGTTGCGGCACGTCGAGGCCAACGTGTGCTTCCCGCTGCCGTTGTTCTCCAACATCCGCTACGACTACTCGCTCGCGGGCGGCGCGATGATGGACGCGGGCTGCTACGCCGTGCACATGGCGCGCCTGCTGGGCGGCGAGGAGCCCGAGGTGCGGTCGGCGACGGCGTTGCTGCGCGGTCCCTCGATCGACCGGGCGATGCGCGCCGAGTTGCGTTTCCCTTCTGGGCACCTGGGTTCCGTGCACGCGTCGCTGTGGTCGTCGACGGTGCTCAAGCTGTCGATGAAGGCCATCGGCGAGAACGGCACACTGAGCGTGTTCAACCCGCTCGGGCCGCAGACGTTGCACCGGTTGTCGTTGAAGCTCAAGGGACGCACGTCCACCGAGACGTTCGGCAAGCGCGCGACCTACGCCTACCAGCTCGACGCGTTCACCGACGCGGTGCTGAACGGCAAGCCGTTCCCGACGACGGCCGGCGACGCGGTGAAGAACATGACCGTGATCGACTCGATCTACCGGGCGGCCGGGCTGCCGTTGCGTCAGCCGACGCCTTAACGCTTGTCGTGCACCGTGACGGCGTAACCGTCCGGGTCGGCGAAGGTGAACGTCCGCCCGAACGGGCTGTCGAACGGCGGCGCGACGATCGGCACCCCGGCGGCATCCAGATCGTCGTGCAACGCCTGGGCGTCCTCGGCGTGCAACCACAGCGCGACCCCCACGCCGGGCCGGTCGACCGCGTCGAGATCCAGTCCCGGCAACGGTTCCCGCACCGCGAACGGCACGGGCGCGGTCGCGAACACCACCGCGCCGGGCGGGCTCACCGGGGCTCGGCGCAGCCCGAGGCGGTCCTCGTAGAAGGTCGCGGCGCGGTCGAGGTCGCGCACCTGCAGAGCGATGAAGTCGGGTCCGGTGACGGTCATTGCTGCTCCTCTTCGATGTCAAAGTCCTGACATCACCGACCGTATGTCAAAATCCTTACATGCACAAGGGTGAGACCGTCGGCCCGCTGGACACCGCGGTCGGGTACGTCCTCAAGGAGGCGGCTTCGGCGTTGCGCGGCGCGATGGACGCGTCCCTGCGACCGCTGAACCTCACGGTGCCGCAGTACGCCTGCCTCGAACTGCTGGGCCAGCGCCCCGGCCTGTCGAACGCGGACCTCGCGCGCGGCGCGTTCGTCACCCGCCAGTCGATGAACGTCGTGCTGCAGGGCCTGGAAGCACGCGGCCTGGTGATCCGGCCCGCGGAGGCGGCACACGGGCGGCAGCTCCCCGCCGAGCTGACTCCCGCCGGCCGTGCGCAACTCCAGGCGGCCAGCACCGCGGTCCACGCCGTCGAGGTGCGCATGTGCGCGGGCCTGAGTCCCGCACGGCAGAAGGAGTTGCTCGCCACTCTCGCGGTCTGTGCCCGGAATCTGACCGAGACCACCTGATCAGGGGTCCGCGCAACCCGATCCGGGAGTAAAGAAACGACAAAGCGACTCCGAAGTGTCTCGTATCCAGTTGAGACGCGGAGGTACGAGCGGTGACGATCGAACAGAAGCCCGTCCAGCAGTTGTGTGAATCCCCGCTGGTCATCTTGGGTGTGTCGGCGTCACTGGCGGTGGTGATCGGCCTGCTTCCGCTGCTCTGGGACCACAGCCCGGCGCTCGCTGCGGCGCTCGGAGCACTGCTGGTGCTGGCATTTGCGATCACGGTGAAGTACGCACCGAACCGCAAGTGAGGGTTCTAAACTCGATCGGGTGAGCGACGAGCTGGTACCCGCTGACCAGAGCCATCTGCGCGCTTCCGACGCGGACCGGGAACGGATCGCGCAGGTGCTGCACAAGGCGACCGCCGAGGGCCGCCTCGACATCCACGAACTGGACGAGCGGCTCGTGGCCGTCTACGCCGCGAAGACCTACGGCGAGCTCGTGCCCATCACCGCCGACCTGGTGCTCAGCGGAATGCCGCAGCCCCAGGTCGTGCCGCAGTACCAGCCGGCCGTGAGCGGCCGCATCGGTGGCGAGCCGGGCAGCGCGGTGTCCGTGGCCTTCTGGTCCGGGGTGAACCGCAAGGGCAGCTGGGTGGTTCCACGCCTGCACAACGCCGTCGCGGTCATGGGCGGTGTCGACCTCGACCTGACCAACGCGCGTTTCGCCGAAGCCGAGGTCACGATCAGCGTGTTCGCGTTCTGGGGTGGTGTCGAGATCCGGGTGCCCGACGACATCAACGTGAAGGTGGACGGGTTCGGGTTCATGGGGGCGTTCGAGGACCGGGTGCCCGGGCGGCCGCACATTCCCGGCGCGCCGACCGTGCGGATCACCGGGCTCGCGATCATGGGCGGGGTCGAGGTCAAGGGGCCCAAGAAGAAGAAGTCCCAGATCCTGCGCGAGCTCCTCGACTGAGGCCGCCGGCGGAGTTCCTCGCGAGGGGTTGATCTGACCTCTGATCAGCGCGAACTTCCTCACTTAGGACGGGCGTCCCATTCCGCCTAGACTCCTGGTCATGGCTGCTCCAACGACACTGCCGTCGGCCCTGGCTGACGCCGTGCGCGACGAATCGTCGCTGCGGCGTTTCCTGCACGGGCTCCCCGGCGTCGACCAGGTCGGCGTCGAGCAACGAGCCGCGGGCCTCGGCACGCGGAGCATCAAGAAGGCCTCCAAGCTGCATGCCATCGACCTGGCGATCAGCATGGTCGACCTGACCACGCTGGAAGGCGCGGACACGCACGGCAAGGTGCGCAGCCTCGCCGCCAAGGCGAAGCGGCCCGACCCCGAGCGGCCTGACGTGCCGAAGGTCGCGGCGGTGTGCGTCTACCCGGACATGGTCAGGACCGCGGCCGACGAGCTGCAGGGCACCGGGATCAACATCGCCAGCGTCGCGACGGCGTTCCCCAGTGGGCGCAGCACGATGGACATCAAGCTGGCCGACACGAGGTTCGCCGTCGAGCAGGGCGCGACCGAGGTCGACATGGTGATCGACCGGGGTGCGTTCCTGAGCGGCCGCTACGGCGAGGTGTTCGAGGAGATCGTCAAGGTCAAACAGGCGTGCGGGGACGCGCATCTCAAGGTCATCCTCGAGACCGGCGAGCTCGTGACGTACGACAACGTCCGCCGCGCGTCGTGGCTCGCCCTGCTGGCGGGTGGTGACTTCATCAAGACGTCGACCGGCAAGGTGCAGCCCGCCGCGACGTTGCCGGTCACGCACGTGATGTTGCAGGCCGTGCGGGACTGGAAGAACCAGACCGGTGAGCTGCGCGGGGTGAAGCCCGCCGGCGGCATCCGGACCACCAAGGACGCGATCAAGTACCTGGTGGCGGTGCACGAGGTGGCCGGGCCCGAGTGGCTCGACCCGCACCTGTTCCGGTTCGGCGCCTCGACGTTGCTCAACGACCTGCTCATGCAGCGGCGGACCCAGTTGGACGGCCACTACAGCGGCCCGGACTACGTGACGGTGGACTGAAGACATGTGGGAATACGCCCCCGCGCCCGAGTCGCGGGACATCGCGAACCTCAAGCCGAACTACCGGATGTTCGTCGACGGCAAGTTCGTCGAGGGCTCCGGCGAACCGCTCAAGACCATCAACCCGGCCACCGAAGAGGTGCTCGCGGAGGTCTCGACGGCATCTGCGTCCGATGTGGACACAGCGGTCAAGGCGGCTCGACGCGCCTACGACCGCGTCTGGTCGAAGATGCCCGGCAGTGAGCGGGCCAAGTACATCTACCGGATCGCGCGGCAGATCCAGGAACGCGCGCGTGAGCTCGCGGTGCTGGAGTCGCTCGACAACGGCAAGCCGATCAAGGAGTCGCGCGACGTCGACGTGCCCACGGCGGCGGCGCACTTCTTCTACCACGCCGGCTGGGCGGACAAGCTCGGCTATGCGGGCTACGGGCCGGACCCGAAGCCGCTCGGCGTTGCGGGACAGGTGATCCCGTGGAACTTCCCGCTGCTGATGGCCGCGTGGAAGATCGCGCCCGCGCTCGCGTGCGGCAACACGGTTGTCTTGAAGCCGGCCGAGACCACGCCGCTGACCGCGCTGGTGCTGGCCGAGATCATCCAGCAGTGCGACCTGCCGCCGGGTGTCGTCAACATCATCCCCGGCGCCGGTGACGTCGGTGCGGCGATCACCGAGCACGGTGACGTGAACAAGGTGGCGTTCACCGGGTCGACCGAGGTCGGCAAGATCATCCAGGGCAAGCTCGCGGGCACCGGCAAGAAGCTGACGCTGGAACTGGGTGGCAAGGCCGCGAACGTGGTGTTCGACGACGCACCGCTCGACCAGGCCGTCGAGGGCATCGTCAACGGCATCTTCTTCAACCAGGGCCACGTCTGCTGTGCCGGAAGCCGTCTGCTGGTGCAGGAATCGATCGCGGACGAGTTGCTGGCCAAGCTGCAGACCAGGATCAACACCCTGCGCGTCGGCGACCCGCTGGACAAGAACACCGACGTCGGCGCGATCAACTCGCGTGAGCAGCTCGTCAAGATCAAGGAGCTGACCGAGTCGGGCGAGGCCGAGGGCGCCCAGCGGTGGACGTCGTCGTGCCCGTTGCCGGACAAGGGTTTCTTCTTCGCGCCCACGGTGTTCTCCAACGTGTCGCAGGCGATGCGCATCGCCCGCGAGGAGATCTTCGGCCCGGTGCTGTCCGTGCTGACGTTCCGCACGCCGGAGGAGGCCGTGGCCAAGGCGAACAACACGCCGTACGGCCTGTCCGCGGGTGTCTGGACGGAGAAGGGCTCGCGGATTCTCTGGATGGCGCAACGGATGCGCGCCGGCGTGGTGTGGTCCAACACGTTCAACCGCTTCGACCCGGCCGCGCCGTTCGGCGGGTACCAGGAGTCGGGCTTCGGCCGTGAGGGCGGCCGCACCGGTCTGGAGGCCTACCTCGATGTCTGATCGCGTCACGGTCGCGAAGACCTACAAGCTCTACATCGGCGGCGCGTTCCCGCGTTCCGAGTCGGGTCGCAGCTACCCGGTGAGCGACTCGAAGGGCGGCTTCCTCGCGAACGCCGCGCAGGGCTCCCGCAAGGACGCCCGGGACGCGGTCACCGCCGCCCGCAAGGCTTTCGGCAGCTGGTCCGGTGCCACGGCCTACAACCGCGGCCAGGTCCTGTACCGGGTTGCCGAGGTGCTGGAGGGCCGCCGCGAGCAGTTCATCACCGAAGTGGCTCAGTCCGAAGGCGTCCAGCTGAAGAAGGCGCAGTCCGTTGTGGACGCGGCGATCGACCGCTGGGTCTGGTACGCGGGCTGGACGGACAAGATCGCGGCCGTGCTGGGGTCCTCGAACCCCGTCGCCGGGCCGTACTTCTCGTTCTCCACGCCGGAGCCGACGGGTGTGGTCGCGGTGCTCGCGCCGCAGCAGTCGTCGTTGCTGGGCCTGGTGTCCGTGATCGCGCCGGTGATCGCGTCGGGCAACACCTGCGTGGTCATCACGTCGCAGGACCGCCCGCTGCCCGCGATCACGCTGTCCGAGGTGCTCGCCACTTCCGACGTCCCCGGCGGTGTCGTCAACATCATCACCGGCCGGACCGCGGAGATCGCGCCGTGGCTCGCGTCGCACGCCGACGTGAACGCGCTCGACCTCACCGGCTCGCCCGAGTCGCTGCGGGCCGATCTCGAACGGTCGGCGGCCGGCACGGTGAAGCGCGTGCTGCGCAACAAGGTCAACGAGGACTTCACCGTCACTCCCGACCTGTCGCGGATCCGCGCGTACCTCGAAACGAAGACGGTCTGGCACCCCACGGGTGTCTGAGAAGTGCGGCCCGATCCGGCACCCGGAATTTCTCCGAAGATTTTCTGGAGAGGGTGTCGGATCGGGCCGACGCAGTTCGTAGCAGGGTCATGAAGCTGACAACCATGACCCAGGTGAGCATCGACGGCGTGATGGAGGACAACGGCAGGTGGGCTCGCGGCAAGGGCGACGCCACCACGACCGACCTCATCAAGCAGACCTACGAGCGAGCCGACGCGTTCCTGTTCGGCCGCCGCACCTACGAGTTCTTCGCCGGCTCGTGGGGCACCACGTCCGAGCAGGACATCCCCGACTGGGCACCGGTCGTGCGAGCGTTGAACTCGCGGCCCAAGTACGTGGTGTCCACGACCCTCACCGAACCGGCGTGGTCCGGCACGATCCTCCTGCCCGACGCCACCGCGATCGCGGACCTCAAGGCCGAGCAGAGCGGTGAGCTGCAGGTGCACGGAAGCGGCGCGCTGATCCGGTGGCTGCTCGAGCACGATCTGGTCGACGAGATGACGCTGATCGTCGTACCCGTGATCGTCGGCCGGGGTGCACGCCTGTTCCCGCACGAAGGCCCCGGCATCGCGCTCGACCTGATCGAGTCCCGAGTGGACTCCAACGGTGTGGCCACCCAGGTCTACCGGCCCCAGCACGCGCAGTCCTGACGCCCCAGGAGGATGCTCCGATGCAGTACCTGGTTTCCGTGATCTTCGACGAGAACTCCACGCAGGCGACGCCGGACGAGGACGCCGCGATCGACATCTTCAACGAACGTCTTCAGGCGCAGGGCAACTGGGTCTTCGCCGGTGGTCTCGCCTCACCGGACGCGGCCACCGTCATCGACAACCGCGACGACGCGGCGATCATCAGCGACGGTCCCTTTCTGGAGTCCAAGGAGTACCTCGCCGGCTTCTGGGTCATCGAGGCGCCCGATCTCGACGTGGCCTTGAAGCTCGCCGCGGACGGGTCGAAGGCCTGCAACCGCAAGGTAGAGGTGCGGCCGTTCCAATGAGCACGCACGAAGCGATCACCCTGGCGCACCAGGAGGAATGGGCCAGGGTGGTCGCGTCGCTCACCAAGCGGTTCGGTGACCTCGACATCGCCGAGGAGGCGGCGGCCGAGGCGTTCGCGACCGCCGTCGAACGCTGGCCCACCGACGGTGTGCCGCCCAACCCCGGCGCCTGGCTCACCACAACGGCCAACCGCAAGGCGATCGACCGCCTCCGCCGGGAGAACAAGCGCGACGACAAGCACAAGGAGGCTCAGTTGACGCACGACTCCCCTGAGCCGCCGAGCATCTTCGACGACGACCGGCTCCGGCTGATCTTCACCTGCTGCCACCCGGCGCTCGCGATAGAGGCGCGCGTGGCGCTCACGCTGCGGATGGTCGGTGGCCTGACCGTGCCCGAGATCGCGAACGCGCTGCTGGCGTCCGAAAGCGCTGTGGGACAACGGATCACCCGCGCGAAAGCCAAGATCAAGGCAGCGCGGATCCCCTACCGCGTGCCCTCAGCACAGGACCTGCCCACCCGAGTCTCGGGCGTGCTCACCGTGCTGTTCCTGGTGTTCAACGAGGGCTACCTCGCCACCGGCCCGGACACCGCTCCCCTGCGCCACGACCTGACCGCCGAGGCGATCCGGTTGACTCGCCTGATCCGCACCCTGCTCCCGGACAACGGCGAGGTGACCGGGCTGCTGGCGTTGATGCTGCTCACCGAGGCCCGCCGCACCGCCAGGGTCTCGGCGAGCGGTGAGCTGGTCGCGCTCGACGAACAGGACCGCGGCGCCTGGGACACGCGACTGATCGCCGAGGGACACCAACTCGTGCGCGAGCGCCTGGCTGCCGGGGTGGCTCCCGGCCGCTACCAGATCCTGGCCGCCATCAACGCCGTGCACACCTCGGCCCGCGACATGCGCGACACCGACTGGTCGCAGGTCCTCGCCCTCTACGACCAGCTCGTCCGCGTCGACCCGTCCCCGGTCGTCGCTCTCAACCGGGCCATCGCGGTCGCCGAACTGGACGGCCCGGAGGTGGCGCTGGCCACCGTCGACCGGCTCGAAGAGCAGCTGACCGGCTACCACGCCTTCCACGCGACCCGCGCCGACCTGCTGCGCCGCCTCGGCCGGAGTCAGGAGTCGCGCGCGGCCTACGACAAGGCCGTCGAGCTGGCGGGCAACACCGCCGAGACCGCCTACCTGACCCGCCGCCGCGACCAGCTCAGGAGTTGACCAGGCCCGCTCGCCAGGCCCACGAGGCGATGCCGACGCGGTTCTTCACGTTCAGCTTCGTCTGCACGGACGCGAGGTGCGTCTTCACCGTCGACAGCGACAGGAAGAGCTCCGACGCGATCTCCTGGTTGCTGAGCCCGCGCGCCACCTCCCGCACGACGTCCTGCTCGCGCGCGGTCAGCAGTCCCAGGTCGGGCCGCTGGGCCGGGCGCGAGAAGTGCTCCAGCATCCGCACGGTGACCTGTGGCGAGATCAGCGCGTTGCCCTGCGCCGCCGCCCGCACCGCCTCGACCAGCAACGCCGGTCCCGCGTCCTTGGTCAGGAAGCCGGAAGCGCCGTTCTCCAACGCCGTGTGCACGTACTCGTCCAGGTCGAACGTGGTCACCACGACGACCTTGGTCGAGCCGGAGATCTTCTTGGTGACCTCCAGGCCGTCCAGCCCGGGCATGCGGATGTCGAGCAACGCCACGTCCGGCTTGTGCTCGCGGACCGCGGTCACCGCCGACACGCCGTCGGGCACGTCCGCGACCACCGTGATGTCCGGCTGCTTCTCCAGGATCATCCGGAAACCGACGCGGACCATCTCCTGGTCGTCGGCGATGAGAACTGAGATCACTTGATCCCTTTCAGGGGTAGCTCTGCGAGGACCTGCCAGCCGTTCTCACGGGGACCCGCGGAGAACAGGCCGCCGAGCAGGTCGACCCGCTCACGCATGCCTACGAGACCGTAGCCACCCTGGTTCAGCTCGTGCGGGCGGCCGTCATCCGCGACGATCACGCGCAGCGCACCACCAGTGGTGCGGCAGATCTCCACGTCGATCATGGTCGGGGACACCGCGTGTTTGTGCACGTTGGTGAGCGACTCCTGGACCAGGCGCAACACCGAGCGGCCGAGCTCTGGCGGCACGTCGTCGGGCAGGTCGATCCGCAGCCGGGTCTCGAAGCCCAGCTCACGGGTGCGTTCGACGGCCGAGATGACGTCCGCCGCCAGGTCGGTCGTGGCATCGTCGTTCTCGCCCTGCCGCAGGGTGCCGACCATGCGCCGCATCGCGCCCAGCGCTTCCGTGCCCGATCGGACGATGCCCGGCAGCAACCGGTGGGCGGCGTGCGGGTCGTCGTCCGAGACCTCCAGCGCGGCCTGGGCCTGCACGAGCATGCCGGTGACGTGGTGGGCGACGACGTCGTGCAGCTCGCGGGCCAGCGCGATGCGTTCTTCCTTCTGCGCGTCGGTGACGGCGGCGGCGATCAGGCGGCCGCTCTCGGTGTCGCGGGCGCGGAAGTACAGGCCGGTGCCGACCGCCATGAAGCCCAGCACGAGCGAGCCGAGCATCTCGTTGGCGTTGGCCGAGGAAAGCCAGTTGTCCCGGACGATGGCGGCGAAGAAGCTCACGGCCATCAGCGAGCCGACGGACCACGTGGCGGCGCGCCGGGGCTCTTCTCGCACGATGACAGCGGTGAGGACCAGGCACGCAGCGGTCTCGGCCACGGTCAGCGGGCTCAGGATCGTCGGCATGTTCACGTCGAAGAGCCGGATGACGAACGACGCCGCGAAGACCGACACGACGGTCACCGGGATGGTGAAGGCACGCGACTTGAACGACGCGACCGCCGCGATGCACGGCGGCACGCTGAGCAGCCACACCAGAGCCTCGGCACTGCCCGGTGTGCGCATCAGCACCAGCTCGCCGAGCATCAGCAGCGCGAGAGCGGCGGCGATCGGCCATTGGCCCCGATGACTGTCCACGGCAGACAACGGTAGGACCATCACACCCCTCCGGCCTCGGTCATCCGGCTGATCCGGTGTGTCGTCAAGGCTGAGGTTTTCCCGGAACGCACGCGGCACCTTGAAAGCATGAATTCGGTTCTGGCCGCTCGTGGCCTGGTCAAGACCTACGGCGACGTGCACGCGCTCGCCGGGGTGGACATCGACATCTGCGCCGGGGACGTGCTGGCGGTCGTCGGTCCGTCCGGCTCCGGCAAGACGACGCTGCTGCACGTCCTGTCCGGCATCCTGCGCGCCGACGGCGGCGAGGTGTTCCTCGACGGGCGCGCGATCGGCGAGCTGAACGAGACGGGCCGCAGCGAGCTGCGCCGGACGGCGTTCGGGTTCGTGTTCCAGTCGGGCATGCTCGTCGCCGAGCTCACCGCCGAGGAGAACGCCGCCCTGCCGATGCTGCTCGCCGGCCGTTCGCGTGAGGAGTCGCTCGGCGCGGCAAGGCTGTGGCTCGCGCGGCTCGGCCTGCAGGGCATGGAGCAGCGGCGGCCGGGCGAGCTGTCCGGCGGGCAGGCGCAACGGGTCGCGATCGCGCGGGCGTTGGCGCACCAGCCGCGGGTGATCTTCGCGGACGAACCGACCGGTGCCCTCGACACGCGGACCGGCCAGGAGATGATGACCGCGTTGTTGCAGGCCGCGGAGGAGACCAACGCGGCCGTCGTGATCGTCACGCACGACAAGGCGATCGCGGACCGGGCGTTGCGCGTCGTCGAGATCCAGGACGGCCGCATCGCCGCGGGGGTGTCCGCGTGAGGATCGCTCTCGCGGTGCTGCGCAGGGACCGGCGCAGCCAGGTGGCCACCGTGCTGGTCGCGCTCGGCGTGATGATCGCGGTGTCGCTGGTGCTGTGGCTCGTCGCCGCACCGAACGGCCTGCAGGCGCGGGCGGACCGCACGGCGTGGCGCGACATCATGGGCCAGGCCAACAAGGGCACCATCTCCGTGGCGATGAACAAGGACTCGTTCAACGGCGAGCTCATCGAACGGTTCGACGTCGCGCGCAACGGACAGGGCGACATCGCGGTGGCCGAGGGAATCGCGAAGTTCCCGGAAGCCGGCGAGGTGCTGCTGTCCCCCGCGCTGTCCGATCTCGTGCGCAGCACACCCGCCGAGAAGCTCGGGAATCGCTTTCCCGGCAAGCAGATCGGTGAACTGGGGCCGGAAGCGCTGAAGTACCCCGGCGAGCTCGTCGCGCTCATCGGGCACGACAAGATCGAGAACGGGTTCCAGGCCGACGGCCTGGCCGGCGGCACCGGCTCGTACCGCGACGACTACCACGGCATGCTCTACCTGCTCACCCGTGTCGGGCTCGTGGTGCTCATCGTGCCGTGCCTCGTGCTGGTCGCCTCCGCAGCGCGATTGACTGCCGCCAAACGGGAACGGCGTCTGGCTGCATTGCGGTTGGCCGGTGCCGGCCCGCGTCAGGTGGTGATCATGACGGCCGTCGAGACAGCGGTCGGCGCGGTCGTCGGCAGCGTGCTCGGGGTGCTGATGGCGCAACCGTTCAGCCACCTCACCGCGAAGATCCCGTGGGAGGGCGGCATCTGGTATCCGGGCGACTTCGTGCCGTCGGTCCCGGTCGTGGTCGCGGTGGCCGTGCTCGCTCCGGTGCTGGTGATCGCGGCGGCGATCATGGGGTTGCGGCGGGTGGTCCAGAAACCGTTGGCAGCCGAGGAGAAGCGCAAGGTCCGGTCGTGGCGGCTGCTGATGATCGCCGGGGCACTGGGCGTGTTCTTCCTCGGGATCATGTACGCGCAGGAGGCCAGCGGCGACAGCCAGTTCACCGTGGTGCTGCTGGGACTCGGCGCGGTGGCGTTCGCGCTCGTGCTGGCCGGACCGGTCGTCACGGCGTGGGTCGGACGGTTCTTCGTCGCGCGCTGGCACAAGCCGTCGACGCTGCTGGCGGGACGGCGTCTGTCCGGTGATCCGGTGGCGGCGTTCCGCGGTTCGGCCGGTGTGGTGATCGCGGTGTTCACCGGCTCGATGGCGCTGACCATGTTGCCCGGCCTGGAAAGTCAGGTGCCGTACCGCGACTCGACGTGGAACGAGAACGCGATCGTGGCGGAGGACGTGACGCACGACGTGACACCGTTGCGCCTGCAGACCTCGGCGCCGATCGTCACGATGCTGGACGGCACGGTGAGCACCGGAAAGGACGCTGACCACGGCTCGTACGTGCTTGTCGGCAAGTGCGCAGACGTGGCAAGGGTTCTGAACGGCCTGTCGTGCAAGCCAGGACCGGCCGTGTACGCGCACTCGAAGCTCGAGGGCGACCAGTTCAAGTCGGGCTCGGCGTCGAAGGGAACCACCACGGCGAAACTGCCCGCCGAGTACGAGACGCGGCCCTTCGGCGGCTCCGGCCGGATCAGCGGGGTGATCGACCCGGAGCTGCTGCCCGGCGTGGAGGGCCACGTGACGATGGTCGGCGTGCCGACGACTCCCGAGAACCGGGACGCCGTGCACACCGCGTTGATCGGCACGCTGCCGGGCGTGCGGCTGGTGGACGGCGAGCAGCGGGAGCTCTACGGCGACACGCTGATGGAGGACCTGGAGCGGGCCACGATCATCGGCTTGTCGATCGCGGCGGTGCTCGGCGGCATCGGCGCCGCGGTGTCGGCAGCCGGGTCGGTGATCGACCGCAGGCGCACTTTCGGTGCGTTGATCGCCGCCGGAACTCCAATTCGTGTGCTGGGTCACGCATTGCGCCGCGAAGTGGTACTTCCGGTGTTCGCGGTCACAATTGCGGCGTGCGGCGCGGGCATTGTCGTAGGCCTCGGATTGCTCACTCTGGCGCGTGGACTGGTGGGTCACGGTGAAATGCCGCTGACGCCTTGGGTGCTCGCCCCAGTGGGCGTCGGGATGGTGGTTGCGCTGGTAGCGGCCCTGGCGTGCGGTCCGGTACTACGCGGCATCAGCCCACGGGATTACGCGGCCGAGTAGCACTCGGCCGGAAGTACGAGGATGAGACTGGCCCTCAGCGCGATGTGCGCGGAGGGCCATTTTCATAACTTGGATTCATGACGAATGCACAGCTCGCGAGCATCCAGTGGGGCCTTTTCCTGTCGGTCGTCTTCCTGCTGCCGCAGCTGTTCTTCCGTCAGCTCACGTGGCGCAGCGCGACCATCACCACGTACGCGAGCATGCTGTTCGCCGCGACGTTCCTGCCGATGCAGACCGTGCCGCCGCGCCAGGCCGTGCAGCTCGTGCCGTTCCAGTGGATCGCCGACACGTTCCGCGACGGGCAGATCGCGTTCGACCAGATGACGTTGAACGTGCTGCTGTTCGTGCCGCTGGGCGCGATGCTGATGTTCTGGGGCCGCCGGACGGTCGGGCAGGCCGCGCTGATCGGGTACGGCGTCTCGCTGCTGATCGAGGGCTCGCAGCTGATGTGGGCCAACCGGATCTTCGACGTGGACGACCTGATCACCAACACCACCGGCACCGCGCTCGGGTGGCTCGGCGCGCTGGCCGCCGTGAAGGTCTACGCCCGCGTGAAGGCCGTGCAGGTGCCGCGGCGCGAGCTCGCCGGCGTGCGCTGACCTGCGGATTCCAGAATTCGTGCAAGCCCACTCGCGCACCCTGGCCGCATGCGCGCAAAACGAACGATCGCCGTCATCACCGCGTTGCTGGGGCTGAGCCTGGCAACGGCCGCACCCGCCTCCGCGGCGGCTGGGAGCTGGGTCTCGTACGGCAACAGGAACCCGATCACGACCAGCACCGCAACCTGGCGTTGTGCCGGTAGCGAGCAGATCGCTCCCAGTGTGCTCGCACAGGTTTGCGCGGTGCGATCGGCGAACGGGCTGTACTACCAGGGCGCCGTGATCGTGCGGAACAACCGGTCCGCCCTGTTCTCCACGACAGCGCAGATGAGCGTGATCAACCAGACCGACGTCGTGGAGGGGACCTGGGTGTGCCCGTCGTCGGGAGTGGGCGCCAACTCCTGGTCGGTCTGCTTCGGCCGCAGCCAGCAACAGGGCACCTTCGCCCTCGCCGAGAGGGCGAGCGGATACGGCCACGGCTGGTGGCTCGGCGTGTCACCGTCGGTCTGACGTTCACCCGGCGGCGTGAGGCAACGCGCGCCGCCGGGCCGCCCGCTCGATCATGGCGGCCATGAAGTTCGTGGAGGCCTTCAGCATCCTCGTCGCCGTGGTCGGCCCGCCCAAGATCCTGCTGGCGTTCCTGATGGACACCGAAGGCGCCGACTCCCGGGCACGGTGGCGGGTGGCGCTCAGCTCCACCGCGATCGCCCTCGGCGTCGGCCTGTTCGTGGTGGTGGCCGGGCGGTTGCTGCTCTCGATCTTCCACATCAGCGAAGGCTCGTTGTACCTGGCCAGCGGCGTGATCCTGTTCGTGCACGCGTTGGACCTCGTGCTCGGCCGCAAGCAAGAGCCGACGCACGACGAGACGGGTGGCACGCACGAGCTGGCCACCGCCTACTACGCGAACCCCGTGGCGCTGGCGTACCTGTTCCTGCTGTCCGACACCAAGTCGATCGAGACGACGTTCGTGCTGGCCGGCGGGTTCGCCGCGGTGATCGCGCTGGACCTGGCCGCGATCGCGTTGCTCGGCATCGCGATGCGCTGGGTGAAGATGACCTACGCCTGGGTGCTGTCGCGCGTGCTCGGCGTGCTGCTCGCGGCGCTGGGTGTCGACCAGATCGTCGAGGGTCTGATCAGCCTGGGGATTTTGGAACGCACCTAGTAGTGCTTCGTTCTGTCTCTTATACACAT
>NZ_JYJG01000277.1 GCF_000955955.1 Lentzea aerocolonigenes
CCTAGATCGCGTAAGGCCGGCCGACGATCCACCCGCCCACGTGGTCGGGCAGCTCGTCGGTCGGCACCACCTCCACGGTGTCGCCGACGCTGACCGTGCCCGGCTGGATCACCCAGCTGTCCAGGCACAGCTCGCCGCCGAACTCGTGCCGGATCCGCCGGTGCACGTCGAGGTCCTGCGCGCCGGTGTCCGGGTCGATCGTCGTGACCACGCACCGGGCGCGCTTGCTGTACATCCCGATCACGACGTCACCGATCACCAGCGCGTGGCCGGGCCAGGTGTCCTCTTCGCCCGCCTCCACGCCGCCGACGAGGATGTTGGGCCGCAGCCGCCGGACGTCGAGTCCCGCCGCCGCGACCTGACCGTCCGTGGCCACGAGGACGTTGAGCACGTCGAAGCGCTCCGGCCCGGTGTGGCGGGTGAGCCGGCCGCCGAACGGCAGCACCAGCTCGTGGGCTTTCCAGCTGTCCCAAGGATGTCCGTCCACCAACGGGCCGTCCGGGCCGGTGGTCGCCGGGATGGTGAGCAGGCCGTACCGGGTGCGTCCGGTCAGCACCCCGCGCGGGCCCTGGACGTGCACGAGCCGGTCGCCCGCCACGCCGTCACTCGTGAACTCGGCCTGCAGGAGTGGTTCGCCGCCGAGCGACTTCACCGGGTAGCGCCACAACGCTTCGACGTGCACCGTCTCACTCCGTCGGGATCTCGTAGGTCGACTCGGGGTCGATGCGGCGGTCGGTTTCGGCGATCCGCACGTCGTTGATGCTCGCTTCACGCCGCGACATCAGGCCGGACGGCGCGAACTCCCAGTTCTCGTTGCCGTAGCTGCGCCACCACTGGCCCTCGTCGTCGTGCCACTCGTACTGGAAGCGCACGGCGATCCGGTCGGAACCGAAGGCCCACAACGACTTGCGCAACACGTACTCGTGCTCCCGCTCCCACTTCTTCGTCAGGAACGCCACGATCTCATCGGTCCCGCGGACGAACTCGGACCTGTTGCGCCACACCGAATCCGGGGTGTAGGCGCCGGCGACGCGCTGCGGGTCGCGAGTGTTCCAGGCGTCCTGGGCGGCCCGCACCTTCAGGCGGGCCGTGTCGGCGTCGAACGGGGGCACGAGGTTCACGAGAGGTCCTTCCAACGGTTGGGCGACGCTGCAAACGTTAGAACGTGACTCTAACGGATGCAAGCCTGTGTTACCGTTAGACGTGCTGACGCCCGACGAGCCCCGTCCGGTCCTGCTGATGAACACCATCTGGGCCAATCGGTCGCAGGTGCACGACGACCTGACCACGGTCGGTGGGCTTCGCGACTTCCTGGGCGTGCCGGCGGACCAGGCCGATCTCGACGCGTTCCGCGCGCTGCGGCAGGCGTTGCGGGACCTCGCCGGCGTGCTCACCGAGGACACGCGTGCGGTCGCGCAGGACCGTGACCTCCACCGCGCGGTGGCTGAGGTCAACCGTGCGGCGAGAAGCGCGCGGCAGTGGCCGCAACTGACCGTGCGCGACGGGGAACTGTTGCGGGGCAACGAAAGTGAGGGTTCGATCCCGGATCGGGAGCGCGCGTCGATCGCAGTGGAGGCAGTCGAGCTGTTCACCGGTGAGAACCGCGTTCTGTTGCGCGCCTGTTATGCGCCGGGCTGCGTGCTCTACTTCGTGAAGGACCACCCGCGCCGCGAATGGTGCTCGCCATCATGTGGCAACAGGGTCCGCGCGGCCCGCCACTACCGGCGCAATCGGGGTGAATCCCCTGGTCCGAACGGGTTTTCCTGATCGCCAGGGCTAACCAAGAGCCGCCCGAGATCCGATAACCGGAGAACAGTAGGGCGCGCTTTTGTGTGGTGGTGATCCCGCGATGTCCCGAGAATCCGTGCCAGGCCACGACATCAGCTATCACCTCGTCTGCTTCGACGAGACCGGCAACGAGCGGGGGCGCGAGAGCGCGGACGTCTTGTACGACGCCCGCCGCGACGTCACCGACGTGTTCTTCTTCATCCACGGGTGGAACGGCGACGTGCCCGCCGCCCGGCAGCAGTACGGGCAGTGGGTCAAGACCATGGCCGACTGCCGCGCCGAACGTGAAGCGGCGCACCGGCTTCCCGGCGGCTTCAAGTCGTTGCTCGTCGGCCTGCACTGGCCTTCCAAGGCGTGGGGCGACGAGGACGTGCGGTCGGACGAGTTCATCAAGGCCCAGGCCGCAAGGCTCGGCGGGGGAGCGGGCCGTGTCGCCGCGGTGCGCACGATCGTCGAAGCCGCGCGGCAGCACCCGTGCCGGATGTCGACCGCGGTGAAACAGGCCTACGACTACCTGGAGAGCTCGGTCCCGGACCTGCCGGGCGAGGACGGCATGCCGTTCGACGCCGAGCAGCTCTACCGGGCGTGCCTGGAGGATCCGGCGCTGGGCGGGATCCTGTCACCGTTGCGGATCCTGACGTTCTGGAAGATGAAGCGACGCGCCAAGGTGTTCGGCGAGAGCGGCGCCGCCCGCATCGCCCGTGAGGTCGCCCAGGCCGCACCGTCCGCGCGGATCCACCTGATGGGCCACAGCTTCGGCTGCATCACCGCCACCGCGATGGCGAACGTCGTGCCCGCCGCGACGCTGACGTTGATGCAGGGCGCGATGTCGCTGTGGTCGTTCGCGGAACGGCTGCCCGGTGAACCCGGCTCCGGCTACTTCCGCGGCGTGCTCGGCCGGGTGCCGGGCCCGATCATCGTCACCACCTCGACGCACGACTACGCCATCGGCAAGTTCTACCCGCTGGCCGCGCGGTCGGGCCGCCAGGTCGACCTCGACGAGTACCCGAAGTACGGCGGCCTGGGCTCGCACGGCGTTCAAGGCACCTACGCGCACGGCCACAACATCGGATCTCCTGGTGAGCTGTCGCGCGGTCAGGTGCACAACGTCGACTGCACCTCGGTGATCCGCCGCATCGACGGGATCGCGGGTGCTCACAACGACATCTGCCACCCGGAACTCGCCCGGCTGCTCTGGAGGGCGGTGCTCGCCCGATAGAGTTTGTCCGTTTTCAGAAACACGCGTTTCCGTTGACTGCTCCGATGACTCGGTTCTACCGTGGGTTGCACCGTCGCTGCCGAAAAACCTCGGAGCCGAGGACGGTAACAAATGTTTCGTCGTCCATTGTGGATAGTCGCTGCCTTCGTGCTGGCGCTCGTCGCGGGAACGACGCCGGCGCAGGCCGCGGATCCCGTGCTGGTGCCCATCTTCGACGGCAAGACGCTCGACGGCTGGACCGCCAACGCGAAGGACTCGTTCGTCGTCAAGGGCGGCGCGATCCACAGTCAGAAGACCGCGCCGCGCGGCTGGATCTACTACAACAAGACGCAGTACAAGAGCTTCCGCTGGATCTTCAAGCTGCGCCAGGTCTCCGGTGACCACAAGCCGACCGTGCTGATCTGGGGCAAGATCCAGACACCTGCGCTGAACGGGCTGGGCGCGATCCAGTTCCAGCCACCGAACGGCGGCGCGTGGGACTACCGGCCGGGCCACAACAACGGCGGCGGCAAGCTCTTCACCAAGTACCCGCACCCCAGCTGGGACGTGAAGAAGTGGGCGCAGTGCGAGATCCTCGCCAACGGTGACACCGGAATCGCGCGGATGGCGTGCTGCCCGTTGCCCGAGGGCGCCACGAAGTGCAAGGCGACGGAAGTCCTGAAGTTCGAGGACAAGAAGGAACCCGCCGGCCGTGAGGCGCCGCTCGCCATCCAGATCCACAACAAGGGCATCGAGGACGAGTACAAGGACCTCGTGGTCGAGTCGCCGGTCGCGGACCCGACGAAGTTCATCACCACATAGTTGGGCCTCTGGGTAGAGGGAACCGTGCCCGTCCCACGCCGCGAGTCGACATGACCCCCGCGCGCCGCGGGACGGGCTACGGTCTAGCCCGCGCCCAGCCGCAGGACCATCTGCGGCACCAGCGTGTTGCCGAGGCACGGGCGCAGGTCCGCGCGCAACGCGGACAGGCTGATCGGGTCCATGGACGGGTGCACCGCGATGCCGACCGTCCCCGCGGTCAGCACCACGCGCTGCATCGCCTGTCCCGCACGGATTTCCGCCGCGGCCCCTTGGTTGAACGTGCACAGCACCAGCTCGGCGCCGTTCTTCACGTGCAGCCACGCGCGTTCCACTTCGGCCGCCCGCGACAGCAACCCGCGCCACGAAGCCAGTTCCGGGAACGTCGTCCACGTGCGACGGTTCGAGGTCTGAGTGTGCAGAGTGCGCAGCAGCGCCAGCACGTCCGGACTCGGCTCCTGATAACCGCCGAGCCGCACGGCCGCTGCTGCGTCGTGGGCGCTCGGGCCGGGCAGGAGCGTCACGAGTGGACGGATGCCGTGACCCTGCAACGCCAGCCGGACGTTGAGCAGCGCGGTACCGCAGGCGAGCCGCGTCTCCCTGGTGTGCGGGCTGGTGGTGTGCAGCTCGATCTGCTCGGGACGCACCTCGAAGCGCACGCCGGGTGCGGCGGCTCTCGCGAGCGCAAGGATGCTGCGCACGTCCTCACCCGCGAGTCCGAGTGAGTCGGGCACGGCGATCGTCATGCTCACACTCTCCGGCCGGGGGCCGTTAGAAGGCCACGGTCGAAGGTCCTTTCTTGGTAGGGCCGACCGATGGCCGAGCGAGACCGGACAGAAATGTGCGAACCTGATCGGTGTGTCCGACCTGCCCGATCGCAGAGGCCTCGACGAACTGCTCGACGAGGTCCGTGATCGCATGGACGAGATCGTGACCACGCGCGACCACATGCAGGAGCTGCTGGGCGCGGTCCTCGCGGTGGCCTCGGGCCTGGAGCTGCAATCCACGCTGCTGCGCATCGTCCAGGCCGCCGTGGACCTCGTGGGTGCCCGCTACGGCGCGCTCGGGGTGCTCGGCACACGTGACGACCTGGCCGAGTTCGTCCACGTCGGGGTGGATGCCGAGACACGCGCGACGATGGGCCACCTGCCGGAGGGCAAGGGCCTGCTCGGGCTGCTGATCAAGGACCCGACCCCGCTGCGGTTGCTCGACCTCAGTCAGCACGACATGTCCGTCGGCTTCCCGCCGAACCACCCGCCGATGCACAGCTTCCTGGGCGTGCCCGTACGCGTGCGCGACGAGGTGTTCGGCAACCTCTACATGACCGAGAAGATCGACGCCGCCGAGTTCACCGCGGACGACGAAGCCGTGCTGCAGGCGCTGGCCGCGGCCGCCGGCATCGCGATCGAGAACGCCAGGCTGTTCGAGCGCTCCCGGATGCGCGAACGCTGGCTGGAGGCGATCGGCGAGGTCAACTCCGAGCTGCTGGGCGGAGCGTCCGGCGAGTACGCGCTGCGCCTGATCACCCAGCGCACCGTCGAGCTGGCCGGCGCGGACTCAGCTCTGGTGGTGCTCGGCGACGGCGACGACACCCCGGTGGCCGTGGCCGCGAGCGCGGGCATGAAGATCGACGACTTCGACGCCGCCGAGTACGCGGTCGACGAGGTGATCCGCTCCGGCGTCCCACTGCTGGTGGACGACCTGGGCTCGGCGTTCGGGCCGGCGCTGGCCGTGCCGCTGAGGTCCGGTTCAGGTGTCACGGGCGCGCTGGTGGTGCTCAGGCGCGGCGGCGAGACGCGCTTCCTGCCGGACCAGGTGCCGATGCTGGCCTCGTTCGCGGACCAGGCGGCAGTCGCGCTGGAGTTCGCCGAGCAGCAACGCTCGCAGCGGTTGCTGGACGTGCTGGAGGATCGCGACCGCATCGCCCGCGACCTGCACGACCACGTCATCCAACGGCTCTTCGTCACCGGCCTGACCCTGCAGGCCACCATGCGCCGCATCACCGAGCCCGAGGTCGCCGCCCGCCTGCAGACCGCCGTGGAACAGCTCGACGAGACCGTGCGCGAGATCCGCACCTCGATCTTCGACCTGCACTCGACCGACAACACCTCGCTGCGCCGCCGGCTCCTGGACCTGGTGGCGGGCCTGACCGAGGCCACGCACCTCTCGCCGGCCGTGCGCATGTCCGGCACCGTCGACAACTCGGTGCCGCCCGAACTCGCCGAACACGTCGAGGCCGTCGTGCGCGAGGCCGTCACGAACGCCGTCCGGCACGCCTCCGCCACCGAACTGACCGTGCTCATCGACGCCGGCGAGGACGTCGTGATCACCGTGCAGGACAACGGAGTCGGCATCCCGGCCGAGGCATCGCGCAGTGGCTTGCGCAACCTGGCGAGCCGTGCCGCGAAGTTCGGTGGCACGCTCGCGGTTCGTGCGACCGAGGGCGGCGGCGCCTGCGTGGTGTGGAGGGTCCCGCTCACGTAGGCAGCCAGCTGCCTCACCGTGGGGTCCATGGACATGAGGGCCGTCGAAGCGGCCGCAGCGTGAACTGCGACGAGACCGGTTCGCGCGAACGGACTAGCGGGGCTTGTCGCCGTCCTTGCGGAACTGCGACGCGAACACGGCGGCCTGCGTGCGGCGCTGCATGCCGAGCTTCGCCAGCAGGTGCGAGACGTAGTTCTTCACGGTCTTCTCCGCGAGGAACATCCGCTCCGCGATCTGCCGGTTCGTCAGGCCCTCGCCGATCAGGTCGAGCACCGTGCGCTCCTGCTCGCTGAGCATGCGCAGCGGGTCGCCCTCCTCGCGTTCGCGGCGGATCCGGTTGAGCAGGGCGGAGGTTGTGCGGGCATCCAGCAGCGACTGGCCGGCGGCGACCGTGCGGACGGCGTTGACCAGGTCGGCGCCCAGGATCTGCTTCAGGACGAAGCCGGAGGCGCCCGCCATGATCGCGTCGAACAGGGCCTCGTCGTCCGCGAAGCTCGTCAGCATCAGGCACTGCAGGCCCGGGATGCGGCTGCGCAGCTCGCGGCACAGCTCGATGCCGTTGCCGTCGGGGAGCCTGATGTCGAGCACCGCCACGTCGGCCTCCGCGCCGGGCACCTTGGCCAGCGCCTCCGCGACCGACGCGGCGTCACCGACCACTTCGAGATCGGACTCCTCGCCGAGCAGGTCCGCGATGCCGCGGCGGACGATTTCGTGGTCGTCGACGAGGAAGACGCGCGTCACCATTCACGTCACGGTAGCCCAAAGTCCCTGCGATGAGGGGACCATCGGCACGCGGCTCGCTACATCGTTCGGGCCTAGTTTGAGATCATGAGCGGTCTTCCCGTTGTCGTCGGAGTCGACGGATCCTCTTCCGCGCTGGCTGCCGTGGCGTGGGCCGCTCGCGAGTGTGCGCTGCACGACGCGCCGTTGCGGTTGGTGCACGCGTACACGCTGCCGACGCGCGGTTACCCCGAGGTCATTTCATCGGCCCGTGAGCTGCGGTCCGCCATGTACGACCAAGGGCGGATGTGGCTTTCTCAGGCCGTTGCCGTCGCACGGTCGGAAGCACCTGATGTGACCGTGGAGTACGACCTGCGAATGGAACACCCCACGCCCGTGTTGCTCGCGGAGTCGTCACGCGCGCGGGAAGTCGTGGTGGGGTCGCACGGGCTGGGTGGCTTCACCGGGGCGTTGGTGGGCTCGACGGCGGTGGCGCTCTCACAGCACGGTGAGTGTCCCGTGGTGGTGGTGCGTGGCAACGAGCATCAGGGGCCCGTGGTGGTGGGTGTCGACCTCTCGCCTGAGTCGGACCCGGCCATCGGCTTCGCGTTCGAGGAAGCGGCGGCGATGGACGTGCCGCTGGTGGCCGCGATGGCCCACGTCGACGAGCAGTCGTCGCTCCTGAACACGCGAATGTCCGGGTGGCTGGAGAAGTACCCGGACGTCGCGGTGGAACAGATGGTTGTCGGGGAGCGGCCGATCCCGTTGCTGTTGGAGCTGGGGGAGAGGGCTGGGCTGGTCGTGGTGGGGTCGCGGGGGCGTGGCGGATTCGCCGGGATGCTGCTCGGGTCTACCTCGCAGGCCCTGATCTACCACGCCCCGTGCCCGCTGGCCGTCGTCAGGCCTGCTTGACCGCGGAGATCTCGAACTCGAGGACGACCTTCTCGCTCACCAGCACGCCACCGGTCTCGAGGGCGGCGTTCCAGGTGACGCCGTAGTCCTTGCGGTTGATGGTGTGCGAGCCCTCGAAGCCCACGCGGGTCTGGCCGTACGGGTCGACGGCGACGCCCTCGAAGGCGAACGGGATGGTGATGCTCCTGGTGATGCCCTTGATCGTCAGGTCACCGGTGATCTCGAAGTTGTCCTCGTCGACCTGCTTCGCGGAGGTCGAGACGAAGGTGATCTCCGGGTGGTTCTCGACGTCGAGGAAGTCGTTGGTGGTCAGGTGACCGTCGCGCTGCGCGTTGCGGGTGTCGATGCTCGCGACCTTCAGGGTCACCTGCGCGGTGGTGTTCTCCGGCTTGTCACCGTCGATCGAGATCTTGCCGTCGAACTCGTTGAACGCACCGCGAACCTTGGTGACCATCGCGTGGCGAGCGACGAAGCCGATGCGGGAGTGCGAGCCGTCGATGACGTAGTCGCCGGTCAGTTCGGAGAGGTTGGTGGCGGTGGTCATGGTGGTCAGTCCTTCGGTTGCGCGATTCGGTTGATGTGTCATCCACCTTGCCGGAACGTGGATGATGTGTCAACTATTCCCGTATGCTGAGCAGGTGACAAGATGGCTTGAACCCGATCAGCAGCGGGCGTGGCGTGCGTACGTCCGCATGCAGGGGGAACTGAATGCGCACCTGAGCAGGCAGATCTCGGTCGACTCGGAGATCTCGATGGCCGACTTCGCCGTGCTGGTGCAGCTCACCGACACCGTCGACGGACGGGTGCGCGTGCTGGAGCTCGCCCGGTTGCTGAACTGGGAGAAGAGTCGCATCTCACACCACGTCGCCCGGATGGAGAAGCGTGGGCTGGTGCGCAGGGAGAACTGCGGCAGCGACGGGCGCGGGTCGTTCGTCGTGCTGACGGAGCAGGGCCGGTCCGCGATCGAGGAGGCCGCGCCGTCTCATGCCGAGACCGTGCGCGCGCTGGTGTTCGACCAGCTCTCCGACGCCGAGGTCGAGGCGTTGCGCGAGATCTCGGAGAAGATCTTCACCCGCCTAACGACAGGCGAATGTGCGTCGGTAGTCGCTCGGTGCGACGCCGACGACCCGATGGAAGTGGTGGCGGAGGAGAGCGGCTGTCCCGAAGCCTGACCTGGCGGCGACCGCGTCGACGTCCAGGTCGGTCTCTTCGAGCAGTCTGCGTGCGTGAAGCACTCGTTGGAGTGAAAGCCACTTGTTCGGGGTGGTGCCGGTCTCCGCGGCGAACCGGCGCGCGAACGTCCGCTCGGACATGACCGCGAGCTTCGCCATGGACGCCACCGTGTGGTTGTCCGCGATCGTGTCGAGCACCTGTTCCAGCACCGGCTCGAGGCTGTCCGAGCTGCACTCGGGGATCGGGAGCTCCACGAACTGCCGCTGACCGCCGTCCCGCTGCGGCGCGACGACCATCCGGCGCGCGATGATGTTGGCGATCTTGGTGCCGAGCTCGCGGCGGACGAGGTGCAGGCAGGCGTCGATGCCCGCGGCCGTGCCGGCGCTGGTGATGATGTCGCCGTCGTCCACGAACAGCACGTCCGGATCCAGGTGTGCCTTGGGGAACCTGGACGTGAACTCCCTCGTCTCGCGCCAGTGGGTCGTGCAACGGCGGTCGTCCAGCAGGCCCGCCTCGCCCAGGATGAACGCGCCGTTGCAGACGCTGAGCAGCGTCGCGCCGGTCTCCTTGATGGTCTTGAGCAGCTTCTCCGGGTAGACGTCCCGGATCCGCGCCGCCGGGAGGGCGACCAGATCGGCGTCCAGCAGTGCGTCGAACCCGTGCTCCGGCGTGATGCTGACGCCCGGAATGCTCGTCGGCACCGCCTGGTGGGGGAGTTCACCGCACACGCGGAAGTCGATCAGGGGCACGCCCTCCTCGGTTCGGTCGACGCCGAACACCTCGCAGAGCAGGCCGAACTCGAACGGCGCGACGCCGTCGATGAGCGGAACCGCCACCGATCGCAGCATGGCAGGATTTTAACGCGCATCGTCAGATCTGCCACTGTTGGCGGGATATTGGCGGCCGCAAACTTTAGACATGACTCTTGCAGCGATCGTCCTCGTTCTGGCAGGTATCTCCGTCTGGCTCGACAAGCACCGCGACCGCACCGCCGGTCTGGCCGGCTCGTCCGACGTCACCGACCGCGACCGCATCCGCGTGCGCAACGAACTCCGGTCCATCACCTGACGATGTGAGGTTCCGGCCCCGTGTACCGGGCGACCGGGCGGATGATCTTCGTGTCCTCGGACTGTTCGAGCGCGTTGGCACACCACCCGATCACCCGGCTGCACGCGAACGTCGGCGTGAACATCTCGCGCGGGATCCCGCACAGCTCCATCACCACGCCCGCGTAGAACTCCACGTTCGCGTACAGCTGGCGGCCAGGCTTCAGCTCCTCCAGCAACTCGGTGACCCGGCGCTCCACGGTGACCGCGAAGTCGGTCAGTTCGGTGGGGTGCTGTTGGGCGATCTCCTTGAGCAGACGTGCCCGCGGGTCCTCGGTCTTGTAGACGGCGTGACCGAAGCCCATGATCCGGTCGCCCTGCTCGATCCGTTCACGGACCCACGCGTCGATGTTGTCCGGCGACCCGATTAGGTCCAGCGCTTCCAGCGCCCGGTCCGGCGCGCCTCCGTGCAGAGGCCCCGAGAACGTCCCGATGGCCGCCGTCACGGCTGACACGACATCCGCACCCGCCGACGCGACCACGCGCGCGGTGAACGTCGACGCGTTGAAGCCGTGGTCGATCGTGGCGATCAAGTACTGCTCGACTGCCCGGCTCGTCCATGTTGACGGCTCCAGTCCAGTCAACATGTACAACCAGTTCGCCGACGTTGAAAAATCAACCCTGGGGTTGACCGGATCAAGTCCGAGCTTGAGCCTGTGCAGTGCCGCCAGGATCGTCGGCGTCATCGCGCTGACCTTCAGCGCGTCCGCCTTCCTGCTGCTCATCGGCGCGTCCCACATCGGCTGGCTGGGCAGCATCGACAGCGCGGTCCTGAGCCCCGCCAATGCCGTGCAGCCTGACCTGGCGATCGCCGGCAGCACCTCGCTGATGGTCTTCGGCAGGTCCCTGAGCTGCGCTGTTTGGGTCTTGAACAGCGCGGACTCGTCCTCGTCCGGCAATCGGCCCTCGACGAAGAGGAACCAGACGTCCTCGAACGTCCGGGTCCTGGCCAGTTCGATCGCGTCGTGCTCGCGGTAGTGGTAGTAGCCCGCAGCCCCGTTCACGTCCCCGATCAGGGTCGTGGTGACGACGACGTCTTTAAGCCCTTTGGGTGCATCAATCAACATGTACAACAGGCTCCGTCAACATGTCATGTACAGTCAATGTTGATGGAATCAATGTTGACGACGAATCAAGCTGCCCGCCGCCTGGGCGTCAAACCGGCGACTGTGTACGCCTATGTCAGTCGCGGCCTCCTGACCAGCAAGAAGGTCAACCGGCAGAGCATGTTCGACGTCGCCGAGGTGGAGACCCTGGCGCAACGCACTGGTGCGCGCGGAGCAGTGGCGGCTGTGACCGATCGCATCCGCACCCGCATCTCGCTCCTGGAGAACGACCGCCTCTACTTTCGCGGCAGGTCCGTCCCGGAGCTCTCGAGCACCAAGCGCTTCGAGGACGTGGCCCACTGGCTGTGGACCGAGATCGACTCGGTCGGCATGCAGTTCCCCGAGGGCCAGGAGATCTGGATGGCCCTCCCCGAGAGCGCCACGCTCACCGACCGCGTCCGGGTAGCCGTGGCCCTCGCCGGCGCGGGCGACCCGCTCCGCTTCGACCTCTCCCGCGCCGTCACGACGGCCAAGGCCCTCATCGCGGACGTGGTCGAGTCCCTGCCACTGCAGCAACGCCCGCAGGGCACCGACATCGCCGACCGCCTGTGGGCCCGCCTCTCCCCGGCGCCGGCACAGCCCGACCTGCTGAACACCGTGCTCGTCCTGCTGGCCGACCACGACCTGGCCATCTCGACCATGGCCGCCCGCGTGGCCGCCTCCGCCCGCGCCCACCCGTACGCCGTGGTGTCAGCGGGCCTCGGTGCGCTGGAAGGCCAGAAGCACGGCACCGCGAGCACCCTCGCCCACCGCTTCCTGCAGCAGGCGAAAGCCGACCCGATGGGCGCCATCGCCGAACACCTGCGCGCAGGGCAGGCGATCCCGGGCTTCGGCCACTACGTCTACCAGCGCTGCGACCCCCGAGCCGACCACCTGTTCGCCGTCCTGCGCAGCCACGGCGAACTGGTGGCGGACAAGGTGATCGCCGCCCAGCAGCAGACGTTCCCGAACGTCGACCTGGCTCTGGCCCAGCTCGGCGTGATGTTCGAGATGGCCCCCGACGCGGGTGAGGCGATCTTCGCGATCGCCCGCATCGTCGGCTGGATCGCGCACGCGATGGAGGAGTACGCCGAGCCGGGTCTGCGGTTCCGCGCGCTGGGTGTGTACATGGGCGACCGCCCGTAGCGCGATCCCGCACATCTCGGCCATGTCGGCGGTGGCATGAACGCATCAGGAAGCGGACCATGGCAGCGTGAGATTGTCCGCTGTGGACAACCTGAAGGTGATCCTCGTGGCGTGGGTCATCGGCGGCCACGCGCTGCTGGGCTACGCCGCGATCGGGGGCTGGCCGTACGACGAGGTCAACGAGGTCACGTTCCACCCCGGCGTGGAGACGGTGCTGGCCGCGCTGATCGGGCCGTCCGGGTTGTTCTTCATGGGCACGTTCTACTTCATGGCCGGGATCTTCACGCCCGGCTCGATCGAGCGCAAAGGCGCCAGGAGGTTCATCGCCGAGCGGCTCGTGCGGCTTGGCACGCCGTGGGTGGTCACGGCGCTGGTCGTGTGGCCCACGTTCGTCTGGATCGCGTACAACGGTGCAGGCCGACCGGTCAGCTGGTGGCACGCGTTCACGCACCGCGACCCGTTCCTGGACAGCGGTTCGCTGTGGTTCGTGGGCGTGCTGCTGATCTTCAGCATCGCGGTCGCCCTGGCGCCGCCCGTCAAGGAACGCACGATCACGCCGACGACGGTGCTGGGCATGACGATGCTCGTCGCGGGCACGACGTTCCTGACCAGGCTGCTGTTCCCGGCGAGGAGCGGGCAGGTCGGCGACCTGCACCTGTGGTGGTGGCCGCAGTGCCTCGGCATGTTCCTGCTCGGCGCGATCGGCGGCCGGAAGCTCGCGGAACGGGTGCCGGACGAGATCTATCGGATGTGCCGCAACGTCGTCATCGCGACGATCGTCGTTCTTCCCGTCGCGGCGGCGTTTCTGGGCGTGCTGGATCTGGCGGAGAACACCGGGCCGTTCCTCGGCGGCTGGACGTGGCAGGCACTCGCACTCGCGCTGGTCGAAGGAATCCTGGTGGTGGCGGGCAGTTTGTGGCTGATCGGGCTGGCGCAACGAAGGTTGACCGGCCAGGGTCCCTTCACCGAGGGGCTGGCGCGGTCCGCCTACGTCGCGTTCGTCGTGCAGGGGCCGATCTTGCTGAGTCTTGCCACGGCGATGCGCCCGCTCGACCTGCCGGCTGAGATCAAAGCGCCGGTTGTCGGAGCCGGTGCGATCGCGGTGTCTTTCGCGATCGGCTGGTACGTCACTTCACGCCGAGGCGCTTCAGCACGCTCGTCGTGATGCCCGCCGCGTCCAGGCCGTGTGCACGCAGGATGCGTGCGCGCGAGTCGTGTGGCAGAAACCGCGGCGGCAGAGCGAAAGCAGCCACGTACGTCGACGACCCGGCCAGAGCTTGACCCAGTCGTGCGCCCAGAGCACCGGTCGACGTGGTGTCCTCGACGGCCAGGACGAGCTTGTGCCGGCCGCTGTACTTGACCAGGTGCGGGTCCAGGGGAGCGGTCCAGCGCGGGTCGACGACGCTCACCCGCACGTCATGTGACGCAAGCTCCTCGGCTGCTGCCAGACATGGACCGGCGAGAGGACCCACCGCGACGAGCAGCACCTCGGCGTCCGGAACCTCGCGCAGCACGTCGAAATGGCTCACCCGCCGCACCGCGGGCACGTCCGGGCCCACGGCGGCTTTCGGATAGCGCACGACGGTCGGGCCGTCGGACACGTCTACCGCCTCGCGCAGCAGTTCAGCCAGGGAGGCGGGATCGCGCGGAGCCGCCAAGCGCAGACCGGGCACGACGGGCAGCACGGACGCGTCCCACACGCCGTGGTGCGAGGCGCCGTCCGGGCCGGTGACGCCGGCCCGGTCCAGCACGAACGTCACCGGTAACCGGTGCAGCGCCACGTCCATCAGCAACTGGTCGAAGGCACGTGACAGGAAGGTCGCGTAGATGGCGACCACCGGGTGCAACCCGCCCATCGCCAGGCCGGCGGCGGACGTCACGGCGTGCTGCTCGGCGATCCCCACGTCGAAGACACGCGCCGGGAACCGAAGCGAGAACGGCCGCAGCCCCACCGGTTCCAGCATCGCGGCGGTCAGGCAGACGACGTCAGGACGCGCGGCACCGATCTCCACGATCTCGTCGGCGAACGCGTCGGTCCAGGTCCGGCCGCCGGGCGAACCGGTGGCGCCGACCGCGTGCATGCGATCGGACTCCTCGGTCTCCGCGGCCTCGTACCCCTTGCCCTTCACGGTCTTGCAGTGCACCACCACCGGCCGGCCGAGAGCCTTGGCCTCCCAAAGAGCGTTCTCGACGGCGTGCACGTCGTGACCGTCGACCTCGCCGATGTAGGCAAGACCCAGAGCCTCGAACAGGCCGCGAGCCCTGCCTGCCAGCAAGGAAGCCGCGAACCCACCGGCAGTCGGGTCGTAGGAGCGGCCGTTGTCGTTCAGCAGCACGACAACAGGACGAGACGCGCCGCCGATGTTGTTCAGCGCCTCCCAGCACATCCCGCCGGTCAGCGCGCCATCGCCCACGATGGCAACGACTCGGCGGTCGGTACCGGCCAGCTCGAACGCCTTGGCCAGACCGTCCGCATAGGACAGTGCGGTCGACGCGTGCGAGTTCTCGATCACGTCGTGCGCCGACTCGGCCGCGGACGGATAGCCGGACAGGCCACCAGCCTGCCGCAAGGAGTCGAACTCGGTGCAACGCCCGGTCAGCATCTTGTGCACGTACGACTGGTGCCCGGTGTCGAACAGCACCACGTCGACAGGAGAGGAGAACACCCGGTGCACGGCGATGGTCAGCTCGACGGCACCGAGGTTCGGGCCGAGATGCCCGCCGGTCCGGTGCACCTTGGAGATCAGGAACGACCGGATCTCGGAGGCCAGCGGACCCAGCGAAGCAGAAGGCAGCGCCCGGACGTCCGCGGGCGAGGTGATGTCAGCCAGCACGACGCACCGCCAGCGGCAACGTGAAGGCGATGGTCTCGGTGGCGGTCGTGTGCGTGGAAACGGAAACCGGTCCCAAGGCCCGCAACGCCGACACCACCTCGTCCACCAGCTCGGGCGGAGCCGACGCACCCGCCGACAGACCCACGGACCCGACCCCGGTCAGCCACGCCGGATCGATCTCCGAGGCGTCGTCGATCAGGTAGGCCGGAGTGCCGCCACGAGCCGCGAGCTCCACCATCCGCACCGAGTTGGACGAGTTCTTCGAGCCCACCACCAGCACCAGGTCCGACTGCGCGGCCACGTCCCGGATCGCGATCTGCCGGTTCGTCGTCGCGTAACAGATGTCGTCGGAGCCGGGTCCGCGCAGCTGCGGGAACTTCCGCTGCAGCGCCTCGACCACCTCGGCCGTCTCGTCCACCGCCAACGTCGTCTGCGTCAGATACGAGACCGGTCCGGTGATGTCCAGCGCGAGGACGTCCTCGACCGTCTCCACCAGCACCATCTGGTCGGGCGCTTCTCCAAGCGTCCCTTCGACTTCCTCATGTCCGGCGTGCCCGATCAACACGATCGTGTCCCCGCGCTCGGCGAACCGCCGGGCCTCGGAGTGCACCTTCGTCACGAGCGGACAGGTCGCGTCCAGCACGTCGAGCGACCGCGAAACCGCCTCGGCACGCACAGCTGGGGAGACGCCGTGCGCGGAGAACACCGCTGTAGCACCAAATGGCACCTCGGAGAGCTCCTCCACGAACACCGCGCCCCGAGCCTCCAACGAGCGCACGACGTGGACGTTGTGCACGATCTGCTTGCGCACGTAGACGGGGCCGCCGCGCTGGTCGAGAAGTCGTTCCACGATCTCGATGGCACGCTCGACCCCGGCGCAGAACGACCGGGGTGACGCGAGCAGCACCGAGCGCGGCGGGTGTTCCGTCATCTGGTGACCTTTCAGTGGTCTCGGTGGGTGACCAGTTGAGCCAAGGTCCCCAGCTCCACGGCCGCACGTGCGGTGGGAGAGGCCTCGCCGAGATGGACCAGTGCCTGCGTGTGCAGCTCGTCGGCCTGCGTCTGGCTCCACGCCCGGCCACCGGCCAGATCGACCAGAGATGCCGCCCGCGCAAGCGTTTCCGCGTTCATCTCCTGCGTGCCGGAGTACAACGACGCCAGCTCGGCGGAACCGGGAATTCCAGCGGTCAGCGCGTGCACGACGGGCAGGGACTTCTTGCGGCTCATCAGGTCCGAGTGCGCGGCCTTGCCGGTGACCGCCGGGTCGCCCCAGATGCCGAGCAGGTCGTCCACGTGCTGGAACGCCAGGCCGAGCTCGGCACCGTAGCCGCGCATGGCCTCGATCTGCTCGTCGGTGCCGTCACCGAACAATGCGCCCAAGGCCGTTGACGCGCCGAGCAGAGCGCCGGTCTTGCCACGCGCCATCCGCTCCACTTCGGACACCACGACGTCCGAGCGCGTCTCGAAGTCGAGATCGAACGCCTGACCGTCGAGCAACTCCACGGTGGCGTCGCCCAGCGTCCGGATCGCCTCCAGCGCACGCGGATGCCCGGACGCCGCGAGGACGTCCACCGCAAGCGCTTGCAACGCGTCGCCCGCCAGGATCGCCGCGTTCACGCCGAACACGGTCCAGGCCGTGGCCCGGTGCCGGCGGGTCGTGTCGCGGTCCATCACGTCGTCGTGCAGCAGCGAGAAGTTGTGGATGAGCTCCACCGCGACCGCCGCCGGGACGGCGGAAGCAGCGGACCCGCCCACAGCCTCGGCCGCCAGCAGCACCAGCGCGGGACGGATGGCCTTGCCGCCGTTCTCCAGCACCGGGTTGCCGTACTCGTCGCGCCACCCGTGGTGGTACTCGGCGATCGTGCGCATCGACGGCGGCAGCTGTTCGACGGCCTTGCGCAGAGCCGGGAGGACGAGCCCCCGGCTCCACGCCAGCACCTCGCCGGCGGGTCTGCCCGCCGCGAGAGGTTCGGTCACTTCGCCAAAGAATTCGGCTGTCATGACTAGAGACCGATCTCCACGTTCTCCAGCACGCCCAGCGCGTCCGGCACCAGCACCGCGGCCGAGTAGTACGTCGACACCAGGTACTTCAGCATCGCGTGCTCGTCGATGCCCATGAACCGCACGTTCAGGCCGGGCTCGTACTCGTCAGGGATGCCGGTCTGGCGCAGACCGACGACACCCTGCTTCTCCTCGCCCAGACGCATCGCGAGGATCGACGTCGTGCCGTTCTTGTTCACCGGGATCTTGTCGCACGGTGCGATCGGGATGCCGCGCCACGACTGCAGCGGCTTGCCCTCGACCTCGACCGTCGGCGCGTAGAGGCCGCGCGCCGACAGCTGACGGCCGAACGCCGCGATCGCCTTGGGGTGCGCCAGGATCAGCTTCGTGTTGCGGCGCCGCGAGATCAGCTCGTCCATGTCGTCCGGCGTCGCCGGGCCGGACTGGGTGCTGACCCGCTGCTTGAGATCGGCGTTGGCGAGCAGGCCGAACTCCTTGTTGTTGATCAGCTCGAACTCCTGCCGCTCGCGCAGGGCCTCGATCGTCAGCCGCAACTGGTGCTCGACCTGGTCCATCGGCTGGCTGTAGAGGTCCGCCACGCGGGTGTGGACGCGCAGAATCGTCTGCGCCACCGAGAGTTCGTACTCGCGCGGCCGCAGCTCGTAGTCGACGAACGTGCTGGGCAGCCTCGGTTCGCCGTCGTGGCCCGACGAGATGTCGATCTCCGCCTCGCCGTGCTTGTTCGACGCGTTGGAAGGGTTCGCCAGCTGCTGCGCGATGTGCTCGCGCATCGGCGCGATCTGTCCGTTGAGCTGGTTGAACGTCGCCCGCGACAGCACCACGGCCGTCGTCGGCGTCAACGCGCGCGCGGTGAAGCTCCACTCCTTCGCGGTGCCGGACAGCACCGGCTCGTCACCGATGTACTCGCCGTCCGCCATGGTGCCCAGCGCCACGTCGTCGCCGTACTCGCCGCGGCCGGTCTTGGTGACCTTGCCGTGCGCGATGACGATGATCTCGTCGACGGACTCGCCGCGCTGCGCGATCACCTCACCCGGCTGGTACTCGCGCTGCTCGAAGCGGTTCGCGACGGCGGTCAGCGCCTCCTCGTCCTCGAACCCGCGCAACAGCACGAACTCCGCGAGCTCCTGCGGCACGATCCGCACCTCGGAACCCACCGCGGTGAACGTGACCCGGCCGTCGCCGATCGCGAACGTGAGGCGCCGGTTGACCCGGAACGCGCCACCCTTGGCCTCGACCCACGGCAGCATTCGCAGCAGCCAGCGGGGCGAGATCCCCTGCATCTGCGGTGCGGACTTGGTGGTCGTCGCGAGGTTGCGCGCAGCGGCCCGCGACAGGCTCATCTGCTGGTCCTCGACCCCAAGGCCCGGATCGGTAACAGTCACTGCGAATCCAATCTATCGACTAACGAACCAGGACTGCGGCGGTACCGAGTCCGGAAGGCCGGTGGAACGAGGAGACGGACGGAGTGGGGTAGGGCTGGTATCTGCCGGTGCGCTGCGTCCACATCAGCTCGCCGGCGAGCCACGACTTCAGCGACTCGACGTACGCCTTGAGCGCCACGCGCTGGTCGGCGGTGAGCTGGTACTGGCCGGCGAGGTAGGGCAGGTCGTCGGCGGCGGACGTGGCGAACTGCCGCATGCGGGCGTTGACCAGGTCGGCGACCATGTTCACCGCCTGCTGCACCTCGCAGTCGAAGAAGCTCCGCACGACCTCGACGGCGTTGGTGACGATGCCGGTGTCCGGGCCGAAGCGGTCGTAGCCCACGATGTCCGCCTTGAGACTCGTGATGTCGGCGAACGCGTCCACGAGTGCCCGCATGGTCGAGTTCGCCAGCAGCTCCGGCGGCAGCTCGGCCCGGTGCACCCTGGTCGCGAGCCGTTCGGACAGGTCGGCGGCGATGGTCTTGCGCCGCATCTCCACGAAGTCGACGGGGTCGGGCACCCGCCCCTGGGCGTTGCAGTGCACTTCCCACAGCATGGCGTCGAAGTACTCGTCCAGCGACGCCCTGTCGCAGGAGTCGAGCGGGGCGCGCGTGAGCAGATCCGCGAACGCCCGCTCGGCGACGGTCCAGGTGGGTTGCGCCGGATTGTCCATGATGGACCGCATCCGGGCGACGAACGCTTTCGCGCCAACGAGATCGCGAGTGCGGAAGTAGCCGTCGTAGAAGATGTCGGCTACGTACCAGGCCCAGATGTGCATGTCGCTGATCTGGTTCAGCTCGTCCAGCCCCAGCGTGGGATGCGCCAACGGCGTGAACGAACCGAAGTCGGCCTGATCGAAGTACGCCTCGGTCCACAGCTGACCGTCGAGCAGGCCCACGTCCCGAGCCCAGGCCTTGCTGTGCCGGCGAACCTTGTCGACGTGCGGGGAAAGCCGTGCGCTGAAAGGCATGTCGAACGACGGGATCTCAACCACGAGCCACCCCCAGCCACGCTCCGGACGTGCCCAGGCCGGTCGGCCCGCGCAGGATCGTGCGGAAGAACGCCGAGTTCCCAGCACCACCCTCGACCTTGGTGTAGCGGCCTGCGTGCAGGTGCCACTCGTGCCCGCCGGACTGCCAGTCCTGCAAGCCCTTCACGTACTTGAGCACCCGCGCCTGCTCCAGCGGGTCGATTCCGTGCTCGGCGAAAAGCGTTGGCAGCTCGGTGAAGACGGTGTTCTCGAACTGGTGCAGCCGAGAGGTCAGCAGCGCGTTGACGGCTTCCACCGCGGTCTGCGTGTCGTGGCCGAAGAACTTCTCGAACACCAGCACCCCGTTGGAGTTCTCGCCCTCGCGCTGCACTTCCCGTTCGTACGAGAAGATGTCGTTGCGCAGGTGGATGGCGTCGGAGAACGTGTCGGAGAGGACGCGCAACGGCCGGGTGCCCGCGATCGACGCGGGCACCTCGGCCGCCTCGGAGACCTCCACCAGGTTCGCCGACCAGGGTGCGCCGCCGACCTTGCGGCGCATCTCGATGTACTCGATCGGGTTGGCGACGGTGCCGGACGCCATGTTCTTGATCTCCCACATGCACTCGAGCAGCAGGTTGTGGGTGCTCGTGGTGAAGCGGCGCCGCCAGTCCTCCGACATCAGCGGGATCGTGCGCTGCCAGAGGTCGACGAGACCGCGTTCGGTCGGGTTCTCCGGCTCCGGCCACGGGTCCGTGCCGTTGAGAGGCATGAACGCCGGCAACCGGTCGAGGTACGCCTTGGCCCCGGCCACGTCCGTCGACTTCTTGAACTCCTCGAAGAACTCGTCGTCGAAGTAGAAGACCCAGACGTACCAGTCCGTGATGAGGTCCAGGACCTCCGCGGGCGCGTCGGGGTGGGTCCACGCGCACATGAACCCGTAGTCGTCGCCCGCGAGGATCTCCGGAGTCCACACCCCGGTGTCGAGCATCCCCATGTCCCGCGCCCACTGTGTCGAGTGGACGCGGGCGCGCTCGAGGTGCGGGTTCATCCGTGCCGGGTGCGGCACGTAGAACTCCGGCATGGTGAACGAAGCTGTAGCCATTGTGTTCGGCTAGCCTTCGCGACCGAGCTCGACGTGCTCGAGGACACCGATCGCGTCCGGCACCATGATGGCGGCGGAGTAGTAGGCGCTGACCAGGTAGTTGATGATCGCCTGGTCGTTGATCCCCATGAACCGCACCGAAAGGCCCGGCTGGTACTCGTCCGGGATGCCGGTCTGGTGCAGGCCGATGACGCCCTGGTTCTGCTCGCCGGTGCGGATCAGCATCACCGACGACGTGCGGGTGTCCGAGACCGGGATCTTGTTGCACGGCAGCACGGGGATGCCGCGCCACGCCGGCACCTGCTGGCCGTTGAAGTCGATGTGCTGCGGGTAGATGCCGCGCTTGTTGAGCTCACGGCCGAACGCCGCGATCGTGCGCGGGTGCGCGAGGAAGTAACCGGGGTCCTTCCACACGATCGACAGCAGCTCGTCGAAGTCGTCCGGGGTGGGCGGGCCGGAGCGGGTGTGGATGCGCTGCTTGAGGTCCGCGTTGTGCAGCAGGCCGAACGAGCGGTTGTTGACGATCTCGTGCTCCTGGCGCTCGCGCAGGGCTTCGATCGTGAGCCGCAACTGCTGCTCGACCTGGTCCATCGGGTTGTTGTAGAGGTCAGCGACCCGGCTGTGGACCTGCAGCACGGTCTGCGCGACGCTCAGCTCGTACTCGCGCGGCGAGAGCTCGTAGTCGACGAACGTGCCGGGCAGCACGGGCTCGCCGTCGTGGCCGGCGGCCATGCCGATCTCGGCCTCGCCGAAGTCGTTCTGCGGCTTGTTGCGGCTGTTGTAGGCCTGCTGGATGTGGGCGCGCAGGCCGCCCGCCTCGCCGTTGAGGGCCTGGAAGTCGTTCCAGGACAGCGTGAGCACGGTGACCGGGGTGACGGCCTTGGCGGTGTACTCCCACTCGCCCTGCGGCCCGGCCAGGACGGTCTCGCCGAAGTACTCGCCGTCGGCCAGGTTGCCGAGCACGGTTTCCCCGCCGTACTCGCCGGTGCCGATCTTGTCGACCTTGCCGTGCGCGATCAGCACGACGGTGTCCTTCGGACGACCCTTCTCGACGATGAGGTCGCCGATGCCGAACTCCTGCTGCTGGAAGCGGCCGGAGAGCGCGGCGAGCACGGCCTCGTCGTCGAAGCCCTTGAGCAGCGACAGCTCGGTCAGCTCGGCGGGCACGACGCGGATCTCCGCGCCGATGTTGGTGAACGAGACGCGGCCATCGCCCAACGTGTAGGTGAGCCGGCGGTTGACGCGGTACGCACCACCCGCGGCCTGGACCCAGGGCAGCACCTTGAGCAGCCAGCGGGAAGTGATTCCCTGCATCTGCGGGACGGACTTGGTGGTAGTGGCCAGATTACGTGCGGCGGCCGTGCCCAAACTCAGCTGCTGACGGCCCTCATTGAGGTCAGAATCCGTCACAGTCACAACCCACACCCACCTATCTCAATGCGCCAATGGACCAATCCGATAAGCCGGAACGGACGTTAGTTCTCGCGATTGAGCGCTGTGAAGCGGCCAAAAAGGCGACATTCGGGTGGGTGGTTTACGCCTGTGGATGCTACGGAGCGTACAACTGGTGCACTACACAAGGACCTGTGCCTCGGCAGGAGGGTGATCCGACTCTATTCGTACATGAGTGGAATAGGGCACTCGTTTGGCCCAGTAGGATCACTCATTTGAGCGCATAGGTGAGTGATGCTCCGATGCTATACAACACCACTCCGAGTGGGTCGAAAACCACTCGAAGTGGTGTGTATCAATACAACATTGCGCCCTTGGGTACAACTCCGGCGTGAGGCCCGGATTTTGTACCAAGGACTATTCGTGCTATTACGCGTCGCGGGCGTTCAGGAATGATTCCAGCTGAGTGACGACGAACTCGTGGTCCTCGGCCTGGGGCAAACCGGACACGCCGACCGTGCCGACCGGGCCGGTGCCGCGCAGGATCACCGGGAAGACGCCGCCGTGCGCCGCGTACAGGGCCGGATCGAGGTGGGACTCCTCCTCGAACGTCTTGCCCTTCTCGCGGAACGTCGTGCCAACGTAGAACGAACTGTGGCCGAACCGCTCGACAACGCGGGCCTTGCGCTCCAGCCAGCTGTCGTTGTCCGGCGCGGTACCGGGCAGTGAGGCGTGGAACAGCCGATGTCCGTTGCGCTGCACCGAGATCGCGATCGGCAGGCCCTGCTCGCGGGCCGCGTCGAGCAGGTGCAGGCCGAGCTCGATCGCGACGTCGTTGCCGAAGCGGGTGAACTGCAGCTTCCGCTCCTGGGCGAGCAGCTCTTCCGAGTTCACAGCCCCACCACCCGGTTCTCGCGCGCGGACGTGAACGCGGCCTCGATGACCTCGAGCGCGTGGACCGAGCCGGCCGGGTCGACCGGGATGCGTCCGGCCTGCAGTTCGGCGTAGAAGTTCTGGTACGCACCGGGTTCCACGGTGACTTCCGCGGTCTCGTCGAGGATGCCGACCTGACCGGTGCGGGTTTCCGCGCCCCAGCCCGGGTCGGTCGGGCGGCGGCCGGCGTCGAGCGCGTCCTCCTGCTCGTCCATGCCGCTGATCACGAACGCACCCTCGCTGCCGAGCACCCGGAACCGCGGGCCGTGGTTCGCCGCGTGCGCGTTGGCCCACAGGTGCGAGCGGACGCCGTTCTCGTGCGTCAGTGCCACGAACACGTCGTCGTCGACCTGCGCGCCGGGCCTGCGCAGGTCCAGTTCCGCGTAGACGCTCCTGACCGGGCCGAACAGCTGCAGCGCCTGGTCGACGAGGTGCGCGCCGAGGTCGTAGAGGAGGCCGCCGGCTTCGGCCTGGTCGCCGAACTCGCGCCAGTTGTCCCAGATCTCCGGCACCCAGCGCTCGTATCGAGACTCGAACCGCCGGATGTCCCCCAATTGGCCGATGATCTTGCGCACGGTGAGGAAGTCGCTGTCCCAACGGCGGTTCTGGAACACCGTGAGCGGCACGCCCTTCTCTTGCGCTGAGGCCACGAGATCCTTCGCCTCGGCCGAAGTGGGCGCGAACGGCTTGTCCACGACGACCGCCACGCCCTTGTCGATCGCCTTGCGGGCGTACTCGACGTGGGTGCGGTTCGGGGTGCCGACGACGATCAGGTCGAGGTCCATCTCGAACAGCTCGTCCGCGGTCACGATCTTGGCGTCCGGGTACGCGGCACGGGCCTGCGCCTGCCGCTCCGGGTTCGCGGTGACGATCGCGACGAGGTCCATGCCCTCCGTCGAGGAGATGAGCGGGGCGTGGAAGACGCGGCCCGCGATGCCGTAGCCCAGAAGTCCGACTCGTGTCATGCTGTTGATTAAAGCAACGCTGTTGCATAATTGCTACGTGGACCTCACCTCGCTGCGTTCGCACAACGACCGGACAGTGCTCCGGCTGGTTCGCTCAGGGGCTCTGAGCAGGGCTTCCATCGCCGCGCAGACCAAACTGACCCCGCAGGCCATCTCGAAGATCGTGGCGCGGCTCATGTCGGCCGGCCTGCTGGAGGAGACCGGAGCGGTGCGCGACGGGGGCCGGGGCAAGCCGCGGATGGCGCTCCAGCTCCGGGCTGACGGCGCGTACGCGTACGGGGCTTACGTCGACCGCGACGAGCTGCGGGTGGTGCGGCTCGACCTGACCGGCGAGGTGGTGTCGGCGTCCGTGGTGCCGTTGGCGCCGATGTTCACGCCGGACGACGTGCTGGACGCGCTGGAGCCGTTGATCTCGGTCGAGGAGAAGGTGCTCGGGCTCGGCATCGGGATCGCCGGGCCGCTGGAGCACCGCGACGGGGTGGTGTCGCCGAACGGTCTGCCGGGCTGGTCGCGCGTTCCGTTGAAGGCGCTGGCCGAGGAACGGCTCGGGCTGCCGGTCGTGGTGGACAAGGACACCAACGCCGCCGTGCTGGCAGAGGCCTGGCGAACACCTCTGCGAGATGTCGCACTGGTCTTCGTCGGCACCGGTCTGGGTGTCGGTCTGCTGCTCGGCGGTGAGGTGCACCGGGGCGCACGGTCCGGGGCGGGCGAGTTCGGGCACACGACGATCCAGCTCGACGGGCCGCTGTGCGTGTGCGGACGGCGTGGGTGCGTCGAGGCGGTGCATGCGGCTGCCACGGGTGTCGAGGCGGCGCGGGTGCTCGCGGCGGCGGTCACGAACCTGGTGCAGCTGCTGGACCTCGACCAGATCGTCCTGAGTGGACGGAAGGTGCTCCAGTCGCCCGGCCTGTACCTGCGGGCGATGCCGGAGGTGGACGTGAGCGTCACGTCGTACGGCGCCGACCTGGTGCCGGTGGGCGCGGGGCTGCTCGTGCTGGGTGAATTGTTTTAGCATCAGGTTCGTGGACGTCGAGCACGTCGTCGGTCTGCCGCACCCGAGGCTGCGGCCGTTCGTGACGCGGTACTCCGGGTATCGGATGCGCACCGAACCCGGCATTCACCGCGGCCTGCCGTCGCGCTCGCTCACCCTCATCGTGACCATGGACGGCACGGTCGACCTGGCGCAGGGCCGGTTCGCCACGTTGTGCGGCGGCCTGCACGACGAGGCCGTGATCATCACGCACGACGGGTTCCAGCACGGCGTCCAGTGCGAGCTCACGCCGTTGGGGATGCGGGCGTTCTTCGGCATGCCCGCGGGGGAGTTGGCGGCGACCACGGTCGGGCTCGACTCGCTGGACGCGCCGGCCTCCGAGCTGCGCGAACGGCTGCAGAGCGCGACAACCTGGACGGATAGGTTCGCCCAGCTGGATTCCGTCTTGGGGCACCTGACGCGTCCGGTCAAGCAGCAGGTCGAGGTGGCGTGGGCGTGGCAGCGGCTCTCCTCGGGAGCGCCGGTCGGGGAGATCGCGGCCGAGGTCGGGTGGAGCAGACAGCACCTGAGTGCACGGTTCGCGGCCGAGTACGGGTTGACGCCCAAGGTCATGGGCCGCGTGATGCGGTTCGAGCGGGCCAACCGGATGTTGCGCGGTGAGGTCCGGCCTACGCTGACCGAAGTGGCCGTGGCCTGCGGATACACCGACCAGGCGCATTTCAACCGGGACTGGCGGGCGTTGTGCGGCGCGACCCCGACGGAGTGGATCGCGGCCGAGCTTCCATTCGTACAAGGCAGTGAGGGCGGTACGGGCGCAAGGTAGTTCGCATGACCACACCTGCACCTACCTGCTGGCCGGGACTGTCCTACGAGGACGCGCCGGCCGCGATCCGGTTTCTCGTGGAAGCGTTCGGGTTCAAGGAACATCTCGTCGTGCCCGGTGAGGCCGACGGCGAGGTCGTGCACTGCGAGATGGTCTGGCCCGAGGGCGGCGGCGTGATGCTGGGGTCCGCCGAGCGTTCGGTCGGCGAGGTCACGGCGACCCACGTCGGCGCTGCTTCCGTGTACGTGGTGACGGATCGGCCGGACGAGATCTACGCGCAGTGCATGGCGCGCGGGGCGACCGAGATCCGTGGCATGAAGGACGAGGACTACGGCTCGCGCGGCTTCACCGTGGCCGATCCCGAGGGCAACCGCTGGAGTTTCGGCACCTACCGCGGGGCATGACGAAGGCAACCTTTTTGCGAGGTTTGGAGTCTTCTGGGTGAGAGGTTCACATCCAGGGGAGGACAAGTGCGCCTTGTAGCTGGTTTATCCGTCGCGGTGCTCGCCGCCGGGCTGCTCGGCCCGGCGGCGCACGCACAACCACCGAGACCTCAGCTCACGCCGACCAGGACCATCACGCTGATCAGCGGTGACAAGGTCGTCGTGAACGAGCGGGGCGAGCTCGTCGGGGTCGAGGGGCGGCCCGGCATGCAGTTCGCCCAGTACGTGCAGAACGACCACCAGTACGTCGTGCCCGCGGACGCCGTCGACGCGGTGGGGCAGGATCGCGTCGACAAGCGCTTCTTCGACGTCACGGCGTTGCACTCCTACGGCTACACCGACGACAAGATCGACCGGATTCCGGTGCTGGACAACGGTTTGCGCGCGGCCGCCGCCGTTCCGAAGAAGGACGCCGAGCAACGCTGGAAGAGCCGGGCGACCGCGCGCGGTGCCGGAAAGCTGTGGCTCGACGGCAAGTCGAAGATCCTGCTGGACCAGAGCGTGCCGATGGTCGGCGCGCCTGCCGCGTGGCAGGCCGGGTTCGACGGCAGCGGGGTCACGGTCGCGGTGCTCGACACCGGTTACGACCAGAACCACCCGGAGCTCAAGGACGTCGTGACGGTGTCGAAGGACTTCACGCCGGCGGGCATCCAGGACGACGTCGGCCACGGCACGCACGTCGCGTCCACGATCGCCGGGCGCGGCGCGAAGTACTCCGGTGTCGCGAAGGGCGCGAAGCTCGCGGTCGGCAGGGTGTGCGAGACCGAGTGGTGCCTGGACAGCGCGATCCTGGCCGGCATGGACTGGGCCGCGCGCGAGGCCGGCGCCAAGGTCGTGAACATGTCGCTGGGCGGTGACCAGTCCGACGGCACGGACCCGTTGTCGCTCAAGGTGAACCAGCTCACCGCCGAGACGGGTGTGTTGTTCGTCGTGGCGGCGGGCAACGCGGGCGAACGGCGCAAGGTGTCCTCACCCGCGTCGGCCGACTCGGCGCTCGCGGTCGCGAACCTGCTGAAGTCCGGCACGCTCGAGGAGTGGTCGTCGCGCGGTCCGCGGCTCGGGGACTACGCCGTGAAGCCGGACATCGCCGCGCCGGGCACGGACATCGTGGCCGCACGGGCTGCTGGAACGCTGTGGGACCACTACGTCGACGACCTGCACGCGCGGCTGACCGGCACGTCGATGGCGGCACCGCACGTGGCGGGCGCGGCCGCGATCCTGGCGCAGCGCAACCCCTCCTGGACCGCGGCCGAGCTGAAGGCGCACCTGATGGCGACGGTGAAGCCGATCGCCGACACGTCCGCGAACGTCGGTACCGGCCTGCTCGACGTGGGCCGCGCGGTGTCGCAGCAGGTGCGGGCGGACGCCGGCAGCCTGTCGTTCGGGTTGCTGGAGTTCCCGCACACCCGCACGTTCACGAAGACGATCACCTACCGCAACGACGGCCCGTCGCCGGTTTCCCTGTCACTGCACCACGATCTCGGTGCCGACTTCACCGTTCCGCCGTCGGTGGTCGTTCCCGCCGCCGGGTCCGCCTCGGTGGACGTCGTGCTGGATCCGCGCAAGGGCAACGGCACGTTCTTCGGGCACGTCACGGCTTCCGCTGACGGTGTCTCGGTGACTACCTCGGTCGGCGCGTACGTGCAGGAGGAGCGGCACACGCTGACGTTGTCGGTCACCGGACGCGACGGCAAGCCCGCGCTGGACGAGTTCTTCGTGCTCGTCAACATGTCCACGCAGGAGTCCTCGGTGCTCATCGTCGAGAACGGCACCGGCTCGGCCCGGCTGCCGGTCGCCGACTACGCGGTGCTGGGCCGGATCGACGAGAAGACGGCGAACTACGCCTGGTACACCCCGGTCTCCGCGACCGAGGTGGCGGGGCGTGTCTCGCTCGCCGCCGATGTGAACGCGACGCTGGATGCGCGGCAGGGCAAGCAGATCAGCGTCCAGCTACCTGACTCGTCATCGGTCGTGTGGAACCGCGAGACCCAGCTGAAGGTGCCGATGAAGCCGGGCAAGACCAGCGGCGTCTCGGCGGTGACCGACGGGCGGGTTCCGTTGTACAGCCTCTCGTTCGGCGGGAAGCTGCCGGAGCTGACCTACGACTCCGGCCTCAACGGCGGCCAGCCGTTGATCTCGGTCGTCGGCGGTTTCCCGGTGAACTACTTCGAGGCCAGCAAGACCTTGCCCGCGGGCGACCACCAGCTCGACGTGGCCGAGCGCGGTGGCGATGTGCGCGGCAAGCTCGCGCTCATCCGCACTGCCGGTGAGGACGTCAACGCCGCCGCCCAGGCGATGGCCGACGCCGGAGCGGTCGCGGTGCTGTGGGCCGGCCCGGTGCCGTTCGGGTTCGGGCAGACCGCCATCCCGGTGATCACCGTGGCGGAACACCACGTGACGACGACGCCTGCTCGTTTGACGTTGCGCGCCATCACCGGATCGCCGGTGGCGTACGTGTTGTCCCTGCGGGACAAGGGTGCGTTGCCTTCGGGTGTGCAGCACATCCGTCGTTCCGAGCTCGCTGAGGTCAAGGCCAGGTACCACACGTCCAATGGCGACGGGTACGTGACGCAGCGGAACTACCCGCTGCAGAACGGGGTGCTCAACGGGAGCTTCGGCACGTTGGACGAGCGGCTCACCGCACCCGCGCAGCGCACCGAGTACTTCACGCCGGGCGACTGGTTCCAGGAAGGCTTCGACCGCAACAGCGCCACGTCGTGGGCCGACCTCGAACCCGTGACCTTCGTGGCGGGCAAGCACTACGAGCGCTCGAACCTCCGCGCGGTCTCGTCGCCCCGGCTCGGTCGTCCACATCTGGTGACCTGGTCGCAGGGCGGTGGCGTGGACCGGTCCGGCGACATGATCAACACCCGGATCTCGCCGTTCGGCGGGTCGGGCTGGGTGGAGAACTGGCAGTACTCCGGTTACGGGTCCGTCGAGCTGAAGCACTCCGGCGAGTCGGTGGGCTGGGCGGACGTCCGCCAGGGCTCGTTCTACGCGCCTGTGCGCGATGGTCGCTATCAGCTGGTGCTGGACGCGGCTCGGGACACGTCGGCGTTGTCGACCAACGTGCACACGTCGTGGGAGTTCTCCGCCGCCGCGGATGGTCGGTTGCCGCTGCTGGAGGTCGACTACACGTTGCCGGTCGACCTGCGGAACAGCTGGAAGGCCGGCGCGCCGATGCCGGTGAAGTTCACCGCGTCGCGTCAGTCCGGGGCGGGCCAGACCACCGTGCGTGAGCTTCACGCGTTCGCGTCCTTCGACGACGGTGCCAACTGGATGCCGGTGAAGTCCCTCGTTCCCCCTGGTGGGAAGGCCGGGGGCTTCGTGTCACTACGCGTGGTCGCGACGGACGCGGACGGCAACACGGTCGACCAAACGGTCCTGCGCGCTTACCGCCTTCGGGCGTAACCGCGCGGCCGTTCGGTCGTTGTAACCCCCTGCGGCACCTGCCCAGTTGTGCGCGAGACGAACCAGGGACGCGGCGTCTCGCAGCCGCGGGCAGGTGCCGCGGGTGGGGTGCCGATATCCGGTGGCTCGCACCGCGGGGCTGTGGTGGCATTGTCGCCCATGGGGATCTTCGAAGACCTGGTGGCGGAGGGGGCGGCGGTACCGCTGGAGGGCTGGGACTTCTCCTGGTTCGCCGGCCGTGCCACCGAGGAACGCCCGCCGTGGGGCTATGCGTCGTTGATCGCCTCGAAGCTGGCTGCCGTGGAGTCCGCTCTGGACCTGCAGACGGGCGGGGGAGAGGTGACGGCTTCGGCTGCCGCTGCCGTGCAGCCGCCGCTGCTGGCCGCAACCGAGTCGTGGCCGCCCAACGCGTTGGTGGCGTCCCGGAACCTGCCGTTGGTCGTGCTGGCGCCGGATGACGGGCCGCTGCCGTTCCGCTCGGGTGCGTTCGACCTGGTCATCAGCCGGCATCCGGTGGTGACGCCGTGGGCGGAGGTCGCGCGGGTGCTGCGGTCTGGCGGGACCTACTTGTCGCAGCAGATCGGTGCCGGGACGAATCGGGGGCTCACGGATTTCATGATGGGTCCGCAGCCGGTGAGTGACGCTCGCAGCACCACGCGGGCACAGGAGGAAGCCGAGGCCGCTGGACTTGAGGTGCTGCGGCTGGAGCCGGCGGAGTTGCGCGTGGCGTTCTTCGACGTCGGTGCGGTGGTGCACTTCCTGCGCAAGGTGCTGTGGACCGTGCCGGGCTTCACCGTCGAGGCGTACCGCGACCGGCTCCTGGACATGCACGCGCACATCCAGGAGCACGGCGAGTTCGTCTGCGCCTCGACCAGGTTCCTGATCGAGGCGCGGAAACGCTAGCGGGGCTGGCGTTCGCGGCGGATCGTGATGCGCTTGCCCTTGATGGTGGCGTCGCGCAGCTGGTCGATCACGTCGTTCGCCGCCTCGCCGGGCACCTCGACGAGCGAGAAGCGGTCCGCGATCTCGATCGCGCCGATGTCGCGGCCCTTCAGGTTCGTCTCGCCGGTGATGGCGCCGACGATGTCCTGCGGGCGGATGCCGGACGAACGGCCCGCGCCCAGGAACAGCCTCGTCATGCCCTCGGACGGGCCACGGCGCTCGCGGCGGGGGCCGGCGGGCGCGCCGTCGCGGCGCGGGCGGTCCTCGCGCGGGCGGACCTCCGGGATCTCCTCCTCGTCGGCGGCGGCACCGGAGGCCTCGTGTGCCAGCTTCACGGCGGCGAGGGCGATGTCCATGACGTCGAACTCGTCGGCCAGGGTCTCGACGACCACGCGGAAGCGGCTGAGGTCGTCCTCCATCAACGACTCCTGCAGCGACGAGCGGGTCAGCTCCAGCTGGCGGGCGCGCAGGTCGGCGACCGTCGGGACCTTCTCCATCGGGATCTTGGTCTTGGTGACGCGCTCGATGGTCTTGAGCATCGAGTTCTCGCGCGGCTCGACCAGGGTGATCGCGACGCCCTCACGGCCGGCGCGGCCCACGCGGCCGATGCGGTGCGTGTACGCCTCGGGGGCGGACGGCACGTTGTAGTTGACGACGTGCGTGAGCTGCTCGATGTCGAGGCCGCGGGCCGCGACGTCGGTGGCCACCAGCAGGTCGGCGGTGCCGCCGCGCAGGCGGGCCATCACGCGGTCGCGCTGCTCCTGGCTGATGCCGCCGTGCAGCGACTCGGCGCGGTAGCCGCGGCCGTTCAGCGTTTCGGTGAGCTGGTCGACCTCGTCACGCGTGCGGCAGAAGACGACGGCGGCGGTCGGCGACTCGACGTCCAGGACGCGGCCGAGCGCGGCGGGCTTGTGCTCGCGGCGCACCAGGTACGCGGTCTGCCGGACGCGCGGAGCCTCACCCGGCTCGGTCTTCTCGCGCTCGATCTGGATCAGCACCGGCTCGCGCAGGTGGCTCTTGGCCATGCGGTTGATGCGCGGCGGCATCGTGGCCGAGAACAGCACCGTCTGCCGCTCGGCGGGCGCCTCGGCGAGGATCGCGTCGATGTCCTCCGCGAAGCCCATGTCGAGCATCTCGTCGGCCTCGTCGAGCACGACCATGCGCAGGTCGCTGAGCTGCAACGTGCCGCGCTGCAGGTGGTCGATCGCGCGGCCAGGGGTCGCGACCACCACGTCGACGCCGCGGGACAGCTCACGCAGCTGGCGGCCGATGGGCTGGCCGCCGTAGATGGGCAGCACACGGGCGCCCATGTGGCGGCCGTAGCGGTGCACCGCTTCGGACACCTGCACCGCCAGCTCACGGGTCGGCGCGAGCACGAGGGCGAGCGGCTTCTCGGCCTTGCCGATCCGGTCGGCGATGCGTTCGAGCAGGGGCAACGCGAACGCCGCCGTCTTGCCCGTGCCCGTGGCGGCCTGCCCGAGCAGGTCGTTGCCCGCGAGCAGCGGCGGGATCGCTTCACTCTGGATCGGCGTCGGCTCCTCGTAGCCCAGGGTCGTGAGAGCGTTGAGGATGTCGGGCCTGAGCCCCAGGTCGGCGAAACCGTTGTCGGCGGTGGTCATGACGAGTATCTTCCCCCACCGCCCGACATCGCACTCACTCAGCACTGGTTCAGGCCAGGTCAGGCTGCTTCTCGCGGGCTCACGCGAACCTCCGCACCGCTCGCCACGTCGTCGGCCTCGGCTGAGATCTTGACCTGACCAGGCCTTATGGTGGTGAGCGGGTCGGCACCGGGATCGCGCCACTGCCCCGGCCCGGACGCGTCGCCCACGTGCGAACCGGGTGACCCTTCCCACATCCCGGATACCGGCACCGTCCGCGAACCCTGTTTCAGCGTCGCCGCAACCGTTTCCGGCTCGCCCGGTCCGAGGTGGCGCGGCGCTCGGGCCTGGAGTGTGCGGGGGTGGGCTTCGGCCGGAGTTCGGCCACGCGCGGAACAGTGTCCACTGTGGACGCGAAGGAGTCCGGCGAGCCGCCGGTGCCGGTCTGGTTGCTGGCCGTTCGTCTACTGTGGACTCGGGTGTCGCGGCCGTAGACTGGCCAGGTGACGAATAGCCTGACGGTCTGCTCCTCGCACCTGATCACCCTGCCCAGCGCGCCCCACGGCCCGGTGCGCGCGGCGATCGCCGACGCCCGCGCCGCCGTGGCGGAGTTCGACCCGGAGCTCGTGGTCTTCTTCGGCACGGACCACCGCCGTGCGTTCCGCGCCGTGGTGCCGACGTTCGCCGTCGTGCTGTCGGCCACGGCCCAGGGCGACGTCGCCGGTCCGTCCGGTGCCTACGACGTGCCTTCCGCGCTGGGCCGCGATCTGGTGGCGGACCTGGTGTCGCACGACTTCGACATCGCGACTGCTTACGAGGCCGCGCTGGACCACGCGTTCGGCCACACGGCGCGCGACCTGCTCGGCGAGATCGACGCCAAGCCGGTGCTGCCGATCTTCATCAACTGCGCCTCGCCGCCCCACGCGTCCTTCCGCCGCGCGGCGTCGCTGGGACGCCGCGTCGGCGAGTTCTTCTCGGACAAGCGGGTGCTCTACGTGGGATCGGGTGGCCTGGCGCACGACCTGCCGGGATTCCGCGAACCCGAGACGGGCGAGGTGCTCACGGAGGAGGAGCGCCAGGCGTGGATCAAGTCGGTCAACGAGAAGGCGCGGACCGAGGGCACGCTCCGCGAGCTGGTGCGCACGTGGGACGAGGCCTTCCTGGCCGGCGTGGGCGGGACGTCGCAGGACTGGCTCGACGAGATCGGCGTCGACCTGGTCGAGCGTGGCGGCAACGGTGCGGCGGAGTGCCTCACCTGGACGGCGGCGTGGGCCGCCGGTGGCCGGGCCCTGAAGACGCTGGCGCACGAGTTCGACACGAACGGCCGCGCCGTGGTGATGTCC